>NZ_JAMPTM010000050.1 GCF_025403375.1 Frankia gtarii
GGTCCGGGGGGTCCGGGGGGTCCGTTCGCGCACACTAGTCCTTCTCGCCTCTGTTCACCGCCTCTCGTCGGTTTGCCCGGTGGCTGCCTGTGCAGCCGCGTCGGGCCCGGTGTCGGCGATCGCCGGCGGCGGCGCGGAGCTTGCGACTGTTTGCCACCGCGGCCGACGGCAACGGCGGCGGTGCATCGAGCCGGGTGCTCATGTCCGGGGCGTCGGTCTGCTGTCGGACCGGGTCGGACGAGGTCGCGGGCGTGGCGCTCGGCGGTGGCAGCGGCCCGGTCCGACGCGGCGGTTCCCGCCCCGGCGCGGCGTCTGGGTACCGGAGGTGGCAGGTGGGCGGACGAGGCGTGGTGGGTGCGGGGGTGGTGTGAGATGTGCAGGGTGGTTGGTGAGCGAGCGTGCGTGGGCGGTCTGTCCGGCGGTGCGGCGGTGATGTCCGATCCGGGCGGATCCGCCCTGCGCGGGCCGCGCCGGCCTGGCCGGCGCGGCGGGTCGGGCGGACGATGGGTTCGCGCCGGGTGCCGCGCGGCGCCGGGTAGAAGCATGGGTGGTTTGTTCGGTGGTCGGCGCTCCGCGTCGGCCGGAGAGATGATGTCGGAGGTGTGCTCTAGCGTGACCGGTATGTCAGCGTTGCCGCCGGCGCCGTTCGGGCGCATGATCACGGCGATGATCACGCCGTTCCTGGCGGACGGCGCTCTCGACGAAGCGGGTGCCGCGCAGCTCGCGGTCCGCCTGGTGGACGCGGGCAACGAGGCGCTTGTCGTCAACGGCACCACCGGGGAGTCGCCGACCACGACCGATGCGGAGAAAGCCCGCCTGGTGCGCGTGGTCGTCGAGGCCGTGGCCGGGCGTGCCCGCGTCGTCGCCGGCGTCGGGACCAACGACACCGCCCACACGGTGGAGCTTGCCCGGGCGGCCGAGGCCGCGGGCGCTCAGGGGCTGCTCGTCGTCGCGCCGTATTACAGCAAGCCGCCGCAGGCCGGGCTCGCGTTGCACTTCACCACCGTCGCCGACGCGACCGGGCTGCCCGTTATGATCTATGATATTCCCGGCCGGACGGGGGTGCCGGTGGCGACCGACACCCTGATGCGGTTGGCTGAACACCCGCGTATCGTCGCGGTCAAGGACGCCAAGGACGACCTGGCCGCCTCCTCCTGGGTGATGGCGCGGACGAATCTGGCGTATTACTCAGGCACGGAGGCGCTCACCCTGCCGCTTCTGTCCATCGGGGCCTGTGGGGTCGTCAGCGTTGTTTCGCACGTGGCCACCCCGGCGATCCGTGCCATGATCGAGGCCATTGGGGCCGGTGAGGTGGGTCGGGCGATCGCGCTGCATCAGGGCTTGCTGCCCGCGTATGAGGGAATCTTCCGAACGCAAGGGGTGATCTTGGCAAAGGCCGCGCTACGGCTTGCCGGGCTGCCGGCCGGTCCGGTCCGACCGCCGCTGGTCGACGCCACCCCCGCTGAGGTCGCGCGGCTACGCGTCGACCTCGCCGAGGCGACGCTGGATGTCGCCGGCTCGCGCCAGGCGCCGGTCGGGCTCGCCGTCATGGCGGCGGGTGAGGTCTCATGAGCCGCCCGCACCCCGACTACGGCCCCCCGCCGCCGCTGCGCGCGGACGGGCTGCGCATCATCCCGCTCGGCGGGGTCGGCGAGATCGGCCGCAACATGACCGTCTTCGAACACGCCGGCCGGCTGTTGATCGTCGACTGCGGCGTGTTGTTCCCGGAGGACTTCCAACCCGGGGTCGACCTGATCCTGCCGGACTTCACCGCCATCCGGGACCGGCTGGCCGACATCGACGCGCTGATCCTCACCCACGCGCACGAGGATCACATCGGCGCGGTCCCGTACCTGCTGCGGGAGCGGCGCGACATCCCGATCATCGGCACCCGCCTCACCCTGGCGTTGCTGAACGCGAAGCTCGCCGAGCACCGGATCAAGGCGGTCACGCAGGAGATCCGCGAGGAGGAGCGACACACCTACGGGCCGTTCGAGTGCGAGTTCTTCGCGGTCAACCACTCGATTCCGGACGCGGTGGCCGTCGCGATCCGCACCGACGCCGGCCTCGTCCTGCACACCGGCGACTTCAAGATGGACCAGCTCCCGCTCGACGGTCGGCTCACCGACCTCGGCGGCTTCGCCCGGCTCGGTCGCGAGGGCGTGGACCTGCTGCTGTCCGACTCGACCAACGCCGAGGTGCCCGGATTCGTCAGCTCGGAGCGGGAGATCGCCCCGGTGATCGACGGGGTCTTCCGGGACGCGACCCGCCGGATCATCGTCGCCTGTTTCGCCAGCCACGTGCATCGGGTGCAACAGGTGCTCGACGCCGCCGAGGCGCATGGCCGCTCGGTCTGCTTCGTCGGCCGCTCGATGGTGCGCAACATGGGCGTGGCGCGCGACCTCGGCCTGCTGCGGGTGCCGCCGGGTCTGATCATCGACGCCCGGGACGTGGACTCGCTGCCCGACCGCAACATCTGCCTGATCTCCACCGGGTCGCAGGGCGAGCCGTTGTCGGCGCTGTCCCGGATGGCCAATCGTGATCACCAGATCCGTATTCAGGCCGGGGACACCGTCGTGCTGGCGTCCAGCCTCATCCCCGGCAACGAGAACGCGGTCTTCCGGGTCATCAACGGCCTGACCCGCTATGGCGCGAAGGTCGTCCACAAGGGCGTCGCCAAGGTGCACACCTCCGGCCACGCCCCGGCGGGCGAGCTGCTCTACGTCCTCAACGCCACCCGTCCGTCCAATGTCATGCCGGTGCACGGCGAGTGGCGCCATCTGCGGGCGCACGCGAAGCTCGCCGAGGCCACGGGCGTGCCCGCCGACCATGTGGTTCTCGCCGAGGACGGCATGGTCATCGACCTGCTCGACGGTCGGGCTCGCATCACCGGCGCGGTGCCCTGCGGTTTCGTCTACGTCGACGGCGCCGCGGTCGGCGACGTCGGTGAGCCGAGCCTGAAGGACCGCCGGATCCTCGGTGAGGAGGGCTTCATCACGATCACCGTCGTGGTGGATGCCGCCGCCGGCAAGGTCGTCGTCGGCCCCGACCTGTCCGCCCGCGGCTTCACCGACTCACCCGCCACCTTCGACTCGGTGGCCCGGCTGGTCAGCGACGGGCTGGCGGACGCGATGCGCGGCGGGATGAACGACACTGCGGCCCTGCAGCAGCTCGTGCGGCGCACGGTCGGCCGCTGGGTCAACGAGCACTACCGTCGCCGTCCGATGATCATTCCGGTGGTCCTGGAGGTCTGACCTGCCGGGGTGGCTCATCCTCACCCGCCCGTGCGGGTGGGTGGGCCCAGTACGGCGCGCCCGGTTCGTCGGGGTTGCAGGGACTCGGCCGCGTCCCTGTGTACCGTTTCGACGGTGGCCACACGTACCAGCGGCGCGCGTACGCGTGTGCAGACGGAGACGGCCACGTCCCGACCGGGGGGCGATGGGCGTCAGACAGCAGCGCGCGGTGGCGCGGGCGGCAAGAGCCGCCCGGCCTCGGGCGGTAAGAGCCGCCCGGCCTCGGGCGGTAAGGCCCGCACGGCCTCGGGCGGCCGCGCGGCGCGGACCGGGGGATCCACCCGGTCCGCGCCCGCCGGCCGGGCGAAAGCGCCGGCCCGGCAGCGCCGGCCGCCGCTGAGCCTGATGGTCGGCCAGGCCGTCGTCCGGACCGTCTACCAGGTGTGGATGACCGCGGCGACGCTGCTTGGCACCATGCTGCGCCGCACCGGGCGGGGCGCCCGCGACCTGCGTATCGATCCCGCTCACCGGCGCGACGGGCTGGGTCTTGCGGCCTTCGGCGGGGCGATCCTGGCCGCCGTCGCGGTCTGGTTCTCCGCGGGCGGGCCGGTCGGCTCCTTCGCCGCCGCCGCCCTGGAGCTGTTAGTCGGCGCTGGGGCGTGGGCGCTTCCGTTGTTCGGCCTGGGGGCTGCCTGGCGGCTCGTGCGCGCGCCCAGCGACCCCGACAGCCGCGGTCGGGTGGTGATCGGCTGGGCCGCGTTCGGCGTCGGCCTGCTCGGCGTCGTGCACATCGCCCGCGGGCTGCCCGACTTCTCCGACGGCGTCGGCCGGGTTCGGGGGGCCGGCGGCATCGTCGGCCTGCTCGGCGGGCTGCCGCTCGCGAGCGCCGTGACGCCCTTTGTCGCCGTCCCGCTGCTGCTGCTGATCGCGGCGTTCGGCGTGCTGGTGATCACCGCGACGCCGATCCGGCAGGTGCCCGAGCTGCTCGCCGAGCTCGTCGACCGGCTCACCGCCGGGGTGCGCGATCCCGCGGCGCGAGCGCGTCTCGACGACGGCTACGACTCCGACTACGACGAGCTCGACGATCCTGCGCTCGCCGACGACCCGCTTGAGGCCGACGTCACCGGTGGCGCCAGGCCGGCGGGCGACATCGAGGCAGAGCAGAGCGGCGGCCGGCCCCGGCGCCGATCCCGGCGCGGTGCCGCCGCGGGTGCCGAGCCGGCCGACGGCGAGCCCTCGGCCGGCGACCTCACCCTCGACCTGTTCGGCGAGCTCGCCGGCCCCGAGGCCGACACCGGTTACGCCGCCGGGTCCGACGACGAAGATCCGCCGGCTGGCCCGGCTGGCCCGGCTGGCCCGGCTGGTGCGGGCCCCGCCCCGGCGGCGCGCTTGGCCGCGGGGGCTGCTGCGCGGCGTGGGCGGACGCGGGCGGCGAAGGTGACTGCCGGCGCCGCCGACACGGCGAGCGGCGTGCCCGGGCCGGGGTCCCCGAGCGCCCCGGACGAAATCCAGCATCTGGTCCCGCCGATCGACGGCGACTACACCCTGCCGTCGCCGACGCTGCTGCGTTCCGGCACTCCACCGAAGGTCCGTTCCGCCGCGACCGACGGTGTGATCGCCTCGCTCACCGACGTCTTCGCACAGTTCAAGGTCGATGCGCGGGTCACGGGTTTCACCCGCGGTCCGACGGTGACCCGGTACGAGGTCGAGCTGGGTTCCGCGGTGAAGGTCGAGCGGATCACCCAGCTCGCGAAGAACATCGCCTATGCGGTCAAGAGCGCGGACGTGCGGATCATCAGCCCGATCCCGGGCAAGAGTGCGGTCGGCGTCGAGATCCCCAACACCGACCGCGAGCTGGTGTCGCTCGGTGACGTGCTGCGCAGCGGTGAGGCGCTGGCGAACTCCCATCCGCTGGTCGTCGGCCTCGGCAAGGACATCGAGGGCGGCTATGTGCTCGCGAACCTGGCGAAGATGCCGCACATCCTCATCGCCGGGGCGACCGGCGCCGGCAAGTCGACGTGCATCAACACGCTGATCACCTCGGTGCTGGCGCGTGCGACGCCGGACCAGGTGCGCATGGTGCTCGTCGACCCCAAGCGGGTCGAGCTGACGAACTACCAGGGCATCCCGCACCTGATCACGCCGATCATCACGAATCCGAAGAAGGCGGCCGACGCGCTGCAGTGGGTCGTCAAGGAGATGGAGAACCGCTACGAGGACCTCGCCGCCTGCGGGGTGCGCCACGTCGACGACTTCAACCGCAAGGTCCGCAACGGGGAGATCGTCGCCCCGCCCGGTTCCGAGCGGGTGTACACGCCGTATCCGTACATCCTGACCATCGTCGACGAACTCGCCGACCTGATGATGGTCGCCCCGCGTGACGTCGAGGATGCCATCTGCCGGATCACGGCGATGGCCCGTGCGGTCGGCATCCACCTCGTGCTGGCGACCCAGCGTCCGTCGGTGGACGTGGTGACCGGTCTGATCAAGGCGAACGTGCCGTCCCGGCTCGCGTTCGCGACCGCGTCGCTTACGGACAGCCGCACGATCCTCGACCAGGCCGGCGCCGAGAAGCTGGTCGGTCTGGGCGATGCGCTGTTTCTTCCCATGGGCGCGGGCAAACCGGCCCGTATCCAGGGCGCCTTCGTCTCCGAGGACGAGATCGCCGCGATCGTCGACCACACCAAGGAGCAGGCGCCACCGGCATTCCGTGAGGATGTGTTCGACGGCGGCGGTGAGGCGAAGAAGGACATCGACGAGGAGATCGGCGACGATCTGCAGCTGTTCCTGCAGGCCGTCGAGCTCGTGGTGAGCACCCAGTTCGGCTCCACGTCCATGCTGCAGCGCAAGCTGCGCGTCGGGTTCGCCAAGGCGGGCCGGCTGATGGACCTGATGGAGAGCCGGGGCATCGTCGGGGCCAGCGAGGGCTCCAAGGCACGTGACGTGCTCGTCATGCCCGACGAACTCGAAGGTCTACTCACGACCCTGCGCAACGGCTAGGAAGTGCCGGTGATCGGGTCTGCGCTTTCGAGTCGGGGTGACGGACCGTAAACTGAGGCCGGTGCCTCCACGGTAGGCAGACATTCACGCTTGCGGAGGTCGCTCATGCAATCCGTGGACGATCCGCAGCCGGCCAGCGCCGGCTCGTTGCTCGCCGCGGCCCGTCGCGAGCGCAACCTGACGATCGACGAGGTCAGCGAGCGCACGCGGGTGCGGGCGAGCCTGATCGACCAGATCGAGCAGGACGACTACTCCCGCTGCGGCGGCACGGTCTACGCCCGCGGCCACCTGCGCAGCATCGCCACCAGCCTCGGCCTCGACCCCGGTCCCGTCCTCGCCGCCTACGACGCCTCGCATGAGGCGTTGACCGGGCCCGTGCTCGGTGTCCCGCCCGGTGAGTTCGACCCGCTGCGAGGCGGAACCCGGCGTCGGCGTGGTGGGTTCCGCTGGGGGGCCGCGATGATCGCGTCGCTGGCCGCGGTGTGCCTGATCGCGGTCATCGCGCTGCTGGTGCCCGGCTCCGGGTCGTCCGGTTCGTCCGGATCCACGCGGCAGGGCGACGCCGCGGCGCACCCGGTGACCGAGCCGGCGCCGAGCGCGGCGCCGAGCGCCGCGCCCGTCGCCGCTCCCACCACCTCCCCGCCGGCGGGGGTAAACGTGGTGGTGGCGGCGCGCGACGCGCAGAGCTGGCTGGAGGTGCGTGACGACGACCGGCACATACTGCTGGCGCAGCTGCTGCGCTCCGGCGACAGCCGCACCGTCACGGCGCCGGGGGCGTTGAACATCCAGATGGGCAACGCGGGCGCGGTCGACGTGTCCTGCAACGGCAGGAACCTCGGGCCCTCCGGCGGCGCCGGCCAGGTGGTGACGATCCGGGTCAGCCTGGTCGCCTCCGGCGAGTGCGAGGTCGGTCAGGCCGGCCGCAGCCCGCTTGCCGCGGCGCCGGCGCCGTCCGCGCTTGGTATCGCGCCCATTGCGCCGGTGGACTGACGGTCTGCCGGGTGTCCCCCCACCGGGGGGCGTGTCGGCCATGTCGGGCTGGTGCGGCGCCGGGTGCCGCTGCCCCGGTAGCCTGACCTGTGTGTCCACACAGGTCCCGCGCCGGGTAGCTCTGATCACGCTCGGTTGTTCCCGGAACGAGGTGGATTCGGAGGAGCTCGCCGGCCGGCTCGCCGCGCAAGGCTGGGAGCTGGTCGCGGAGGCCGCCGACGCCGACGCGGTGCTGGTCAACACCTGCGGCTTCGTCGATGCGGCGAAGAAGGACTCGATCGACGCCCTGCTCGCCGCGGACGGCCTGCGCGCCGGCGACGGGGAGGCGGCCGGAGCGGGCCCGCGGGCGGTGGTGGCCGTCGGTTGCCTGGCGGAGCGCTACGGCAACGAGCTGGCGGCGAGCCTGCCCGAGGCCGACGCGGTGCTGGGCTTCGACGCCTATCCGAGCATCGGCGAGCATCTCGACGCGGTCCTCGGTGGCGCCATCGTGCCCGCGCACACCCCGCGGGACCGGCGGACCCTGCTGCCGATCACCCCGGTCGAGCGGAGCGCTTCGGCGAACATCGACGTGCACGTCCCCGGGCACGCAGGCGCCGGCAGGCCGGCGGACGGGGGCGCGGCGCGCGTCCCGGGCCGCCGCCGGCTGACGGCGGGACCGGTCGCGGCGCTGAAGATCTCCAGCGGATGCGACCGGAGGTGCGCGTTCTGCGCGATCCCGTCGTTCCGCGGCTCGCACGTCTCCCGTCCCGTCGACGACGTCCTCGCCGAGGCCGAGTGGCTCGCCGGCGAAGGCGCACGTGAGCTGGTGCTGGTCAGCGAGAATTCGACCTCCTACGGCAAGGACCTCGGTGACCTGCGGGCACTGGAGAAGCTGTTGCCGCAGCTCGCCGCCGTGCCGGGCATCGTGCGGGTGCGCACCGTTTACCTACAGCCGGCGGAGCTGCGGCCGTCGCTGCTCGAGGTGCTGCTGACCACGCCGGGCCTCGCGCCCTACCTCGACCTGTCGTTCCAGCACGCGAGCCCGGCGGTGCTGCGCCGGATGCGACGGTTCGGCGGCTCCGAGCACTTCCTCGATCTGTTGGACCGCGGTCGCCACCTGCTGCCCGGCCTCGGCGCCCGGTCGAACGTGATCGTCGGCTTCCCCGGCGAGACTGAGGCGGACGTCGACATCCTGGCCGACTTCCTCGAGGCCGCCGAGCTCGACGCGGTCGGCGTGTTCGGCTATTCGGATGAGGAGGGCACCGAGGCGGTCGCGCTGCCGGGCAAGATCGCCGAGGAGGAGATCGAGCGACGCCGGGTGCAGATCACCGATCTCGTGGAACAGCTCACCGCTGCCCGGGCGCAGGAGCGCATCGGCAGCCGGGTGCAGGTTCTCGTCGAGGAGGTCACCGACGGGCTCGCCGCCGGGTGCGCGGGCCACCAGCAGCCCGACGCGGACGGCTCGTGTGTGGTGCGGCTGCCCGGCCCGGTCGCGGCGGGCGAGTCGTCCGACCGGCCTGGTTCGGTCGGTGTGCCCGGAGTCGAGGTGGGGGACCTGATCGAGGCCCGGGTCGTCGCAACCGAGGGGGTCGACCTGGTCGCCGAGTTCACCGCGGTGCTCGACCGAGCCCGCCCCCAGGCCGGGCGGCCCTCGTCGCCGCCCGTCGGGGCCCGGGCATCGGTCCTGGTGGGCCGGCGCGGCGCGGAAGGGACGTGACGGCCCCCGGCGCCGGCGCCGGCGCCGGGGGCGGTGCCGGCGGGCCGGAGGCGCTCCCGAGCGTGTCCGTGCTCAACGTCGCCAACCTGCTGACGATCATCCGGTTGATCCTGGTGCCGGTCTTCGTGGTCCTGCTGTTCGCCGGCCCCGACAGCGACGAATGGCGGTATGCAGCCTTCGTCGCCTACGCCGTCGCCGCGGTCACCGATCAGGTCGACGGGTCCATCGCCCGGCACTGGCACCTCGTCACCGACTTCGGCATCCTCGTCGACCCGATCGCGGACAAGGCGCTGACCGGCGCCGCGCTGATCTCGCTGTCCGTGCTCGGGGAGCTGCCGTGGCCGGTGACGGTGCTGGTCCTGCTGCGCGAGGTCGGGGTGACCCTGCTGCGGTTGTGGGTGATCCGGTTCGGGGTGATCGCGGCCAGTCGCGGTGGCAAGGCCAAGACGCTGCTGCTGAACGTGGCGATCGGGCTCTACGTGCTGCCGCTGGCGGGGGCCGCGGCGACCAGCCGGGCGGTGATCCTCGCCGCCGGGGTGGTGGTCGCCGTCGTCACCGGCATCGACTACGTGTATCGGGCGCTCGCGCTGCGGCGTCGGGCCGCGCGCGACGCCGCCGGAGAACCCGAGGGCGGGCCCGCCATCACCGACGACGAGGGGCTGACAGATGCGCGCTGAGCTGCTGGCGGTGGGGGACGAGCTCCTCTACGGCGACATCGTGAACGGCAATGCCGCGTGGCTCGGCCGCCAGCTCGCCGACGTCGGGGTGACGGTCGCGACATCCACGGTGGTCGGCGACGACGTCGAGGTGATCGCCACGGCGATCCGGGTGGCGCTGGACCGCGCCGACGCCGTCATCATGACCGGCGGTCTCGGGCCGACCCAGGACGATCTGACCCGCGAGGGCATGGCCGCCGCGGCCGGCGTCGAGCTGCGCCGCGACGACGTCCTGGAGGCCGGGCTGCGTCAGCGGTTCCAGGCGATGGGCCGGCTCGACGGGCGCGACGTCCCGATGATGAACTACCGGCAGGCGGACCTGCCCAGGGGGGCGCAGCCGCTGCCCAACGGGCCGGGCACCGCCCCGGGCCTGCGGATGGAGATCGGCGCGGGCGTCGTGTACGCCATGCCGGGTGTGCCCTTCGAGATGACCGACATGTTCACCGCCAGCGTCCTGCCCGACATCCTGCGACGCGCGGGCCAGCCGGCCGTGGTCGTGCACCGGGTGCTGCGCACGGCGGGGATGTGGGAGTCGGCGGTCGCCGAGGCGCTCGCGGGCGAGGTCGATCGGCTGGCGCCGATCGGCAACCCGCGGATCGCGTTCCTGGCCAGCGGTGGTCAGACCCGGGTTCGCATCACCGCCCAGGCGCGCGACCGGGCCGCGGCCGAGACGCTGATCGCCCCGGTGGAGGCGGCGGCGCGGGCGGCGCTCGGCGCCGGGGTGTACGGCGGCGACGAGGACTCCCTGGAGAGCGTGGTACTGGGGCTGCTGCGGGCTCGGTCGGCCACGCTCGCCGTCGCCGAGTCCATCACCGGTGGGCTGCTCGCCGGCCGGCTGACCGACGTACCCGGGGCGAGTGAGGCGTTTCGCGGCGGCGTGGTGTCCTACGCGACCGACGTCAAGGCTTCGGTGCTCGGCGTCGACGAGGGCCTGCTCGCCGCCGAGGGGGCGGTGTCGGCGAACACCGCCGCGGCGATGGCGGCCGGGGTGCGTGCCCGCCTCGGCGCCGACTATGGGCTGGCTACCACGGGTGTCGCCGGTCCGGCGGAGCTGGAGGGCAAGCCGGCGGGTACGGTCCACCTGGGCCTCGCCGGCCCGGACGGCACGACTACCCGTTCGGTTCGTCTCCCCGGGGATCGGACGCGGGTGCGCGCCTTCGCCGCGGTGACCGCGCTGGACTTGCTGCGACGTACCTTGGCGGGACTGCCCGGCAGCACGATCGTCACCTTCGGTGATGACGCCACCGACGAATCGCGGGAGTAATCGCCGGACCCGAGGTGCTTACACAGTTACAGTCCCATCAACGAGGGCCCGAGGGCCGCGGTGGTGGGTATACGGTGAACGCATCCCGCGGACGAAGGAGGAGGCTCGATGGTCCTGCTCCGACGCATGATCGGCGAGGCGTTGCGCCGCCGCCGTCAAGATCAACATCGCACGCTTCGGGAGGTGTCCTCGGCGGCCAGGGTGTCGCTGGGCTATCTCTCCGAGGTCGAGCGTGGGCAGAAGGAAGCCAGCTCCGAGCTGCTCGCAGCCATCTGCGAGGCGTTGGGAGTCCGGCTCGCGGATTTGCTGCGCGAGGTGAGTGAGGACCTCGAGCTCGCCGAGCTGACGGTGGGCGCGGGTGTCGGCGGGGCCACGGTCGTGGTACCGGCCCGCCCGACGGTTGTGAATCGGGCAGCCTGAGCTTTCTCGACCGTGCCTGCTCGACGGCGCGTGTCGGCCTCGTCCACTCCAGGTCCAAGCGCGCCCGCGTGCGTCGCGCCTGCGCTGCTGAGTGGCGGCCGGGCCGGCGCCGGAAGCTCCGCATACGGATTCCCATCCGGGGCACGCCTGGGAACGCAAGCAGCTCCGACCCGAGAGGACGAGCATGAGTGCGATCCGTAGCCCACTGTCCGATGAGGCCCGATCCGTCACCGGCGAAGCGTTGCAGGGGGCGTTGGTCGACCTGATCGATCTGTCCTTGTACGCGAAGCAGCTGCACTGGAACGTCATCGGTCGGACCTTCCGCAGCGTGCACCGTCAGCTCGACGAGGTCGTGGAGCTGGCCCGCCGCTTCGCGGACGCTGTCGCCGAGCGGGCCGTGGCCATCGGGGTCAACCCGGACGGCCAGGCGTCGACGGTCGCCCGCGGCACCCATCTGCACGGCGTGGAGGTCGGTTACCTCGCCGACGAGAAGGTGATCCGGCTGATGACCGATGTACTTGCCGGGGTCGTCACCCGGATGCGCACCCGGATGGACATCACCGAGCAGCCCGACCCGGTCACTCAGGACCTGATCATCGGCGTTGTACGTGAGCTGGAGGAACAGCACTGGATGTTCCAGGCGATGGTCTGAGCCAGGTCCGCCGCCGGGGCCGCCACCGGGGTCATCGGCCCGAACGGGTGACTCCGGTGGCAGCGGGCGGGTCGGTCTGGCACTCTCCCCGGGTAGTTTTCACGGCGCAGCTTGAGTCGGTCGTCGTCCCCCCGGGCGTGGCTCCCGGGCCTGGCCCGTAGGGAGAGAAGATCACGTGAGCACCGCCTCGCGACCCGAGGAGGATGACGCAGTCCCGGCGCACCCGCCGATCCAGGTCTGCAAGGCGTGTAACGGCTTGGGCGAGCAACTGGTCGTCTTCGCCACGGCACGCGGCGGCTTCGTGCCGGCGTGCCGCTCGTGCCTGGTCTGTGAGGGACGGGGTCGCACGGCGCTGCGCCCGCCCGTCTGACGGGTGGCCGACGCCGATTGGTGTCCCCGCCGGGTCACCACTGGGCCCTGATCGTGCGACGATCGTGGTATGGCGAATGTCGTCCGCAAGATTGCCCGGTATCTGTCTGCGTCTGCGAACCGCAAGTTCGACGAGCGGGCCGACCCGCGGGTGCAGATAGACCAGGCCATCGAGGAGGCGCGCCGCCAGCACGAGGCGCTCGTGCAGCAGGCCGCCCTCGTCGTGGGAAACCAGCGTCAGCTTGAGATGCGGCTGGCCCGCCAGGCCGAGGAGGTCGGCGGCCTGACCGAGTCGGCCCGCTCCTCGCTGCTGCTGGCCGACAACGCGCGGGCCTCGGGCGACCCGGTCTCCGCGGCCCGCTACGAGGAAACCGCGCAGGCGTTCGCCAGCCAGCTCGTCTCCGCGGAGACGTCCCTTGAGGACCTGAAGAACCTGCACCGCCAGGCGGCGGCGTCCGCGGCCCAGGCCCGCACGGCGGTCGAGGACAACACGACGCGGATGCAGCGCCACCTCGCCGAGCGGGCCCGGCTGCTGACCCAGATCGAGCACGCCGCCATGCAGGAGCGGATGACCCAGGCGGTGGAGGGCATGTCGTCGCTGGCTCCGCCCGGGGACACCCCGTCGCTCGCCGAGATCCGCGACAAGGTCGAGCACCGCTACGCGGTGGCGCTCGGGCGCCACGAGCTCGCCTCGCAGGGGATGGAGGAGCGGATGGTCGAGGTCCGCCGAGCGACCATGGACGCCCGGGCCCTGTCCCGGCTGGCCGAGCTGCGCGGGGATCTCGGCGGCGGGGACGGTCCCGGCACCGCGTTGGGCAGTGGGGCGGCGCCGGCGGCGCTCGGCACCGGGGTCGACCCGCAGCGGCAGTCGCTGGCCAAGGGGTCGCCCGATGGCTCGCAGTACCGGGCGCCCGAGGCCGGCGGCCGGGGCGCACCGCCGCCCGCCGTGGGTGGGCAGAGTGCCGATGGCCCCGCGGCCGCCCCCGGTGGGCCGGCGGCGTGAGCCGAGCGGGGAGCCCACTGTGACGGACCGGTCGAAGCACGACGGTCAGGCTTCCCCCACCAGCCCTACCAGCCCTACCAGCCCCACCGGCTGGAGTTGGGGTCGCTTCCACGCGCTGCTCGACGGGCGCTCCGGCGCGGCTCGGGCGGCCGCGGACGCCGCGGCTGCGGTCGTGCCCGCCCTGCCGGCCTGGGTCGGGGCCGACGTCGAGCGTCGGTCGCTGCTGCGCGCCGAGCGGCGGGCCGGGCGTGGGTTGCGCTGGGCGCGGCGGCGGGAGACGGCCACCGCGTCGCTCTGGACCGGGGTCGCCGCGCTGACGCCTGTCGCCGCCGTGGCATACGACTCCTGGGGCTGGCTCGTAGCCGGCGGGGCGGCGCTCGCTCGGGCAGCCCTCGCCGGGCGGGAACTGGGGCTGCTGCGGAGGGTCGATGGCGGTCTGCCCCTGCCCCGCAACCCGGCGCCGAGCCCGTGGGAGCTGCGCCGGTCCGCGGCCGCCGAGCCGCTGCGCCGCGGGGAGGCGGCGCTCGCGGCGCTCGCGGCGATGACCCGCTCCCTCGGCCCGGGCCCGGCCCGAACCCTCCTGCAGACCACTGCGGCCGGTGCGGCGGACCTGGTCGACGGGCTGCGCCTCGGCGCGGCGAGAGTCGTCGCCTGTGAAACGGCCGCTCGGGCGATCTCCCACCCCGGGCGGCGGGCCGAACTCGCGCGGACCACAGAGGCGCTGGTCGCGACGATGACGACGTCGGTTGCGGTCTTCGACGACCTGCTCGCTGCGGCGGGGGAGGCGGTCGGTACCGTGTCGTCGTCGGCACCCGGTCTGATCAGACTGCGCGAGGACACCGAGATGCTGCGCGGGTACGCGGCGGCCCTCCAGGACCTCGCGGGTTCCTAGCCGCCAGACTCGCCGCCGCGCTGTCCTGCGCGCCGCGGGACACCCATGCTCGGGCCGGTACGAACTGCGCGGCTCCGACCACGTGTCGGCTATTCGACTGGGTGGCACTTTCGGGTCGTAGATCGCCACGTTTACAGTCGGTTCACTGAATACGGTCTGTAGCGAATGGCAATTAGGCATACGGTCCGTTGGGCTGGAGAACGCCATTCTCTTGGCTTTCTCGGTGTTTTGTCACCGTTTGGTGGTGTTACTCCGGCGTAGGAGGATCAGTTCCGGGTCCGTGGTGCGCACGGTGCGTGCATGTTGGGCGTCCGCGTCGCGTGCACGGAGCAGTCGGGACTGGCTTGCCCAGGAGTGGATGTGTAATGTCCGGCTTGTCCAAAGTCCGCTGGTTGGCACCTAGCGGCACAGAAGACCAAGGCGCATCGCGGTTCTGCCGGTGCTGGCGCGCACCGGGTCGGCCGTGGTCGCGCTGGGGGGTGGCGCGGTCCGAGCAAGTCAGAGGTGGACTAACCGTGACATGCCCTGCCGGGGAGTTCCCCCCGGTTGAATCTGCATCTGCAGCGGCAACCGCAACCGCAACGTCCGTGGCCGAGCTGGACCGGCCCTACAGCGAGCAGCGTTGGTCGCTGATGCTGCCCCACCGGGAGCGGCTGATCCACATCGCCCGTCGTCGGCTGCCGAGCAAGGCCGACGCGGAGGACTGTGTGCACGAGGCGTTCATCCGTGCGGCGGGCTTCCGGGACCTCGACGCGAGCCGAGTCGGTCAGTTCCTGACGACGACCGTGCTGCGCCTGTGCGTCGACCACCACCGGGCCCGGCAGCGAGCGGAGCGGGCGGTCGTCCGCGGGTACCTGCAGCCGTGGGAACCGGCGCCGGACGACGCCGTCTGCGACCGAGCGGAGGCCCGCTGGCTGCTGGCCCGAGCCGGTACGCTGCGCGGCCGTGAGCGCCAGGTGATCATGGCGCGGGCGGCCGGGATGAGCACTCGCGAGGCGGCGGCGGACCTGGAAATCAGCCTCAAGGCGGCCGAGGGTGCGTTCACCCGTGGCCGGGCGCGGCTGATCAGCTTTTCCCGGAACTGACGGTCTCGTCAGGACCGGGCGTGTACTACGCACCTCAGGCACCACCTTCCCCGGCAGCAGGCCGGCGGACGCGGCCGGAGCGCGCCTCGGCGCCTCGGTCCGTACGTCCGCGACGGGCGACGGTTCCCATCGGAGCCGCCGGTCCGGCCTGGCATCGGGGGCACCAGGTGGTGCGCCGGCTCTCGTCGTCGACCCGGCCGGGCATCCGGCCCTGGTCGGCTGTGAGGATCCGGCTCCCGCACCGCCGGCAGGGCCGCCCGGCCCGGCCATAGACCCAGTGCTCCTCCCCGGGTCGCAGTGACCCGGTCGTCACCTGATGCCCACCGTGGGCGCCGGCTTTGATCATCGCTTGGGCTCGTCGGACGAGTCCCGGCAGATCAGGTACGTCGCCCACGGGCGTCCAGGGTGACACCCCGGTGACAAAACACGCCTCGGTACGCCAGATGTTGCCGAGGCCGGCGATGATCCGCTGGTCGAGCAGCGCGGCACCGATCTGCCGCTGCGGCGCTGCCCGCAGCTGCGCCACCACGGCGTCCAGATCCCAGTCCGAGCCGAGCACATCAGGGCCCAGATGGCCGACGGCATCCTGTTCGCTGCTCGTCGCCAGCAACTCGACGATCGCCAGCCGGTAGCCGACCGCGATCTGCTCCGCGGTGGTGAGCACGACCCGGATCTGCCAGGCCGCACCACCCGACCAGGCCACCCCCGGGCGGTAGAGGTGCCACGAGCCCTCCATTCGGAAATGGGTGTGCAGGGTCAGCCCACCGTCGAACCTGGTCAGCAGGTGCTTGCCGCGCGCGGCGACCCCGGTGATCCGCTGCCCGGACAGGTCGGCCGTGGCCAGCCGGGGCATCCGGAAATCGGTGCTCAGCAGCCGCGCACCGGCGAGCGCGGCATCCATCCGCCGGGCCGCCCGCCACACGGTGTCGCCCTCGGGCATCTCCGCACCCTCTCCGCATCCCCGTGGCCGGTCTCTCGCCGGCCGCCGTTGTGTCGGCCGCCGTTGTACCGGCCGTCGTTGTACCGGCCGTCGTCATGGCCGGGGCGGATCGCCCGAGCGGGGCGAGTGCCCCGGCGGCAGCCGCCGGATGGCCACCAGCGCGCCGAACAGCCCGAGGCCGACGGTGAGGCCGAACGCGACCGCGAGACCGGTGTCCGGCGCACCGGTCGTCGCCTGGCTCGCAGCGACGACCACGCCGCTCACCCCGGCCCCGAACGCGGTGCCGAGGTTGTCGCTGAGCGCTACCGCGGTGCTGGCCACCCCCTGCCGATCGGGCGGCGTCTCACCGAGGACCAGCGTGACAATGGTCGAGTAGGACATCCCCATCCCCATCCCGGCAACTCCCCAGGAGGCGATCGGGACGGCCAGCGGCACGCTCGCGGGCAGCAACACGGTGGTGAACCCACCCGTGCCGAGGGCGACCAGCACGAGGCCCGTCCCGATGATCTCGCGGTACGGCCGGCGACCAGCGAGCCGGGCCTGCGTCCAGGAGCCCGCCGTCCAGGACAGCGTCGCACTCGACACCGCGAGACCCGCCGTCGTGGTCGACGCGTGGCGTACCGCGGTGATCGACAGCGGAACGAAGGTGTCAGCTCCGAAGAACGCGCAGGTGAGCAGGCCCCGGGTGGCCACAGCGGCGGGGACGCCGGGACGCAGGCGCAGGGTGCCGGCCGGCAGCAGCCGGCGCAGCGGTCCGAGGCCGCACGCGATCCCCGCGGCTATCAGCGGCAGGCCCAGCGGCGAGCGGTTCGTCAGCCCGGCCAGGACGAGACCCGCACCAGCACTGATCCGCACGGCCGGGACAATCGGGATGGGGACGAGCCCGTTACCTGGCTGTCCAGGCAGCGCACGCAGCGCCCGCAGCGGGATCGCCCCGGCGGCGACGGTCAGCGGCAGCAACCCGCCGAAGATCCAGCGCCAGCCGGTGTGGGCGGCGATCAGGCCGGCCAGCGCCGGCCCGGCCAGCCCCGGCACCACCCAGGCGGTGGCGAGCACCGCGAACACCCGGGGCCGCAGCCCGGCGGGGTAGACCCGGCCGATCGTGGTGTAGGCGATCGCCGGGATCGCCCCGCCGCCGAGGCCCTGCAGCCCCCGACCGACGACGAGCACGCCCATCGTCGGCGCCACGGCGGCGAGCAGCAGCCCGGCGCAGAAGAACAGCAGCCCGACGGCGAACGGGCGGGCCGGGCCGTCCCGATCGGCGCCGGCTCCGGCCAGCACGATGCCAATCGTCGTGCCGAGGAAGAACGCGCTGGTGGCCCAGCCGTACAGGCCGAGGCCGTCGAGATCGGCGGCCACGTCCGGCAGCACCGTGACCACGGCGAGGGCCTCGAATGCGACCAGCGTGATGATCGTGGCGAGACCGGCGGTCAGCGCTCGGATCCGCCGGTCCCACACCGACCGCACCGCCGGCCCGTGCTCGCCCTCCTCCCGTGCCCCGATCTGGTCGGTCAAGCCCGCAGCCGTAGGCCGCGGGGCGTCGGATGGAAGCCGGCGCGTTCGAGGGCGGTGCCGAGCCCGCTCGCGGCGATCGGCTCCCCGTCGGCCTTCTCCACGGTCAGCCGGCCGAGTGACCCGTCCACGACCGCACGGGCCAGCGCGTCCACTGCGAGCCCGGTCAGGCGTTCCTCCGCCGTCCACGACAGCAGGGACCGCCCGCCTCGCTCCACGTAGAGGACGAGCTCGCCGTCGACGAGGACGACCAGCGCACCCGCCTTGCGGCCGGGCCGGTGCCCGGCGGCCGCATCCGCCCCGGCCCCCGGCCGGTTCGGCCACGCCAGCGCGGCACCGAAGGGGTTGGCCGGATCGGTGGCGGCGAGGACCACGGCCGCGGGCCCCCCGCCGACCTGCCCCCCCGCGGATCCGCGCCGGCCGGGACCCGACTGCGCCCACGGCGTCCCGTCGTCCGCCGAGATGCCCGGGTCGGATCTACTCGGTTGTGGTGCCCAGGACGGGGCCTGGGCCGCGTCGCGTTGCGCCGTGGCGATCGCCCGCAGCCGGTCGACCGCGCCGGGCACGGCGAACTGGGCGGCGCCCAGCGACTCGACGAAGTAGCCGCGTCGGGCCCGGCCCGCGTCCTCGAACGCGCTGAGCACCCGGTAGACCGCGGCGAAACCGCCGGCCGGACGCTCACCGGTCACCGCCCCCCGGGTGACGATGCCGTGCCGGTCGAGCAGGGCCTCCGCGAGCGCGTGGGCGCGGCGGGTCGGGTCCTCGTCGCGCGCGGGTAGCAGCGACCACCGGCCGGCCGCGGTGGGGGGGCCGGTCCGCCGCGGCAGCGCCGGCCGACCGTACCGGGAGGGCCGCGGCCGCGGGGCCCGCCGCCTGGCCGCGGGTCCGGCGGTCCCACCGGTGGCACCCAGCAGGACGCGTAGCGGCGCGAGGGTGTCGTTGGTGATCAGGCCCGCCCAGACGAGATCCCACAGGGCCACGGTGAGGGCGGTGTCATCGAGCGAGCCGACCCGATCCGACAGCGCCCGGAAGAACAACGCCGCGCCGTCCGCGAGGGCGTCGAGGATCGCTTCGTGCGGCTGCCCGGCGGCGGCGTCGAGGTCGGCCGCGGGCAGCAGCAGAGCGGCGGCGTCGGCGGTGACCAGCGTCAGCCACCCGTCGCCGGCGGGCAGGCCGCCGGCGCCAGCCCAGTGGACCTCGCCGGCGGAGCACAGCTCGTCCAGCATCGCGGGGGAGTAGTCGGTGACCCGGGCCGGCAGGACGAGCTGCTCCCAGGCACTCGCCGGGATCAGTGCGCCCTGCAGTTGTTCGACGGCCCGCAGCACACCGTCGACCCCGTGGTTGCGGCCGCTGGTCACTGCCTGCCAGGCGGGCAGGAACGCGCCGAGCGCCCGCGTCGGTACGGCCTCGACCTCCCGGCGCACCGTGGCGAGGCTGCGCCGGCGCAGCGCACGCAGCACCCCGGCGTCGCACCACTGCATGCCCGTGCGCTCGGGGTGCAGCTCGCCGCGCACCATCCGACCCTCGGCGGTCAGGGTCTCGAGCACCCCGACGACGACCGCCGGGCCGAGACCAAGGCGACGGGCCGGCTCCTCGGTGTCGAACGGCCCGTGGGTGCGGGCGTACCGGGAGATCAGATCGCCCAGTGGGTCGCGCACCGGCTGCGCGAACGCCTCGGGCACCCCCACCGGCAGGGGGACCCCGAGGCCGTCGCGCAGCCGCCCCGCGTCCTCGATCGGCACCCAGCGTTCCTCCCCGGCGATGCGGACCCGCAGGATCCGGCGATCTCGCTCGAGCTCGGCAAGCCAGGCCGAGGTGGCGCCTCGGGCGAGAGCCTCCTCGGTGGTCAGATCGCCGACGATGCGCAGCAGGTCGGCGACGCCCTCGGCATCGCGGGCGTGCCGCTGCGGGGCGAGCCAGGTGAGCTCGGCGGTCACCTGGGCCAGTGCGGCGGGATCGATCAGCTCCCGCAGGTCGGCCTCGCCGAGCAGCTCGGCGAGCAGTGAGCTGTCCAACGACAGCACCTGGGCGCGGCGTTCGGCCAGCGGTACGTCGCCGTTGTAGAGGAACGCGGCGACGTAGCCGAACAGCAGCGACGAGGCGAACGGCGACGGGGACGGCGTCTCCACCTCGACCACCCGCAGCGACCTGGCAGCCACCTCGCGCATGAGCCCGACCAGCGCCGGGGTGTCGAACACGTCCTGCAGGCATTCCCGCATCGTCTCCAGCACGATCGGGAAATCGCTGAACGTGGCGGCAACGGTGAGCAGGTGGGCGCTGCGCTGGCGCTGCTGCCACAGCGGGGTCCGCCGGCCAGGGGTGCGCCGGGGCAGCAGCAGAGCCCGCCCGGCGCATTCCCGGAAGCGGCTGGCGAACAGGGCGCTGCCGCCGATCTCCGCTCGTACGATCGCATCGATCTCGTCCGGTTCGAACAGCGCGAGGTCCGCTCCCGGTACCTCCGCCGCGTCCGGGATCCGGGCGACGATGCCGTCGTCGGTGTGCATGATCTGCACCTCGGTGCCGTAGCGCTCCCGCAGCCGCGCCCCGAGCGCGAGCGCCCAGGGCGCGTTGACCGGTGCGCCGAACGGCGAGTGCACCGCGAGGCGCCAGTCGCCGAGCTCGTCACGGAACCGCTCGACGACGATCGTGCGGTCGTCCCCCAGGTGGCCGACGGCAGCCCGTTGCTCGTCGAGGTAGCGCAGCAGGTTGGCGGTGGCCCAGTCGTCGAGCCCGGCGGCCCGCACCCGCTCGGCCGCGGCCGGCGTGGTCAGCCGGCCGATCTCGCGCAGGAAGGCACCCAGCGCGCGACCGAGCTCGGCGGGGCGGCCCGGGGCGTCGCCGTGCCAGAAGGGCAGCCGGCCGGGGCGGCCCGGAGCCGGGGTGACCAGCACCCGGTCCGCGGTGATCTCCTCGATGCGCCAGCTGGACGAGCCGAGCAGCACCACGTCGGAGACCCGGGACTCGTAGACCATCTCCTCGTCGAGCTCCCCGACCCGGCTGGCCTTCTCCCCGACGAGGAACACGCCGAACATCCCCCGGTCGGGGATCGTTCCGCCGCTGGTCACCGCGAGCCGCTGCGCGCCGGGTCGACCGCGCAGGATGCCGGTGGCCCGGTCCCAGGTGATGCGGGGACGCAGCTCGGCGAAGGCGTCGGAGGGATAGCGCCCGGCGAGCATGTCGAGCACGGCCTCCAGCACCGAGGCCGGCAGGGATGCGAAGGAGGATGCGCGGCGGACCAGGACGCCGAGGTCGTCGACGGACCAGTCGTCCATCGCCGTCATCGCCACGATCTGCTGGGCGAGCACGTCCAGTGGGTTGCGCGGAGCGTGCACCTCCTCGATCGTCCCCGTTCGCATCCGCTCGGCGACGACGGCGCTTTCCAGCAGGTCCCCGCGATGCTGCGGCAGGACCACGCCGAGGCTCGTGGCGTCGACCTGGTGGCCGGCGCGGCCGACGCGCTGCATGCCGGCGGCGACGCTTGGCGGCGAACCGATCTGGATCACGAGGTCGACCGCGCCCATGTCGATGCCCAGCTCCAGGCTGGAGGTCGCCACGACCGCGGGCAGCCGCCCAGCCTTGAGATCATCCTCGATGAGCAGCCGTTGCTCGCGGCTGACACTGCCGTGGTGGGCCCGCGCGACCTCCGGCCACGCGGCGGTGCCGCCGCCCTGGCCGGCCGCGCCCAGCAACGCGGCCGGTGCCGTGCGCGCTGGGGATCCGCCGCCCGCCGGACCGGCGGAGACCGGGCTCGGCTCCGACACCGCTGCGCCGGAGCCGGCCAGCCGGTCGGCGTAGAGCTCGTTCAACCGGGCACACAGCCGCTCCGCGAGCCGCCGCGAGTTGGCGAACACGATCGTCGACGAGTGCGCCAGCACCAGGTCGAGCACGCGTTCCTCGACCGCCGGCCAGATTGATGCACGCGGCGGTGCGGCGGCCGCGGAACCGTCCGGTGGGGCCTCGGTGAGCGGCTCGCCCAGCCGGGTCATGTCCTCCACGGGGACCACGACCGCGATCTCGAGGGTCTTCGTCGCCGGCGGCCGGACCACTGTCACAGGGGCCGCCCCGCCGAGGAAGCGCGCGACTTCCTCGACCGGACGTACCGTGGCCGACAGGCCGATCCGCTGCGCCGGCGTCTCCAGCAGCGCGTCGAGGCGCTCCAGGCTGAGCGCCAGGTGGGCGCCGCGCTTGCTGCCGGCCACGGCGTGCACCTCGTCGACGATCACCGTGCGGACTCCGCGCAGCGCCTCGCGGGCCGCGCTGGTCAGCATGAGGAACAGTGACTCCGGCGTGGTGATCAGGATGTCGGGCGGGTGGGTCCCGAGGCCGCGTCGCTGGGCGGCCGGGGTATCGCCCGAACGGACTCCCACGGTGATCTCGGGCAGGGGCAGGCCGAGGCGCTGCGCGGCGCCCCGGATCCCCGCCAGCGGGGCGCGCAGGTTGCGCTCCACGTCGATGCCGAGCGCCTTGAGCGGGCTGATGTAGAGCACCCGGCACCGGCGCGTCGGCTCGGGCGGCGGCTGCGAGCCTGCCAGGGTGTCGAGGGACCACAGGAACGCGGCGAGCGTCTTTCCGGAGCCCGTCGGGGCGACGACCAGCGTGTTTCCGCCCCCGCGGATCGCCTCCCACGCGCCGCGCTGGGCGGGCGTCGCAGCGGCGAAGGCCGCGCCGAACCAGCTGCGAGTCGGTGCGGAGAACGGTGCGAGCGGATCCGGCTGGTCGGTGGGGCCGCGACTGGACACGTCGTCCAGTCTGCGACGCGGCACCGACAGATTCCGGTGGTCGCAGTCCGCCGGGCCCGTTCAGCCTGTCCATCCTGCGGCGGTCACGACCCCCACGTGTCGATCCGGTCGAGGCCGCGGGGGCGCGGATCGGTGGGTGCGGCGGCCATTGACCAGGTCCGCTCCGGGCGGTGCACACTGGTGAGGTGCGGCTGACCGAGTTCTGGGCGAAGATGGACACACGGTTCGGTTCGGCCTACGCGGAGTCATTTGCCCGCGATCATGTGCTCGCCGGGCTCGGGGGCGCGACGATCGAGGCGGCCCTGTCCCGCGGTGACGACGTCAAGACCGTCTGGCGGGCCGTGTGCGACGAGTTCGGGGTGCCCGTTCGGGATCGTTGAGCGTGCCGGTTCGGCGTGTCGTCGAGCCGTCGAACGCCTGTTCGGCTACAGTTATCCCCATGCGGCCACTTATCCACAGATCGCCCCCGGCCCTCGAAACTGTCGGACCCACGGCCTAACGTCACCCCCGTGGCCAAGAATCGACGACCTCAGCATGGAGTAACTCCAATGGCGGCAGGACTTGACCGTGAGAAGGCGTTGGACAACGCCTTGGCGCAGATCGACAAGGCGTTCGGCAAGGGATCGGTCATGCGCTTGGGGGACGAAACCCGGCCGCCGATCCAGGTCATCCCCACCGGCTCGATCGCGCTGGATGTCGCGCTTGGCATCGGCGGCCTCCCGAAGGGCCGGGTCATCGAGATCTATGGCCCGGAGTCGTCCGGGAAGACGACCGTCGCCCTGCACGCGGTGGCCAACGCGCAGGCCGCCGGCGGCATCGCGGCGTTCATCGACGCCGAGCACGCCCTTGATCCAGACTATGCGGGAAAGCTCGGCGTCGACGTCGACAACCTGCTGGTCTCCCAGCCGGACACCGGTGAGCAGGCACTCGAGATCGCGGACATGCTCGTGCGGTCCGGCGCGCTGGACATCATCGTCATCGACTCGGTGGCGGCGTTGGTGCCGCGGGCCGAGATCGAGGGTGAGATGGGAGACAGCCACGTCGGCCTCCAGGCCCGCCTGATGTCGCAGGCCCTGCGCAAGATGACGGGCGCGCTGGCGAACTCCGGCACGACCGCGATTTTCATCAACCAGCTGCGCGAGAAGATTGGCGTCATGTTCGGTTCACCGGAGACCACGACCGGTGGAAAGGCCCTGAAATTCTATGCGTCGGTGCGCCTCGACGTCCGCCGCATCGAGACGCTCAAGGACGGCGCGGAGGCCGTGGGTAACCGTACCCGGGTCAAGGTGGTGAAGAACAAGGTCGCCCCGCCGTTCCGGACCGCCGAATTCGACATCGTCTACGGCGGCGGAATCAGCCGCGAGGGTTCCCTCATCGACATGGGCGTCGAACACGGCATCATCCGCAAGTCCGGTGCCTGGTACACCTACGACGGTGACCAGCTCGGCCAGGGCAAGGAGAACGCCCGGTCGTTCCTGCGGGACAATCCCGACCTGGCCAACGAGATCGAGAAGAAGATCAAGGAAAAGCTCGGCCTCCTGCCCAGCGTCGAATCCGACGTTGTGGCACCGGTCCCCATCGACCTCTAACCGATGGTGGGAGCCGGTCGGCGCGACACCGAACGCCGTCCGGCCACCGGCACCGACGCCTCGGGCGATCCTGGTGCCGGCCGGCCGACGGATCCGCTTGCCGTCGCACGGGAGATCTGCCTGCGCCAGCTGGCGACGCGGGCGCGTAGCAGAACCGAGTTGGCCACGACTTTGCGCCGCCGAGGCGTGGCCGACGACGTGGCCGCGGCCGTCCTCGACCGGCTGGCCGCCGTCGGGCTCGTGGACGACGCGGCCTTCGCTGCCGCCTTCGTGTCCTCGGCGCGGTCCCAGCGTGGGTTGGGCCGGCAGGCGATCGCCGCGGAACTGCGTCGGCGAGGGGTTCAACCAGCCATGGTCGAGGCGGCCACGGCCGTCGTCGCGGCGCAGGACGAGGAGGCCACGGCCCGGGATCTTGTCCGGCGCCGCTTGCGATCGATGGACCGGCTGCCCGAACAGGCGCGGACGCGGAGGCTGCTGGCCATGCTCATGCGTCGGGGCTACCCGCCCGAGCTCGCGATCCGCGTCGTACGGGAGCAGGCCAGCGCCGATACCGACGACGGCGAGCCGCCGACGACGTGGGACGGCGGGGATCTCGATCCCTCCGTGTGAGCGGTAGCGGGATTTTCGCCGGTTGTCAATGTGACGAATTTCTTGACCGGAGAATACGACCCGACTTATTCTCCCAGAAAGGTGACAGGATCCTCCGCGGCGACGCGGTGACGATAGCTCGTTCAACTTCACAAGGAGGCAGCCGCCGCGAGCGGGTGCCCGAGTCGCTATGTTGGGATGGGCCATCACCGCTGATGGTCTGCTCCAGCGTGCCGTCGTGGGCTCCTTATCGTAATGATGGAGCCCGCGTGCTGTCCCTCCACGGCTGTGATCGCGTCGGGTCGTGGGTCCTTCGCCGCTTCGATCCAGCCTGCCTGGGCGGATCCGACGATAGCGGTGGGAGCAGCGATGGACGGCGTTCTCGTCATCCTCTTGTCAGTCGTTCTCGTCGTGCTCATCGCGCTTATCCTCGCCGTGGCGTGGCTGGCGCGCACGGCGCGGGGGGATCGGCATTACGGTGCCGCGATACATGCAGCCCGGAGCTCCTCGGGTACCGCGGCTGCGGCCGCAGCCAACGCGCATCCGCTCGACGACGACGACGAGGAACCCGCAGTCCGGGTGCTGCCTCCCGTCCGCTCCGCCGCCGACGGTGCCCAGCCAGCCGGCGCCGTCCCCGTGACGACCGTCGCCGGCTCGCCCGTCGTCGCGGGGACGGGTTCCGGTTCCGCGGCCTCCGCGCGGGTGCCGAGCGATGCCATCGTCGCATCGGATCCCGACTCTGGCGGCGGTAGCGGTGCGTCCGTACCGGAGACCGGATCGTCCGCCGGCCCGGGCCGGACCGACGCTCCGCTCGCCGCCGGGGCGCCGATGCAGGAGGCTGCGGCGCAGGTGCCGCCACGGGAGGTGGCATCGGCGCTGCAGGCCGCCGAGCGGGAGGCCGCGCAGATTGTCGCGCGCGCCGAACGTGAGGCGGCGGAACGGCTGGCTCGCGGCGAGCGGGAGGCCACGGAGATCCGCCGGCGCGGTGACGACGAGGTCGCCTCGCTGCGCAATCAGGCGGTCGCCGACGCCGCGGCCGACGCGTCCCGCGCGGAGGCGGCGGCGCGCGACGTGGCCCGGGCCGAGCTGGAGGCCGCCCGGGCCGAGATCGCCTCGGCCCGGGCCTCCTTCGAGGAGGAGCTGCGGGTCCGGCGGGCTGAACTGCGTGGCCGGGATGAGGCGCTGGCGGCCCGGGATCAGCGGGTCGAGGAGCGCACCGCCGGCCTGGACGAACACGCCAGTCGGCTCGCCGCGCGTGAACAGGACCTGCTCGACCGGGAGGACGAGCTAGCCCGCAAGGCGGTCGAGGCCTCCGGCGTGGAGGCCGCGCGGCAGGCGGCGCTGGAGCGGATTGCGGAGCTCACCGCGGCGCAGGCCCGCGCGGAGCTGGTTTCGACCATCGAGCACGAGGCCCGCCGCGAGGCCGCCCTGCTTGTTCGCGCGATCGAGTCGCAGGCCGAGGAAGAAGGCGAGGAACGCGCCCGCCGGATCGTGACCACGGCCATCCAGCGGGTCGCCTCGGAGCAGACCGCCGAGTCCGTCGTCACCGTGCTGCACCTGCCGGGCGATGAGATGAAGGGCCGGATCATCGGCCGTGAGGGGCGCAACATCCGCACGTTCGAGTCCGTCACCGGGGTGAACGTGCTGATCGACGACACCCCCGAAGCGGTCCTGCTGAGCTGTTTCGACCCGGTGCGAAGGGAGATCGGCCGGATAACGTTGGCGGCGCTGGTGTCCGACGGGCGTATCCACCCGCACCGCATCGAGGAGGAGTACGCGCGGGCCCAGGTGGAGGTGGAGGAGCGGTGCGTGCGCGCGGGCGAGGACGCGCTGCTCGAGACCGGAATCTCCGAGATGCACCCTGAGCTGGTCACCCTGCTCGGTCGGCTGCGTTACCGCACCAGCTACGGCCAGAACGTGCTCGCGCACCTCATCGAGAGCGCGCACCTCGCCGGGATCATGGCCGCGGAGCTGCGGATGGCGCTGCCCCTGGCGAAACGCGCCGCCCTGCTGCACGACCTCGGCAAGGCGCTCACGCACGAGGTCGAGGGTTCCCATGCGCTCATCGGCGCGGATATGGCCCGTCGTTACGGGGAGGACGAGGAGGTCGTGCACGCGATCGAGGCCCACCACAACGAGGTCGCGCCCCGCTCGTTGTGCGCCGTGCTGACCCAGGCGGCCGACCAGATTTCCGGCGGCCGGCCGGGGGCCCGCCGCAACAGTCTGGAGTCGTATGTGAAGCGGCTCGAACGGATCGAGCAGATCGCCGGTGACCGCCCGGGGGTCGACCGGGTGTTCGCGATGCAGGCCGGGCGGGAGGTGCGGGTCATGGTCATCCCCGAGGAGGTCGACGACGTCGCCGCTCACCTGCTCGCCCGCGACGTCGCCAGGCAGATCGAGGACGAGCTGACCTACCCGGGTCAGATCCGAGTGACCGTGGTCCGCGAGACCCGGGCGGTGGGCACGGCCCGCTGATCAGTCCGGTCAGTCCGGCCAGGCGGTTCAGGTCCGGGCGCTGTCCGGCCCGCCCTGCTCGGGCAGCGCAGCCGCCACAGCCGCGGCATCCATCGGCAGCTCCACATGCCGCCCACCGAGCCGGCGGCTCTGCCGACGATCAAGCCAGCGGGCCAGCGCCGACAGCATGCCGTTGGTCACGATGTAGATCGCGGCGATCACCGTGTAGATCGGCAGGGCGTATCGACTGCCGAGGAACTCCACGGCGCCGCGCCCGGAGCGCAGCAGCTCGCTGTAGGCGATGACGAAACCGAGAGAGGTGTCCTTGAGCAGGGTCACGAGCTGGCTGATCAGCGTCGGGCTCATCCGCCGGACCGCCTGCGGGAACTGGATGAGTCGGAAGATCTGCAGCGGCCGTAGCCCGAGCGCACTCGCGGCCTCGGTTTGCCCCCGGTCGATCGAGGCGATCCCCGCCCGGAAGATCTCGCTGATCACTGCCCCGTTGTAAGCCGTCAGGCCGAGGACCAGGGCCCAGAAGGCCGACAGCTGCCAACCGAGCGCCGGCAGGCCCAGGTAGGCGAACAGGATCAGCATGAGCACCGGCAAGCTACGGAACAACTCGACCACAGCGGTGGCCGGGATGCGCACGGCCCGTTGTCGTGACGTTCGCGCCAACGCCAGCGCGATGCCCAGGGCCGCGGCGAACACCATCGCCGTCAGCGCTGCGCGCAGCGTGTCGAGCAGGCCATTCCACAGCAGGGTTCGCAGGTCGGGCTGGTCGATGAACACGCTCCACAGCTCGCCGTCGAGCTGACCGGAGTCCGCCAGCCGCAGCAGCGCCAGCGTGACCAGGCCGGCGAGGACGACGAGCGCGATGATGCTGGAGATCAGGATGCGCCGCCGGCCCCGCGGGCCGGGCGGATCCGCCAGGACGATCGGTGTGCCGCTCATCGTGCGCTCGCCACCCGTCGTTCGGTCAGGGCCAGCGCGCCTGCCAGCGCCAGGGTGAGGATCAGGTAGGCGACGACGCCGCCGAGCAGCACGGCGATGACCGAGTCCGGGTTGGCCGTCGTCAGTCGCTGCACCACCCCGGTCAGCTCCTGGACGCCGAACGCCGCCGCGATCGAGGTGTTGCGGATCAGCGCGCTGATCACGCTCCCGAGCGGCTGGAGCACGTTGCGGAATGCCTGCGGCAGCACGATCATCCGCAGCGTCTGGGTGAAGGTCAGGCCGATCGCGCGAGCCGCCTCGGCCTGACCGAGGTCCACCCCGTTGATGCCGGAGCGGACCGCCTCGCAGACCAACGCCGCGTGATAGATCGACAGGGCGACGACCGCGAAGGTGAAGTAGGAGAACCTGATGTCGACCTGCGGCAGGACGAACACGACGAAGAAGAACACCACGGTCAACGGGGTGTTGCGGACGGTCTCCACGTAGGCGGTGCCGAACCAGCGCAGTGGGGGCACCGGGGAGACCCGCATCGCCGCGAGCGCGGTGCCGAGGATCAGTGCCGCGATCGCGGCGAACAGGCTCAGACCCACCGTGCGGCGGAATCCCTCGGCGAAGATGTCGAGGTTGTCGAAGACGGCGTCGATCGCGATGCTCCCTCGTGCGGTGGAACGCCCGATGCGGTGCGGCGGCACGACGGCGGTGAGGGCCGGGACGGCGCCGGGGCTGGCCGGTGGCCGCCCCGAGCCCCCGCCGCGTCAGCGGGTGCGGACCCGCGTGCTCAGGTGGATCAGGAGGTGTACCGGTCGACGGGAGGCGGGGTCGGCGTGTTCGGCTCCACCTTGCCGACGGTCGAGCTGAACGCCTTCGCCCAGCGCCCGTCGGAGTACGCGGCCTCGAGCGTGTCGTTGATGAACGTCCGGAAGGCGGTGTCGCCCTTCTTGATCCCGATGCCGTACGGCTCCTTGGTGAAGGTGCCGCCCACGATCTTGAAGGCGTCCGGGTCCTTGTCGATGAGGCCGAGGAGGATCACGTTGTCGGTGGTGACCGCGTCCACCTGCTTGTTCTTCAGCGCGTCGGCGCATTTGCTGTACACGTCGAACAGCACCAGCTGGGCGGCGGGTGCCACCTTGCGGATGTTCTCCGCCGGGGTGGAGCCGCTGACCGAGCACACCTTCTTGCCGGCGAGGGAGTCTTTGCCGGTGATGTCGGTGTTGTCTTTCGCCACCATGATCGACTGTCCGGCGACGTAGTACGGCCCGGCGAAGTCGACGACCTTCTTGCGCTTGTCGTTGATCGTGTACGTGGCGACGACCATGTTGACCCGGCCCTGCTGGATGAACGGCTCGCGGTTGGCCGACACCGTCTCCACGAAGTTCACCTTGTCGCGGGGGATCCCGAGCGCGTCGGTGACGATCTCCGCGATCTCGACGTCGAAGCCCTCGGGCTTGCCGCTGAGGTTCTTCAGGCCGAACAGGTTCTGGTCGAACTTGGTCCCGACGGTGATCTTCCCGGCGTCGTGGAGCTTGGCCATCGTGGTACCGGGGGCGAAGCTCGCCGCGGCGTTCGGGGTGGCCGTGTCCCCGCCATCGTCGTCGCTGCCGCAGGCGGTCAGGCCGACGGTGGCGACCATCGCGACGCCGAGCAGCAACGCGCCGCCGCGCTGCCGCCGGGCGCGGCCGGGCCCGGCGAATCGCCGGGGTGAGCCCCCGACCGGCTGCCCGGGGTCCCCGAGGTCCCCGGGAAGATGCTCGGCGGCTGGCCGCCGGCCCCGAATAAACGGTGTACGCATGACCGATCCTCTCGCGGTGATCCGGACCGCGGGGTCCGGAGCGGGCTCTGATGTCGAATGCGGTGTCCCGGTGTCCCGGTGTCCCGGTGTCCCGGTGCTGCCTGCGGCATGGCTCTCGCCCGGTGCCCGCGCGGGTGCAACGGGTGCGCACCCGCGCGGTGCCCGATCAGTGCTGCAGGATCCTGGCCAGAAAGTCCCTGGCCCGTTCGGACTTCGGCGCGCCGAAGAATTCGTCGGGTGGAGCGATCTCGAGAATGCGGCCGTCGGCCATGAAGGCGACGCGATCCGCGGCGGAGCGGGCGAAGCCCATCTCATGGGTGACCACGATCATGGTCATCCCGCTCGCGGCCAGGGAGCGCATGACGTCGAGCACCTCGGAGATCATCTCGGGATCCAGGGCCGAGGTCGGCTCGTCGAAAAGCATCAGCACCGGATCCATGGCCAGCGCCCGGGCGATGGCGGCGCGCTGCTGCTGGCCGCCGGAGAGCTGGCGGGGCAGCCGGTCGGCCTTGTCCGCGATGCCGACCCTGGTCAGCAGCTCGCGGGCGCGGGCCTCGGCGGGACCCCGCTTCTGCCCGAGCACTTTCGTCGGTCCGAGCGTCACATTATCGAGAATCGTGCGGTGGGCGAACAGATTGAACGACTGGAAAACCATTCCCACCCGAGAACGCATCCGGGCGAGTTCACGTCCCTCCGCGGGCAGTGGGTTGCCCTCGAACAGGATGCGGCCCTCGTCGATCGTCTCCAACCGGTTGATGCAACGGCACAGCGTCGACTTTCCGGACCCGGAGGGGCCGATGACGACCACGACCTCCCCTGCCTCGACGGTCAGGTCGACGTCGCTCAGCACTCGGTTGTCGCCGAAGGATTTCCCGACGCGTTCCAAGGTCACCAGGGGCACATCGACCTCCCGACACAATGGCAGAACGGTGTGGTGTTGGGCCGAGCATCCCGGCAGGTCCCGGATGGACGGGCCAGGCGCGCGGATCAGTCGTCGGTCTGACAGGTGGACGGCCGCCGCGCTCCGTTTCCGGACCGTTGGAACGGCATCCGCGGATAATACGCGACCGGGATCGGAAGTTCGCGAATCTGTATATTTATTGACATTTTCCAGGCGGGTACCCCTGCCGGTGCTCCGGTGGGTGCCGGCGGTCGGCGCGGCGGGGCGCCGGCGGGGCGCCCACCCCTGCCC
>NZ_JAMPTM010000510.1 GCF_025403375.1 Frankia gtarii
TCGCTGGCCTGAGGTCACGGTGACGGGATGGGAACGGGCGTGCTCGGGCAGCCTGGGGCGGCGATGCCGGCGGGGCCCGCGGCCTGGCACACCGCTGGCACCAGGCCGGCGGTGGGCTCCAGCGACGGGGACTTGAGACGGCTGGTCGGGGACGGGCTGGGCGTCGTGCTGACCGCCGGCCGGGTCGGGCTCGGCGTGTGCAGCCGCGCGATGATCTGCTCCGCCTCGCCCCGGCTGTCGGCCGGGATGCCGTGGCGCAGGTCGTCCTGATCGGCAGGGGCAACCTCGGACAGCAGCTGGCTCTGCGAGAGCACCGACGACAGATGGACGCCGGCGACGCTTCCCTTCACCCCCTGGAACAGGGCCACCCGCCCCTCGCCGTCGACGCCGACATAGTACTGGCCACGCACATAGGTCCACCCCGCCGCGGCGCCCGCGACGACGAGGACGAACACGACGGTCGAGACGAACAGCACCCGCCGCCCCGATCGGCGTCGGCCGTCTCCGTCTCCGTCCGCGTCGTCGCTCTCGCCATCGCCGCGGTCGCTGGCCTGCTCCTGACGGTCCCGGCGGTGAAATCCCGGCCGGCCGATCCGGGCAGCCTTGGCCGCCGCGGACTCGGTGTCCGGGTAACGCGGGTCGGGCCCGCTGCGCGCGGAGGCCGCCCTGGGTACCGACCGCTTCTCCGCCGCCGCACCGGCGACCAGCGGGTAGGGCCGGTCCTCCCCGCGGTCCTCGGAGATGTCGGCGACCACGACCGTGATGTTGTCCGGGCCGCCGCCCTTGAGCGCCAGGTCGACGAGCTGATCCACCGCATCCTGCGGGGTGGGGAGCAGCAGCGTCTCCAGGATCGTCTCCTCGCTGACCACCCCCGACAGGCCGTCGGTGCACAGCAGGTAGCGGTCCCCCTCCCGGGCCTGGCGCACCGACAGGTCGGGCTCGACCTCGCGGCCGTCCAGCGCACGCATCAGCAGGGAGCGCTGGGGGTGCGTGTTCGCCTGCTCCGGGGTGATCCGGCCCTGGTCGACGAGGTCCTGGACCAGCGTGTGGTCATGGGTGACCTGGCTGAGGATGCCCTCGCGCAGCAGGTAGGCCCGCGAGTCCCCGACATGCAGGACTCCGAGCATGTCCCCGGAGGAGAGCACGGCGGTCACCGTGGTGCCCATGCCGTCCAAGGCGCTGTTCTCCAGCGACATCTCGCGCAGCTGGCGATTGGCGTCGCGGACGGCCTCGTTCAGCTCCGTCACGAGGTCGTCGCTGTCGATGTCGTCGTCGAGATCGGCCAGACGGGAGATCACCATGGAACTGGCGACCTCGCCCGCGGCGTGCCCGCCCATGCCGTCGGCCACCGCCAGCAGGCGCTGCCCGGCGTAGGCGGAGTCTTCGTTTCCTTCCCGTACGTGCCCGACATCCGAGCGAACGGCGAAGTGAAGCCTGAGGCTCACCGGTGGAGCTCCAGGACCGTCTTCCCGATCCTGACCGGCGCGCCGAGAGGTACCGGCATGGGACTGGTCACCTTCGAACGGTTGAGGAATGTGCCATTGGTCGAGCCCAGGTCCTCGACGAACCACTGTCCGTCGTGGGGCACGAGTCTCGCATGCCGCCCTGATGCGAAGTCATCCTCGAGGACCAGAGTCGAGTCCTGTGCCCGTCCGATGGTGACAGGTGACGATCCTAGGGGAATTGTTGTGCCTGACAAGTGCCCCTTGGTCACCACGAGTTTGCTCGGAGACTGTGGCTTGCGGGCTGGTTGGGGTGGGGTTCGAGGGGGTGTCGGCC
>NZ_JAMPTM010000511.1 GCF_025403375.1 Frankia gtarii
CTCCGCCGCTGAAACCGCCCCCCTCCCCGCCGGGGCCGGAGCCGGGGCGCGGCCGGCGGTGGTGCCGGCCGGGGGGCTGCTCGAGAGGGAGATCGAACGGCCGCGGTCCGGGCCGATGCGCGACATCGTCGCCACGATCCAACCCGAGCAGGACGAGATCGTCCGGGCCGAGCTGTCGGTGAGCCTGTGCGTGCAGGGGGCGCCCGGGACCGGCAAGACCGCCGTCGGCCTGCACCGGGCCGCCTACCTGCTGTTCGCCCACCGGGAGCGGCTCGCGCGGGCCGGAGTGCTCGTCGTCGGACCGAACCGGGCCTTCCTCGGCTACATCGCCGCCGTCCTGCCGGCGCTGGGCGAGTTCACCGTCCGCCACAGCACCCTCGCCGACCTCGTCGACGACGTCACCGTCGGGGGAGCCGACACCGTCGAGGCGGCCACGCTCAAGGGTGACGCCAGGATGGCGACGGTGCTGCGCCGTGCTCTGCACGACGGGCTGCGCCCCCCGACCGGGCCGGTGGCCGTGGTGACCAGGGCCGGTCGGTGGACCGTGGGGGAGGAGGAGTTCACCGGCCTGTTCGCCGACGCCGCCGCCGGCCTGGCCGCCGGGACCTTCCGCTACGCCATCGGACGCGAACGGCTCGCCGGGCGGCTCGCGAACGCCGTCCGCGTGCGGGCCGAGGCGGGCGGGAACTTCCCCACCGACGGCGCGGTCCGCACCCTCGCCCGCAGCCGGGCGGTCCAGGGCGCCGTCGAGGCGGTCTGGCCGAAGGCGGACGCGGCCGCCCTGGTGCGCCGCCTGCTCACCGACCCGCAGCTGCTCGCCCGCGCCGCCGCCGACGGCATGCTCGACGCCGACGAGCAGCGGCTGCTCCTGGCCGCGGCGCCGCCCGGCGGGGCCCGCACGGCCCGCTGGTCGCCCGCCGACGTGTTCTGGATCGACGAGGCCCGCGACCTCATCGACGGCACCGGCGGCTTCGGCCATCTGATCGTCGACGAGGCGCAGGATCTCTCCCCGATGCAGTGCCGGGCGCTGGCCCGGCGCTGCGCCGACGGCTCCCTGACCGTCCTCGGCGACCTCGCCCAGGGCACCACCCCGTGGGCTGCCACCTCCTGGTCGGCGCAGCTGGCCCATCTCGGCCGGCCCGACGCCCACCTGGAGGTGCTCACCCGCGGCTACCGGGTACCGGCGGAGATCCTCGGCTTCGCCGGCCGCCTGCTGACCCACATCGCCGCCGAACTGACCGCGCCCACCTCGGCCCGCACCGCCCCCGGCGCACTGACGCTCCTACCCACCTCGGACGTGGCCGCCGCCGTCACCGCCGAGGTCGCCCGCGCCCGGACCCGCAGCGGCTCGTTCGCGGTCGTCGCCGCCGACGCCGACGTCGCCGCCCTCGCCGCCGCCCTGCGCACCGCTGACCTGGCCGTCGACGAGCTGCGCGCCGACAGCACGCCGTCGCGGGCCTGCCTCGTGCCCGCCTCGCTGGCCAAGGGCCTGGAGTTCGACCAGGTGATCGCGGTGGAACCGGCGGCGATCGTCGCCGGCGAACCGCATCCCCGCCTGGGCCTGCGCCGCCTGTACGTGGTGCTCACCCGGGCCGTCAGCGAGCTGACCGTCATCCACGCCGAGCCGCTACCCGCCGCCCTGCACAGCCCCGTCCCGGCCGCGATCGACCCGTCGCCGGGGCGGATCGCCGTCGACGTGCCGATCATCACCGAGACCTGACCGGCCCGATCTGGCCAGACACCGTGTGACCAACGCCCGGGTGGGAGAAAATGGGTG
>NZ_JAMPTM010000512.1 GCF_025403375.1 Frankia gtarii
GGACCCAGGGGCCCAGCGGCCCGGTCACATCGGCCGGGTCGGCCCCCTCGGCGCCCGGCTCCGGCCGACCGGACGTGTTCCCGCTGCCCTGGCCGTTCATGCGTCTCCCTCGTGGCCAGCCGAACCGAGGATCCTTACTTCGGTCCCCCTGCACCCATCACATCATCCCTGCCCGTATGGGCCGCACGAGCACCCGCCCGCCATCTGCCGTCTTCCGGCCGGATTGGATCTCTTTCGGCTGAGCGCCGCCGACGACGACTACCACCGTCGACGGGCAACGCCGCGGACGACTGACGCCGCCGTCCTGGCTGTGCCCACCCGGGACTGTCGCGGCGATGGCATCGAGGAATGAGTGCGGCCTTCGGGCCGCAGACATGCCAACCTTCGGCGCATTCTCGCGCCTGACTGATCACGCAAAGCCACAGCGGTCAGGTGGTGCCAGTCCTGGTCACATGGCGGTCAGCAGATGCTGGAGGTTAATCACGATTCGCCGGCCCGCGACCGTCATCAGGCTTCAGCAATTCCCGGCGCAACCGCCGGGGCCGGGGCGCATGGCACGGTTCGGCGGAACATCATGATCGCCAGGGGCAGGCCTCGGCACAACACCGCGCACAATTGATCACGGAAGGATACGAAAAATGCGACGACCGGCGGGGGCACCGACCTGACGGCACCCCTCCAGGGCCTATTCGGACTAGCGGCGCGTCGCCGTGTCCGGCAGCTGATCGGCGGTCCGCTCTGCCGACGCCCCGGGCCTCGGATCGGTCTCCATACCGGCTTGCGGGGGCTTGGCCCCCCGCCCGCGCAGGGCCACGCCGACACCGGCCCACACCAGGTCGGCGACCGTAGCCAGCAGCCGCGCCACCAGGGCGACCAGCGTGGCGGGACCGCCCGCGACGGCGGGAGCGAGCGCGAGCACGAGCACGGCCTCGCGGACCCCGGCGCCGGCCGGCACGACGAGCACCAGGAAGCCGGCAGTCCAGGCCAGGGCGTAGGCGCCGACCGAGAGCAGCGCCAGGCGCCCCCCGCCGACCTCGGGGTCGAGATCGCGCACGAGCAGCCAGGTCGCCAGGCCGTACCAGCAGAAACTCACCAGGAGCCAGCCGGCGCCGGCGGCGATCGGGCGCAGCGTCAGCGGCTCGTCGAGCGGCGCCCGGCGCAGCAGCCGGAACGCCAGCGCAAGCAGCCGGGACAGCACCGACGGATAGAGCAGGACGGCGAACACGGGGACGGCGGCCAGCGCCCACCAGTAGCTCGCGAGCGCGTCCGCGGAGACGAAGGGCAGGGTGACGGCGGCGGCGAGACCCCCGCTGGGGACGGCGAGGGCCAACACGACCAGGCTCGCCGAGGCCGCCTTCGGCCGGGAGATCCCGTAGTCGCGGGAGAGCTCCATCTGCGCGAGCACCGGCCACACGCTGCCGGGGATGTACTTGCCGATCTGACCCACGAAGAAGATCCGGACCGCCGCCCGCAGCGGCAGCTCGGCGCCGAGCCCGGCCAGCAGCGCCCGCCAGGACAGCACCGTGGTCCCGACGGCGAGGATGGTCGCGACTCCCGAGGCGACGACGCTGCCGACGGTAAGCAGGCGGAACGAGTCCCGCACGTCGTTCCACTGGCTGGCCAGGGCCAGCACCAGCAGGCCGAGAGCCACCAGGAGCGCGCCGCGCACGAGCCACCAGCGCGGGCCGCGCCCGGACCGGCGCGCGGAGGCGTCCGCCGGCTCGGCCGACGCGATGTGCTGACCCACCCCGCCAGCCTAGGCCGGGGT
>NZ_JAMPTM010000513.1 GCF_025403375.1 Frankia gtarii
GGGGCTGGCCGGCCTTGGCCTGACCGGCCAGCCCCGGTACCGCGTGGCGGCCCGTTCGCTCGGCTGGGGGGGGTTAGCCGGACGAACGGACCGAAACGCCGACCGGACCTCCTGGCGCGGGGGCCGGTGTGGCGTTCATATGGTCAGTCGTCTCGGAGGTGTCGTTTGGTTGCCGCCGGAGACAAGATTTTTAATATTGTTCGGGATCGCATGCGGATGGCCCGAATGGGCTAGACATTTTGTTGTGATTACTCGGACTCGAAAGTCCGAAAGCCGGGTCTGGCTCGCCGGATTGCCAGATGGCCGTAACGTCGGGTTACCAGGTAGCGGTGGTCAGGCGGATCCGCCGATGCTCCGGCCCGCCTGGTTACCCGTCATCAACTGCCCGTCAACAACCCTCCGGCATCAACGGACCGTCACCGCAGCACGGCGGCCGCGAGCGTCCACGCCGCGGAACTACCGCTGGAGATCGACACGGTGGTGGCACCGATACCCGCCGGCAGCGACACGCTCACTCGGGCGTCCGCCGAACCATCGGCCAGCGTCGACGGCAACTGGACGGTGAAGCTCCGTCGGTCCCGCAACGAGGACACGGTGATCTCGACCTGTCCCGACGACGACCCCAGGTAGACATCCAGCGTGCGGGCCTGCATGACGAAGGTCGACAACGCGGCCGTGCCCTGCACCGCGAGCCGGTCGGTGTAGTCGGTGCCGCTCTGGGCCGGCATCCCGCCACTCCAGTCGAAACCCGAGGTCGACGTCGTCGAGACGCCCATCGCGCTCGCGGTGAGCAGCGGGACCGGCAGCGCCGCCCGGTTCTGCACCCCGCCCCACCCCGCGCCGAACAGCACCCAGTCCGCAGCCTCGCCGCCGGGGATCTCGACCCGTGACCCGGGTGGGAAAGGAGCGGCGGAGCTGGCGTAGATGCCGGCGGCGGACGGCGCCAGGCCGGTGCCGGGCGTCGGGTTGGCGCCGACCGCACCGGTGCCGTCCTGGGCTGGGGCCTCCGGGTTGGGCCTGGCGCCCTTCGCCGACGGTTGGGTGGCCCCGCTCGACGGCCGCTCGGTACCCGCCGGCTTGGCCGTGCTGGCCTGTTCCGGTGGGACGCCGGCCGAAGGCTCCACAGTGGGGAGGCGATAGGCGGCTGGCGGGCGGGACGGGTCCAGCGTGGCGCTCGCGGTCGTCCAGGGCGTCTCCGTCGGTCGGGGACGCGCGGTCACCGTGGTGGTCGGTGGGTCCGTGGAATCGGAGCCCGGCAGGTCAAGCAGGGCAACCAGCGCGACCAGGACCAGGCTCAGCACGGTGACGGCCGCGCCGACGAGCGCCTGGGTGCGGCGCCGACCCTGTCGGCCCTGCGCGGCGCGTCCGGGCCGGGTGGGTCGGCGCGGTCCCCGGCCCCGCCGCGGCAACACCGCGGACGTGCGCCCGTGCCGCGTGCGGTGGAGCGCATCCAGCGACGGGGGCGCCGTCGAGTCGACGCGGCCCGCCTCCTCGGCGGGCTCGCGCAGATCGAGCGGACCGGTCAGGTCGATCAGCGCGCCGAGGCCGCCCGGCTCGGCGTCCCCGTGCGGCTCGGCCCCGGCGGGCAGCCGGGATTGCGGGTACGCGGCGGCTTCGCCGTCCGCGGTGGGGCTCGCGCCGACCTCGATCGGCGTGGTGCTCTCCGGGCCCGCGTACGGACCGGGCGGGGGCCCCGCGGCGGTGTTCGATCGGTCCTGGGGGACGGCGCCCGGTCGGGCGCCGAGGGG
>NZ_JAMPTM010000514.1 GCF_025403375.1 Frankia gtarii
CCCCGCAGATGCTCGCCCTACTCGCCGAGGTCTACGGCACCAGCATCGACAACCTCCTCGACCTCGACGACCGCGAACACATGCCCCCCGCCGACACGCTCCTGATCAACAGCACCCGGCGGGCGGATCAGTCGGGATCGGCCAAGATAGACGTTCCGGTGGCACCGGCCGTGCGCAAAGCGCTCACGAGGATGCCTCGACGTCCCGATGGTGGGGCTCCCACGCGTGGCGTACGGCCAGGCACGGAAGGGGGCGGGTATCGCTTCAGCCTTCCCAGCAGCGCGTCCCTCGATGTCGGAGGTGGGATCATCGATGGTGTGAACGGGTTCGGCCGCCGCAGGTTCAACATCCTCGCCGGGTCGGCCGTCGTGGCCGGATCGGTCGGGACGGGCCGTGCCGGCGTTGTCGACCCGGCGCTTGCTTCTTATTTTTCGGACCAGCTGGACGGGCATCTGCACGCCGATATGGGGTTCGGCTCGCAGGCGATCCTCGGCGCGGTCACCTCACAGTGCGAGATCATCGTGCATCTGGTGGACGCCGCGGACAGTCCGGCGCGTCAGCGGCTGGCGAAGGTCGGGTCCTCGTTCTACGCGTTCGCGGCCTGGCTCTGGTTGGACGCGGGCGATCCCGTGGCCGCGCTGCGCTGCCACGACCAAGCCCTCGATCTTGCCCATCGCTCGGGAGAGCGGGATGCCGTCGCCTGCGCTCTGGTGGACCGGGCGATGGCGTTCACCGATGCTGGGCGCGCGAAGGCCGTGGTCGACTTGTGCCAGGCAGCTCTTCTCGACGCGCGGAGCCTGACCCCGGAAGTACAGGTGTTCGCGTTGCAGCAGCAGGCGCACGGCGCGTCGCTGCTCGGCGACCGCCGTCAGGTCGACGTGCTCCTTGACCGAGCCGCTCGGCTGCTGGATCGCGTCGACGTTGAGGTGTGGGGGACGGCGTGTCGGCGCACCCACGGCTACGTCGAAGTGCAGCGCGCGACCTGCTACGGGCGGCTCGGTCTTGCCTATGAGGCCGACCGTGTGTGGCAGCAGATCATCCCTGTCGCGCCGGCCACGGCGCGTCGGGATGTCGGGGTCTGGTCGGCCCGCCACGCGACCGCCGTGGCGATGCTGGGGGAACCGGACCGCGCGGTGGAGCTCGCCCGCCGCGCTGCGGACATCGCGGTGGAGACGGGTTCGGCGCGGGCCCGGCGGGAACTGGCCGTGGTCGCGGAGGCGATGGCGCCGTGGCGCGCCGATCCGGTCGGCGAGGAGTTGACGGCGGTTCTGGCGCCGGTCATCAACGAGGAGGTCGGGAGAGATCATGGCTGAGGCTCTGTCGCACGACCAGATCAAGGCACGGCTCGCCGAGCTGGCGGGGTGGTCGACGGACGGCCGGCGGATTGAACGCACCTATTCCATTCCCCACATTCAGGGCGCCGCGTTCATCGTGCATATCGCCGCTATCCAGAATGATCTTGGTCATCACTCGGACGCGACCCTCGGATACAAGACCGTGCACATCTCGATCAGCTCCAGCGACCTCGGCGGCTACGTCGCCGAACACGACATCGAACTCGCCCGGCGCATCCAGGCGGTCGCGCCGACGCACGGAGCCGAATACTAATGAGAAAACGGGCTACTGGAATTAGACGTTGATATATTCGAGATCTGGATCATTGAAGAAATCGCAGATGATTTCCGGTGCCGCCCGTAGTCGATCAAAAGCCTTCTGGATTCCTTGCCTG
>NZ_JAMPTM010000515.1 GCF_025403375.1 Frankia gtarii
GCCCACCACCCGTCCGACCGCCCAGCTGGCCAACCGGCCGGCGATCGTACGAATCGGGCGTCCTGGGCGGCTATTTGCCATGATGCGAGTCGAGCCGCATGGATCTGGACGGGAGCCGACCTGTGAAGCGCACCATCTTCGAGCCCGAGCACGAGGAGTTCCGCGAGCTGGTCCAGACCTTCATCACGAAGGAGTGCCTGCCGCACATCGATGAGTGGGAGCGCAACGGCATCGTCGACCGTGCGGCCTGGACCAAGGCGGGCGAGATGGGCCTGCTGGGCCTGCGGGTGCCCGAGGAGTTCGGCGGCGCCGGCATGACCGACCCGCGCTACGACGCGGTGATCACCGAGGAGCTCGCGCTTGCCGGTGTCAGCGGCCTCGCGTTGCAGCTACACAATGAGCTCCTCGCCCCGTACATGCTCGACCTGACCAACGACGAGCAGAAGGCCCGCTGGCTGCCGGGCTACGCCTCCGGGGAGATCATCACCGCGGTCGCGATGAGCGAGCCCGGCGCGGGCAGCGACCTGCGCGGCATGCGCACCACCGCGATCCGCGACGGCGACCACTTCGTCCTCAACGGCGCCAAGACGTTCATCAGCAACGGCCTGATCTCGGATCTGGTCGTCGTCGCGGTCAAGACGCAGCCGCAGGAGCAGCCGACCAAGCTCAGCCTCATCGCGGTCGAGCGCGGCACGCCGGGCTTCGAGCGCGGCCGCAAGCTCGACAAGGTCGGCGCCCACTCGCAGGACACCGCGGAGCTGTTCTTCTCCGACGCCCGCGTGCCGGCCGCCAACCTGCTCGGCGAGGAGTTCAGGGGGATGAACTACCTCATGCGCAACCTCGCCTCCGAGCGGCTGTCCATCGCGATCAGCAGCGTCGCGAGCGCCCGGCGGGCCCAGCAGCTCACCGCCGAGTACGTCCGCAGCCGCAAGGCGTTCGGCACCACCATCGGCAGCTTCCAGAACACCCGCTTCGTCCTTGCCGCTCTGCACGCCCGCACCCAGGCCGTGCAGAGTTTCGTGGACACCTGCCTGCGCGGCAAGCTCGACGGCGACCTGACCATCGAGGAGGCCGCCGCCGCGAAGCTGCTCGCCTCCGAGCTGGAGTTCGACGCCGTCGACGCCGGGGTCCAGCTCCACGGCGGCTACGGCTGGATGGAGGAGTACCCGATCGCCCGGATGTACCGCGACGTGCGGATCAGCCGGATTCTCGGCGGCAGCAGCGAGATCATGAAGGAGGTCATCGGCCGCTCGCTCGCGCTGGAGGGGTCCGCCTGAGAAGACGGCCGCCTCGCATGCGACTGACGACCGGGCAGGGACGGACCATCGCCGTGCACGATCTCGGCGGCGACGGCCCGGTCATCCTGCTCTGCCACGCCACCGGGTTCTGCGGGCGCGCCTACGAGCCGCTGGCCCGCGTGCTCACCATGTCGCGGCGGGTCTGGGCGATCGACCTGCGCGGGCACGGGGAGTCCCCCGCCCCGGACGACGGCGACGTCACCTGGGCGAGCATGGTCGACGACGTGCTCACCGCGGCGCGCGCGGTGGCCGCGGCCGTCCCGGCCGCGGATGGCTCCCCCGGTGCCGTGCACCTGGCCGGTCATTCCATGGGCGGTGCGATCGGCCTGCAGACCGAGGCGGACCATCCCGGGACGTTCGCCTCGGCCTACGTCTACGAACCGGTGATCGCCCCGCCCGACC
>NZ_JAMPTM010000516.1 GCF_025403375.1 Frankia gtarii
GGGCTGGGGGCGGCGGGTCCGGTGGCGGGATGCTGCTGACCGTCCTGCTCGTCGGGGTGCTGGCGGTATCCGCCGCCGTCGCGCTGGGCATCGTCGCGGAGAAGGCGCGCCGCCGCCGCCGTCGAGCGCGCGCCGGTCCGGCGGCGACCCGGGTCGCAGGTGCCTGGCGGGAGATCCGCGACCGGCTCGCCGAGCGCGGTGTGGAGCGGTCACGGGCGCTGTCCGCAGAGGAGGTCGTCGAGCGGACCCGCGCGGTGCGCGGCGAGCAGGCCGGCGATCGGGTCGCCGATCTCGTGCCGGTGGTGGGCGCGGCCCTGTTCGCCGCGACCGACCCGGACGACGCCGACGCCCGGCACGCCTGGGAGCTCACCGCGGCGGCAAGCCGTGAGCTGCGCCGGGCCGACGGCATGCGGCGCCGGGTCGCCGCGGTGCTCGACCCGAGACCACTGCTGCCGCGGCGGTGACGCCGATGACCAGGCCAGTGCCGATGACCAGGCCAGTAAGGGGTGATCTGCGCGGGGCACCGGCCGGGCGTGTAGCCGCGGTCGCCGCCGCGCTGGTGGTGGCACTGGGCACACTGGTGGTTGTTCTGTCGGCGCGTGGCGATCACGCGGTGCGCGTGTCGATGCACGACGGGGCGGCCTGGCTGGTGTCGTCGAAGGTCGGCCAGGCGGCCCTGGTCGACGGGTCGTCCGCGCAGGTGGTGACGCAGGTCCCGGTCGCCGCCGACGGTGCGGACCTGAGCTCGGCGCAGGCCGGCAACGACGCCTTCGTCGCCGACGGCGCGACCGGCAGCCTGGTGCGGGTGGACGGTGCCACCTACGACGTGTCACAGCCCGCCCGGTTCGCCCGCCCCGGGCAGCGGCTGCTGGTTTTTCCCGGCAGTCCCGACCTTTTCACCTTCGCCGAGGGGTCCGGGCTCGTCACCACCGCTGACATTCGGTCACTGCGGCCGCGGGCCAGCCAGGCGCTCGTGTCGCGGATCGCGCCCGGCGGCGGGGTGGTCGACGGCGACGGTCGCCTGTGGCTGATCGAGGCGGGCTCGGGCGACCTGGTCTGGCTCGAGCGGGACAAGGTGGGCCGGCGGGCGGCGGCGGTGGATCCGGACGGCTCCCGGCTGGTGGTCGCCGCCGGGCAGGCGGCGGTGGTCGACGGAACGTCGGTGCGGCTCCTCGGCGTCGACGGCAGCCTCGGCTCGGCGACCTGCCTGGGGGAGAGCGCCGGTGATGACACAGCGGTGGTGACCGGCTCCCCGGCGACGTCGCGGCTCTACACCGTCTCCGGGCGCGGCGTGCTGCTGGTCAGCGACCTGACCAGACGGACCTGCGACGCAGCGGTCGACCTCGGCGCGGGCGGCCATGAGCTCGGGCCGCCCCGGGAGGCGGCGGGCCGGGTGTTCGTCCCCGACTTCACCACCGGTGAGGTGCACGTCGTGGACCTCACCCGCCCGCAGGACGTCCCGCACGTGAAAGTGCTACGGCCGCACACCCGGTTCGAACTCGTCCCGAACGGGTCGTTCATGTTCTTCAACGACCCGGCCAGCGAGCTGGCCGGGGTGGTACGGCTGAACGGATCCGCCGTGCCGATCCGCAAGTACGACCCCCGCAAGCCGGATGCGGGAATCATCCAGGATGCAGGCAGCCAGGGGGACGGGCCCGGCGGGGGGCCTGTCTCTTATACA
>NZ_JAMPTM010000517.1 GCF_025403375.1 Frankia gtarii
GGCGCCGTCGAGGCCGGCGGTGAGCAGGGCGGCGACGGGGCCGGACGGGTCGGCGAGGTGGCCGTCGACGAGCAGGCCGCGGGCGGTCAGCCAGGCGGTGAACTCGGGGGCGGCGCGCAGGTTGAACAGGTCGCGCATGCCGGCGGCGTCGTGGTAGCTCGTCGACTGGTAGCCGAGCATGACGTCGTCGGCGCTCGGGACGCCCATCACGAACGTGCAGCCGGCGGCGACGAGCAGGACGAGCAGGTCGTCGTTGGTGTTCTGGTCGGCGTCGACGTGGTTGGTGTAGCAGACGTCGCAGCCCATCGGCAGGCCCAGCAGCTTGCCGACGAAATGGTCCTCCAGGCCGGCGCGGGTGATCTGGCGGGCGTCGGCGAGGTACTCCGGGCCGATGAAACCGACCACCGAGTTGACGAGGAACGGGTCGAACGCCCGCGCCACCCCGTGCGCCCGCGCCTCGCAGGTGAGCTGGTCGACGCCGTGATGCGCGTCGGCGGACAGGGCGCTGCCCTGCCCGGTCTCGAAGTACATGACCTGCTCGCCGACGAAGTCGCCCGGCCGGTCCCGGCGGTGGTGGGCGAGCACGGCCTCCCGGCCCTCGGCGAGCAGGTCCAGGGTGATCCCGAAGCTGGTGTTCGCCGCCTCGGTGCCGGCAACGGACTGGAACAGCAGGTCCACCGGTGCCCCGGCGGTCAGCGCGGCGAGCTGGGTGGTGAGGTGCGCGAGCACGCACGTCTGGGTCGGCAGGGCGAGCGCGTCGACCAGGGCGCCGAGGCCGCGCAGGATCGTCCCGACCTGCTCGACCGACTCGCGCGCCGGGTTCACACCGAGCACCGCGTCGCCGCAGCCGTGCAGCAGGCCGTCGAGCACCGACAACAGGATGCCCTCCAGGTTGTCGGCGGGATGGTTCGGCTGGACCCGCACGCCGAGGACGCCCGCCTCGCCGATCGTGTTGCGGCAGCGGGTCACCGTCCGCAGCGGCTTCGCCGCGCAGATCAGGTCCTTGTCGCTCATGACCTTCGCGGTGGCGGCGGCGATCTCGGGGGTGATCGCGCGGGCCAGGCCGTCGTCGCGCCAGCGCGCCGGGAACGACGGCGCCAGCACGAGCTCGCGGAACTCACCCACGGTCAGCGATGCCAGCGGGGCGAACAACGCGGTGTCGTGGCCGCGCAGGATCAGGTCGGTGACCGCGTCGTCGATCAGCGGCGCGGCGACGATCTCACCGAGGGTGACGTCGGCGAGCGCGAGCTTGGCCGCCACCCGCTCGCGCGCCGACCCGGCGGCGATCCCGGCGAGCTGGTCGCCGGACTTCTCCTCGTTCGCCTTCGCGAACAGCTCCGCCAGATCGGCGAAGACATGCCGCTCGCCGCGCAACGTCACCCGGTAGGCCACCGCGACCACCTCCCGTTCGCTGGCGCACTCGGTTCCCGACGCATTCCGCTCGCTGACGCACTCGTTCGCGGAAGCACTCCGTTCAGGGAAGCAGGTCGTTCGCGGAAGCAGGTCGCTCGCCACCGGGTGTCGCTCGCCGGCGCACTCCGCGCGTAACGGTACGTACCTTTGCCCCGGACGGACGATGGAGCCGTATTACGGTGCTCCCCGTGCCGGAGGACGGGAACGGGAACGCGGGCGCCGGCGGGGCCGGTGCGCCCGGCAC
>NZ_JAMPTM010000518.1 GCF_025403375.1 Frankia gtarii
CGCGTAGGGTGCCGGCGATGCCGGCGAGCATCACCGCGACGGCGAGCAGCGCCATGGCCATGGCAAACACCGACATCAGGCCCCCAGGTCGCATCGTCTGCACGGGAGCCCGAACCGTAACTCACCTAGAGTAGTAGTGCGGATACCATAGAGGTCGTGTCGGTGGGCCGTCTGCCGGCCCGACCCGCGTATGCCAGCTCCTCCCGCCGGTCCCCTCTCCCGCGTCGCGGTAGCCGACCGACCGATCGACGTGGGTCCGGCGAGGTCGATGGCCACCATGCGAGTGGTTCCGAATCGTTCTTTCACTCTAGGTAGCCGTCAGCCGACCCTGTCAGCCCAATATCTCGGCGCGGCCCCGACCACTGCCGCCCGCTTCCCCGCCAGCCCGATTTCCAGCCGGACTGTGGCCAGATCGTGCCGAGGTCTAGCCACGGTTCCACGGTCGAAAACCGCGACTAAACCTCGGCATGGCTTCGTGCACAACTGGTCACGGAAAGATGCGAGAGATGCAGCGGCCGATGGGGCGCACCGAACCCCGGACGGCCCGGCCCCCGCGGGGCATCACCGGCCGAGCCGGGCCTCACAGCGCCACCCCCACGTAAGGAGAAGCGGGCCCACGGCAGCAAAGGGACCCTGGCGCAGGCCGCGGCGAGCTGGCCCGACCAGCACGCCGCGGCCATCACCCGATCAGGTCGCCCACAACCACCGAACATCCAGGACTCACTCGTTCTAGCTCCGCACGATCAAGCCGACATGGTCGGAACCCGCGGATGCGCCAGCGGTGGTGCCGATTCCCCCACCAAAGGAGCCTGCCGTTCCGCCGCCGGACCCGCCGCCTCGGCGTGCAACTCCGCCACATCCGCTTCGACGAGCTCGTCGGCCTACCCCGCTGACGGTTCCGCGGAACCGCTCACCCTTCGCTCCCCGCGCCGGGCCGGCTCCGGGAGTCGAGGAACGCCGCGTAGTCGTCCAGCAGCTCCTCGAACTCCGCAATCGTGAAGTATACCGACTCCCACTGCTCATACAACGACTCCAACAGCACCCGATCCCCCTCGATCTCCTGTACGGTGCCGTTCCCTGACACCTCGTCGGCCTTACCCGAGCGGAGAGCCGTCCACGACTTTTGATAGATGCGATACATGGCTGGCTGATTTCCGACGTCGGCCTGTAGGAAATCGGCTACGGCCCTGGCTGTGTTCGCATCTACACCGGTGGATGCGGACACCGTCAAGTCGCCGTCCGCATCCACTTGGAACTGCCATCTCATGTATGCTCCACTCAGGCTTTTTCGTCGGGTTCGCAGAATGCTGTGCGAAGAGTGCCGTCCGGTCCTACGTAGAGTCGAATCGGAACTCCTTCCACCTGCTGTTTCGGAATCTGATTTTCGATCTTACGGCCGTCTGCGAGTGCAGGTGCTATGTGCTTATCGTAGGCCTGGTTGTAGGCTTCCTGGACTGCCTGTCGAACCTTTGAGGTCGACCAGGAGTCCGGAAACATGATGTGGTTTCTTACCTTCTTCTCCTGCCAGGCTCCATCCGACGGTCGCTGGAACTCCACGCGGGCCGCATAGGTTCCGTCCGGAAATTCTCTTTCTATCTCGGTGATGCGGCGGTCGGGTGGGGGATGGCCGTCGGGGGCGCTGTGGAAGCC
>NZ_JAMPTM010000519.1 GCF_025403375.1 Frankia gtarii
GGCCCACCACGCGCAGCTGCATCCGGTGCCCGACGGTCTGCCCGACGACCGTGCGGTGCTCGTCGACGCGCTGGCCCGCGCGGTGCACAGCGTCGACCGGGCCCGGGTGGCGTCCGGGGCGCGGGTACTGGTCGTCGGCGCGGGGGCGGTCGGGTTGTTCACGGTGCTGGCGTTGCGGGCGTTCACCGACGCCGGGCCGGTGGCGGTCGTGGCGCGTCATCCGCGCCAGGCCCGTCTCGCCGCGCGGTTCGGCGCGGACGCGGTGTTCGATCCGGCGGGGGCGGTCGCCGGGGTGCGCCGCGCCGCGCGGGCGCTGCGGGTGACCCCGGTGTCGGGCGGGTCGTTTCTGCTCGGCGGGGTGGATGTGGCCGTGGACGCGGCGGGCAGCGGCGAGGCGTTGGCGACGGCGCTGCGCACGACCCGCGCCGGTGGGCGGATCGTGGTGGCCGGTACCCCGTCGGGTCGGGTGGATCTGACGCCGCTGTGGGCGCGGGGGCTGGAGCTGGTCGGGGCGGCGCGGACGACGGCCGATCCCGGGGCGGCGGATGTGTTGGCGCGGGCGTGGGCGCTGGCCGGCTCGGCGCCGTTGGACGGGCTGGTCGTGGGCGGCTATGCGCTGACCCGTTGGCGTGACGCGCTCGCCCATGCGCTGGGGGCGGGGCGCCTCGGCGTGGTGCGGGTGGCGTTCGACCCGGCGGCACCGTCATGACCCGCGCCGGAACGACCCGCGCCGGGATCGCCGGAGCAGGGGTGGACGGGGCGCACGCAGGGTGTGGCTCGACGGGTCGGACGTGGAGAGGATCGCGACAGTGAGACCGGGGTTCGTGCTCGAAGTCGACGAGCAGACTCCCCCGCTGCTGGTCCATTCCGGCGCCGGGGTGCTGCTGGAACGGTTCCCGCTGGGCACGCGGGTGGTGTATCCGCCGCAGCCGCGGCCGGGGGTTGGTGACGTCGACGCGGCGATCGCCGCGGCGCTGAGCGACCCGCTGGGCAGTGCGCCGCTGGCGGCGTTGCTGCGCCCGGGGATGCGTCTGGCGATCAGTGTGGACGATCTGCGCACCCCGCAGCCGCGGATGCGGCGCGTCGACGTGCGGGGGCGGATCCTCGAGCATGTGCTGAGCGCGGCGGCGGCGGCCGGTGTCGACGAGGTGACGCTGGTGGTGGCCAACGGGCTGCACCGGCGTCTCGGTGCCGCCGAGGTGGCGGGGATCGTCGGGGAGCGGGTGTTCCGCTCGTTCTGGCCGACGCAGCTGGCCTGCCATGACGCCGAGGACGCCGCGAACCTTGTCGAGGTCGGTGTCAGCGACGCCGGGGAGCCGGTGGCGATCGCCCGGGCGGTGGCCGAGGCCGATCTGCTCGTCGCCGTCGGGATTGTGCAGGGCCCCGGGCAGGGCGGGCTGGGAGCGCTGGTCGAGGGGTTGTCGTCGTATGCGTCGCTGCGCGCGGTGCATTCGGTGGCGGCGGTGACGCAGGCCGCCGCGGCCGGCGCCGGCGGCGGCGGGACGGTCGCCGGCCGGCTGGTGGCGCCGGCGGCGGCGGCCCGGTTGGGGGCGGTGCTGGGCGCGGCGGTGCCGGTGTTCGCGGTGACGGCGACGGTGAACGCCGCGGTCGGGCCGGGGCCGTTTCTGACCCGCCGGGAGTGGGAG
>NZ_JAMPTM010000051.1 GCF_025403375.1 Frankia gtarii
GGCGGGCACGTGCGCGGGGGCGTGCGCGGGCGCGCTGGTCCCCGCTGATGTGGCCGACCCGCCGCCGCTGGCGGCGAGGGCCGGTTGGCCGACTGCGACGATGCCGGCGGCCGCTACTCCGCCAACGGCGAGGGCGAGGCTACGGCGAAGGGATGTCCTGTTCATGTCATGCTCCTTGCGTCGATGAGAAAATGCTCCGAACGCCGCTCCCGCGACGGCGCCACGTTGCCCCGATTCCCCTCCCCGGGCAGGCGAAGTGAATCGCCCGCGCGGCACGCACCCTGCGGCCACCCGGTGTCCCGCGGTTCTGGTCGCGACTTGAACAAGTTGCGTCGACAAAGAAGATTGCGCCGCTGGACCGGGTTTTGGTAAAGGCGACTGCCTGGTTAGGGGAATGCTGGGTACGGATTGAAAGTATGGCGCCGGGTCCGAGGTGTCCAGGATGCTGTCGTGGCGCGTGTCGAGCCGGAGCCACAGGTAGCCGGGCGGTGTATGTCCCAATGTCGCTTAGTTGGTGAGGGCAAGTAGGGTGACTCGGGGTGGTTCGGTGAAGATCTCGCCATGGTCGGTGGGGCGCTTTTTGCGATGATATTTAGCTTGGGTTCTTTTGGCGACGCGCGGGTAGCCGCAGTTACGCCGAGTCGGGTTCGGGTGTTCGACAATCTCCGCGATGGTTATTTTGATGGCCACTTCGAGACGGTTAGGGGGAAAACTCTGCCTGGTCGGTGGCCTGGTGGCGTACGACGCGGAGGCTGCGCATGAAGGATAGTCGGTCGGGATCGCATTGTCGGTACCGTCCAAATGAGCCGGCAGTAACCGGGAAAGCTTCTCCCGTTTCCCGCACTCATTGACGACTTCATCGATCAGGTCTCGACGCGGAAGCCGAGTCAACACACCGACACCAATGCGGTCCGCCAACCGTTCACCCGACGACGGAACCATTCCACTGTCACCGACCACAGCCGAATTACAGCCAAAGAGTAATAACGTGCCAACAAGGTGCGGCAACGAAACATCCGATGTAAACGCGCCCCGACTCGGTCGACACGCCAACTAGGCGGCATTGTTGTATGTCCCGTCTAGGTGGGGAAATTCCGGCTGATTTTCGCGGCGGGGGACGGTGTATCCGAGCCATGGTCGGGGTTGGAACGCGGTGGTGACGGGTACCCGACACGGCCACTGGCCGGGTCTTCCACTAGGCGGACTCGTCTCGTCCGGCTTTCATGTGGACCGGACTTGCCCCGTCCGCCGGCGCCGGACTACGGACTATTGGAATAGCCGAAAAGATCTTATCTGACCCTTCGGGCGACCGTCGTTTTCCTGCGGTCCAACCATGACGTGATCGATCCGCCGTGCCGGGGCGCCGGGGCGGTGGTCAGACGCGGTCGCTGGGATCCGAACTGCCGGCGGCGCCGGTGGGGCGGGGGAGCAGGGCGAGGATCTGCTCGGCGGCGTCGCGCACCATCGACGGCGGGGCGCCGCACCTGATGACCGCCTCCATCCCGCGCAGCACGACGAGCACCAGGTTGGCCTGCTGGGCGGGATCGTGGCCGGGGGCGAGCTCGCCGGCCCGCTGGGCCGCGTCGATGCATTCGGCCAGCAACCCGTGCGCCTCGGTGAGGAACTGGTTCACCCGCCGGGCCACCTCGGGGTCCGTGCTGGCGAGCTCGGCGGCGCTCTTGGCCATCAGGCAGCCGCGCTGCGCGGTGTCGCCGATGACGAACGCCGCCATCGCGTGGACGTGCGCGGCCAACCGCATGAGCGGGCTGCCCGCCGTGCTCAGATCGGCCCGGATCGCCGCGATGGCCTCGTCGCGGTAGCTGTCCAGGGCGCGCAGGAACAGCGCGTGCTTGTCGCCGAAGGCGCCGTACAGGCTGCCTCGGCCGAGCCCCGTGGCCGCCGTCAGGTCGTCGAGCGAGGTGGCGGTGTAGCCCGTCGTCCGGAACTGGTCCCGCGCCGCGCAGACGACCTGGTCCTCGTCGAACGTGCGCGGTCGTGCCATGTAATCGAGGCTACCGCATAGTTTACCGTATGGTCCATAACGGATCTCGGTGTGTGGTCGGCGCCGGCGTCCGGTAGGCCCCTCTACCTTCCTGTTCGCGCCATTTGTGCAGTTCGTGGACGTTGACAGCGGCGTGGCGCGAACCGCATACTCCGATCGCTTGTGTGAGGAAGCCGGTGGGAATCCGGCGCGGTCGCGCCACTGTGACCGGTCTGCCTGTCCGTGTGGGCGGCGGTACCGGGAGTCAGACCCGAGCACAGGTAGTCCGAACAACCGGGACGCACGATCCCTGAGGGGGCTTCCATGACCACACCCGTTGCCCAGCCAAGGCAGCGATCCATCTCCTTCCCGTTGACCGCCCGCCGGGCGGCGCTCGGGCTCACGGCGCTGCTGTCGCTGCTGCTGCTCTACTTCATCGGTGTCGATCAGGGCGCCACGTCGCTGTTCGGCTCGGATACCCATATCCACGAGTTCGTTCACGACGCGCGCCACTTCATCGGTTTCCCCTGCCACTGAGCGGGGGCGTGGAGATGGAGTTCCGCTACATCTACCGCGGTCTGGGGGTCGGCCTGCTGGGCGGGCTGCTGGCGTTCGTCTTCGCCCGCATCTTCGCCGAGCCCTTCATTCAGGACGCGATCGACTACGAGGACGGGCGGCACGAGGCGCAGGAGGCGCTCGACGCCGCGGCGGGCCTCGCCGCCGGCGCCCACGAGCACGGTGAGGTCTTCAGCCGCTCGGTGCAGCGCAACCTGGGCATCGGCGTGGGGATGGCGCTGTTCGGGCTGGCGGTGGGCGGCCTGTTCGTCGTCGTCTACCTGATCGTCTCGCGCCGCTACCCGGACATCCGGCCACGGGTGCTGGCGGCACTGCTCGCCGGGGCCGGTTTCGTCGGCATCTACCTCGTCCCGTTCGCGAAGTACCCGGCCAATCCGCCGGCAGTCGGGCACGAGGAGACGATCGGCGCCCGCAGCGCCCTGTACGTGACGATGGTCGCGGTCTCGGTGATCGCACTGGGGCTCGCGGTCGTGGTGGGCCGGTGGCTGGCGGGCCGCGTCGGCACGTGGAACGCGAGCCTGCTTGCGGCGGTCGTGTTCCTGGTGCTCGTCGGCGTCGCGATGGCCCTGCTGCCTCCCTTCGGGCATGTCGGGTCCAACCGGGCGGAGTTCGGTGACTTCGCCACCGAGACCCCGCAGCCGCTCACGGCCCCGGACGGCACGATCGTCTACCCCGGCTTCCCCGCCGACCTGCTGTTCCGGTTCCGGTTCTACTCGGTGATCAGCCAGCTCGTCCTGTGGGCGACGATCGCGCTCGCCTTCGGTCAGCTCGCCGAACGCCTCGCCGCCGCGCCAGCCCGCCGGCAGTCGCGGACCGCCACCGCGGCGGCGGACCGTCCCACCGTCGCACCCACCACCGCCGGCGCACCCACCACCGCCGCGGGGTAGGCCCCTGGTCCCGCCCCGCCCGGATGCCGGCTGATTCCTGGCATCCGGGCGCGGTGGGGGGCCCGGCCCTCACCCGCCGGCGGCGTCGGCCAGGACGCCGACCAGACCGGTCACGGCCATCGCGGTGCACCCGCCCAGCACGACCCGCAGGGTGGGGCGCAGCAGCGCGGTGCCCGCGGCGCGCGCCGCCAGCGCCCCCGCGAGCGCCAGCCCCAGCACCGTCACCGCGACGACGAGCACCAGCCGGGCGGTGCCCGCGGGCGCAGCCATCCCGATGAAGGGCACCAGCGCGCCGACGGTGAAGCTGGCCGCCGAGGCCGCCGCCGCCTGCGTGGGCCGGGCCTCGTTGGTCTCGTTGTGGCCGAGCTCGTCGCGCATGTGGGCGCCGAGGGCGTCTCTCTCGGTCAGTGCCTCGGCGACCTTCACGGCCAGGTCGCGCGGCAGGCCGCGGCGCTCGTAGATGCCCACCAGCTCCGCGAACTCCGCCACCGGGCTCGCCGCGAGCTCCGCCCGCTCCAGCTCGAGATCGGCATGTTCGACGTCGGCCTGGGCGCTGACGGACACGAACTCGCCGGCCGCCATGGACAGCGCCCCCGCCGTCAGCCCGGCGAAGCCCGCGGTCAGGATTGCTGCGCTCGACGCGCCGCTCGCCGCCACGCCGACGATGAGACTGGAGGTGGACACCAGCCCGTCGTTCGCGCCGAGGACGGCCGCCCGCAGCCAGCCAGCCCGCTGCGCACCGTGCTGCTCCCGGTGTCGGTGCCGGGTCATCATGCTTGCTGACGCCATGGCGAGCATTTCAGCACGGCCAAACCGGGTTGAACGAGCGCAGGCACTTTCCATTCTGTGACAATTCCCCGCTGGGGAGGTCGGTCCGAAGCTGCCCACGTCGCCGCTGCGCGTGGTCGGGGTGGCCCGCGCCTCAGCTCGCCGGTCGGCGGTCGAGCCAGGTCACATACTGGCGCAGGCCCATGACCTCCCACAGTGTGTGCCGGCTCCAGCCGTCGCCGTCGTGCAACCGAGCGTGGTGGGCGACCATCCGCAGCCCCTGCCCGCCGGCCGATTCGGGTCGAAGGGCGAGGCCGAGGGTCACCACCGGTGAATGCCAACCGGCCGCCGACCGCTCGACCCGCAACTGGCGGCCGATGAGGAACGCCAGACGGGTCCGCGCCGGCGGCTGCTGACGTGGGTGCACGGTGACGGACCCGACGTGCGGCCAGGCAGCGGCGTCCACCGCGGCCCGCAGCAGCGCGCCCGGCTCCACCGGCACGAAGTCGACCTCGACGCACTCCTCGCCGGCCGCGGCGCCCGCCGGGCCGGCGATGACGAGGCCGTCGATGTCCGGCAGCACCAGCGCCGGCAGGTCGGTGCCTTCGATCTCCCATTCCATGCCGGCGGTCATGCCGGCCGGTCCCCGTCCCATTCATCACCTTTCGCGTAGCGCGCCTCGAGCATGGCAAATATCGAGCAGCCGTCCCAAGGGGGAAAACCCGCGGCGTGGCTCCTCCCGGCGCGGAAAATCCGTATCCGTCCCGCTCGGCCGGTCCCGGCCGCCCGGCGTCCGGGCGGCGGATCGACTGGCCTCTAGGCTGTTCCGGGCCACCCGATCGCACGGCCGGCACCCTCATCCGAGGACGAGGAGGCCGGCCGCTGTCACTGCCAGGGCGATTGCGGTGTGGCCGCCCCGAGGCTCGCCGCCAGGAATCGATCCCGCCGCCCCGGGCCGATACGGCCGTGCCAGCACACCGACCGGAATCAGGCCGGCGCATACAGATCCGGACCGATGCCGAAAACGTCGGCGCCACATGAAGAACAATAGAATCGATATTGTTTCGCCCTGAGGATGCCGGGGTGATATCGCAGTGTCCCGTCACGACCCGATGGGATCTGCCGTCGGCGGCGAGCTCAGCCTGCGGTCCTCGGCCAGCCGCACGACCAGGACGCCACCCGGCGCGCCATCACCCTCGGCGGGGACGCGGAGTCGTTCCGCACCTTCCTCCCGGTGGCCTGACCGGGTCCCCGACATCCTGAACGCCGTCCTCGTCCTCGTCCTCGTCACCGTCACCGTCACCGTCCCCCGGCCGTCATGGGGCGGCGGATTCACCGAGTCCGGGCGATGTGCGTGGGGCGACCGATCTGGTGCTCCGTGTCACAATTTGTGGGATGGCTACCGGGGGACTGGACCGGCCGCGTACCGACGGCCGATGGGATTTCTTCATTTCCTACACGGCGCGGGACCGAGCCTGGGCGGAGTGGATCGCCTGGCAACTCGAGGCCGCGCAGTTCAAGGTGCTCGTGCAGGCCTGGGACATGGTGGCGGGTTCCAACTGGTCCGCCGCCATGCAGGACGGCATCCGTTACAGCACCCGCACGCTGGCGGTCCTCTCCGCCGCCTACCTGGATTCGGTATACGGCGAGCAGGAGTGGCAGGCCGCGTTCGTCGCCGATCCGGACGGCGCGGCCCGCCGCCTGCTCCCGGTCCGGATCGAGGACTGCGCGCGCCCCGGCGTGCTTGGCTCCAGGGTTTCCGTCGACCTGTTCGGCCTGGCCGCGCACGGCGCCCGCGACGTTCTCCTGCAGGCCGTCCAGGCCGCGATCTCCGGCCGGGCGAAGCCTCCCGCCGAGCCGCATTTCCCGGGCGGCGGGCCCATCCCACCGAAAGCCCCGAGCGCCCGCCGCGCGCCGTTCTTCCCCGGTTTCCCGGACGGCGCGGCGTCGCCGGCCGGAAGACCTGGCCACCCGGCTGCGAGCGCTGGGATTTCGGGGAGTTGTCGGGATCCCGGACGTCCCCGGGGTGGATGCCGTGGACATCGTCCTTCTTGCCCGGAAGCTGACCGGCGAGCCGCCCTGGCTGCCGGGCAGGAACGTGCTGCCGCGTGCGCATCTGCTCCACGCGGCCTGCGTGCTCGGGTGCGATGTGGCCGAGGTCCGCGATCGGTACGTCCGGCTCGGCTTCGGGGTGCCGGACGGGTTGCGGGAGATCGACCGCGACGAGCGGACCGCGGTGACGGTCGCCTTCTTCCGGACCGACGCGGCCGGGCCGGTGGTCGAACCGACCTCGGCCGCGCAGGTTCTCGGCGTCGCGGAGTTCACCCGGCGGTCGCCCGACGAGGTGATGGCACTGTTCTCGGGGCTCGATCTTGATCTTGATCTTGATGGGCGGGCCTTCGCGGCGGGGGCCGGGCGGCGGCCGGACGGCGTTGCACAGCCGACCGCGCGGGACGCGATACTGCTCAGCGCGCTGCTCGACGGTCGCGGACCATGGCTTGGCCGCGGTCCGGTGCCGCTGGCGCATGTGATCGCCGCGGCCGGATACCTGCGATGGACACCGGCGCGAGTGCTCGATCGGCTGGCCGCTCTCGGCTACGCCGGCCCGTCGCTGGCGGAGTCGGCGCGGGACGCCTTCGTCGACGGCGCCGACGCCCTGGCCGTCACCATGCTCCGGGACTCCCGGCGCGGCTACGTCGCTCGACCCTTCTCCCGATCCGAGATCCTCATCGCGTCCTACCGCCTGCGCCGGACACCGCGGCACATCGTCGACCGGCTGAGTTCGCTCGGGTTCGCGGTGCCCGACCGGAACAGCTTCGACCGCTGACGATCCCAGCCGCTGACGGTTGCGCGCCGGCAGCTCCCGCGGGGACGCCGCCGCCGGTCAGGTCGGCGAGCCGGCCCACTGGTCGGGGCCGAAGACCTCGTAGCGGATGCGCTGCGCCGGCACGCCGCGGCGCAGCAGGCCGGCGCGGGCGTCGCGCATGAACGGCACCGGCCCGCACAGGTAGGCGCGGGCACCGTCGGGCAGGGGCACCGCGTCGATGTCGAACGTGCCGGTGTGGCGGGATTCGCCCCGCGCCCCGCTGGGGCTCGTCGCGCTGCCGACGCCCGCCGCCCTGCCGATGCCCGCGGCGCTGCCGGCACCGGACTCGTACCAGGTGTGCAGGTGGAAGTCTCGCAGCAGGGCGCCCACCTCGATCATCTCGGAGCGCAGCGGGTGGCGGTCGGGTGAACGGTCGGCGTGTACGGCCACCACCTGGCGATCCGGTTGCAGCCGGGCGGTGTGGCCGAGCATGGCGATCATCGGGGTGACGCCGATGCCCGCGCTGATCAGTACGAGCGGGTCCGCCCCGGTGGCGAGGGTGACGTCGCCGGTCGGTGGGCTCACGTCCAGGATGTCGCCGACCTTGACCTGGTCATGCAGGTGGGAGGAGACGACGCCCTCGGGTGCGCCGTCGGTGGCGGGCACCCGTTGCACCGTGATCCGCAGGCTGCCCGCGCCGGGCGCCCGGGACAGGCTGTACTGCCGGGCCTGCCGTTCGGCGCCGGGCAAATCGACCGCGACGGAGATGTACTGGCCGGCCAGGTAGGTCGGCAGCGGCTCGGGGCCGGCCGGCACGAGGTCGAAGGAGACCACCTGGGCGGTCGCCACGGTGCGCGCGGTCACTCGCCAGGGCCGCCAGACGCGCTCCGGGTCGGCACCGACGCGCTGGGCGATCCGCCCCTCCTCGGCGATGAGCGCGGTGGCGAACAGCCAGTAGACCTCGTCCCAGGCATCGTGCACCTCGCGGGTCACCGCGTCGCCGAGCACCTCGCCGACCGCCGCCAGCAGGTGCTGGCCCACGATCGTGTACTGCTCGGGCCGCACGCCCAGCGAGACATGCTTGTGCGCGATGCGGCGCAGCACCGGGGCGAACGAGGTCTGCGACCCGTCGAGCAGGTGCCCGGCGTAGGCGACGACGGCCGCGGCCAGCGCCTGTCGCTGCACGCCGGTTGCCTGGTTGCCCTGGTTGAACAGGTTCACGAGCTCGGGATGGGCGGCGAACATGCGCGGGTAGAACGTGGCGGTGATCTCGACGGCGTGTTCGGCGACGACGCCCACGGTCGCTCCGACGACGGCGGCGGAACGTTCGGACAGCATGGGATGACCTCCGGACTCGAACCTGGCGGCGGCGATGGCACAGCGGCGACGGCACAGCGGCAATGAGCTGCAGCGGCGACGAGCTGCGGCGGCGATGGGCTGCGGCGGGAATCTGCTGCCCCGGTGATCAGCCGCCCGGGTCGACGTTGAGATCGCTGGACTGGGTCAGGCGCATGGCGACCCCTGTGGCGGGACCGGTGCTCATCCGGACCAGCTCCACTTCTACGTGTTGTAGTAGCTGGATGTGCAAGCATATGGAAGAGCGGTCTCCAGGCCCACTCTTCGGGCCCCATGGTGTCGTTCACCGCCCGTTGCCGGCGCCATCCACGCCGGGTTGATGCTGCCGATGTCACGGCGGGTATAACCTCCGCGACGATGACCGGATCGCGACGATGACCGGACCGCGACGGGGCGGGTTGGCGGGCCTCGTCGGTCCCGACGGGTTGTGGGAGTCGGTCGAGCGGATGGTCTCGTTCGGCCCGCGGCTGCCCGGGTCGCCGGCGCATCATCGCCACATCGACGACCTCGACGTCCGGTTACGCCGCGCCGGCCTTGAGGTGACCCGCCATCCCGTCCCCCTCGCGCGTTGGCTGGCCGACGACTGGTCGTTGCAGGTCGTCGACGCGCGCGGGGTGAGCACCACGGTGCCCGTCGCCTCCTACCGCCCGTACTCCGGCGAGACGTCGACCCACGGGGTGACGGCCTCGGTGGTGGACATCGGCGCGGGCGACGCGGCCGACTACCAGAACCGGCCGGTGAACGGCGCGATCGTGCTCGCCGACGGACGGGTCAGCCGGCTGCCGGCCCAGGTGCTCACCGACCTCGCCGACGCCGTCGAGCCGCCCGGCGCGCGGGCAGGGCTCGCCGCCGAGGACTACACGCGGGTGTGGCTCGGTGTCCCGGCGCCACCCGACCTCGCCCTCGCCCGCCGGCACGGCGCCGTCGCGATGATCGAGATTCTCGATCTGCCGCCGCCCCTGGCCGCCGGCCAGTACACCCCACACCAGCAGCAGCACGCCGGCGTGGCGACCCTGCACGTCGACCGGGAGCAGGGCGCCCGGCTGCGCGCCCTGCTCGCGCTCGGCCCGCTGCGGGCCACCGTCGTCCTGACCGCCCGCCGGGACGACGCCACCGTCGACTACCTGCTGGCCCGGCTGCCCGGCGCCGACCGCACGGACCCCGACCCCGACCCCGCCGCTGGAACGCACGGCGACGTGCTCGTCGCCACGCACACCGACGGGCAGAACGCGGTCGAGGAGAACGGCGGCCCGGCCCTGCTCGCCCTCGCCGAGCGGCTCGCCCGCCGCCCGGCGGCGCGGCGGGGGCGCGGCGCGCTGTTCCTGTTCTCCCCGGCGCACATGATCGCCGACGCGGCGACGGTGAAACCCGACGCCTGGCTGCGCGCCCACCCGCGGCTGCGGACCTCGCTCGCCATGGCGCTCGTCGCCGAGCATCTCGGCGCGATGGGCTGGGACGAGCGCGGTGGCACCGCGCCCTACGGGCCGACCGGGCGCAGCGAACCGGTCGTCGTCGCCGTCGGCCACAGCGACCGGCTGCGCCGGCTCGCCCTCGACGAGGTGCGGGCCGGCGGGCTCGCGCGGGCCGCTGTGCTCCCCCCGACCGGCGACGGGCTCTACGGCGAGGGCACGTTCCCCTACCGGCTCGGCCTGCCGACGGTGGAGTTCATCAGCGGGCCGGCGTACCTGCTCCAGGTCGGGCCGGGCGACCACCTCGACAAGCTTGACCGGGCGTTGCTGCACCGGCACACCGTCTTCCTGGCCCGCCTGCTCGACCGGATGCTCGTCCTGCCCGCGCCGGGTCCGTAATCACCCCAGCGAGTCCAGGAAGGCGCGCAGCCGCTGCTGCAGCACTGCTGGCTGCTCGAGCCACGGAGAATGCCCGGCGTTGTCAAGCGGCGCCCACTGGCCAAGCGGTGCCAGGTCCGCAATTTCGCGTGCCCCCGTCGGGTTGGGGTCGCGCCTGCCATGAACGACGAGCACCGGCACCGTGAGCCGCCGCAGGTCATCCTCGATACCTTCGTCGAGTCGGGTCTTCCAGTCGTTCTGAACTGCTCGCGCAACCGCGTCGGCGCGCGGAAAGCCGTACAACGGCTGGCGGTCCAGGACGGCTGCGGCCGCAGGGCTGGCGAAGTCGGTAGACCACATCAGACGCAGGAACCGCGCCTGGTCGCGTTCGTCTCCGTTGCCCTCTAGACGCTTGCCGAGCGCCTTCAACTCCTGGTGTTCAGCCGCGGTGAGGCGGCTCATCCGCTCGCGTTGCACGCTCTCCTTCCAGCCCCAGCGGATGGCCGTCCCGGCCAGGTAGATGACGCCGAGCGTGCGGTCCGGGTGCGCGAGAGCGTAGAAGAGCGCGAGCGCCGCACCCCAGGAATGGCCGCCGACCACCCAGCGCTCGTGTCTCCAGTGCTTGCGCAGAGCCTCCAGGTCGGCCACAAAGGTTGCAATGTCGAACGGCCCGGTCGCCGGGGAGCGTCCACAGCCTCGCTGGTCGTAGAGGTGCACGCGCGTGACGTCCTCGACCATCTCCGCAACGGGTACGAGATTGTTGGAAAGCCCAGGCCCCCCGTGCGCGAGGACCAACGGCAGGCCCGCGCCCCGCGACATGGTCCACAACGACCCGCCCGGCACCGCGACCGCCTCGCCTGCCGGCTCCTCAGCGACATGGCTCACGCGCTCACCGTAGCCGTCGGCGTCGGCGTCGGCGTCCGGTTGCCGCTGGCCGGTGCGTGGTGGTTTGGTGTCTCACCAGGTGTTGCTGCTGTGCAGCAGGGCCAGATTCTGTCCAGCCGTGCCAGAGGAGCAGCGACGATGACGCAGGCGATCCCGGAGCAGTCGTTCGAGCTGGGCCTGGCTGGGAAGGCCGCGGTGGTCACCGGTGCCGGGGCCGGCATCGGGCAGGCCATCGCGGTGGCGCTGGCCCGCGTCGGGGTGTCGGTCGGGCTGGTCGAGATCGATCCGGAGCGGGCCGCCAGCACGCTCGAGCTCATCTCCAAGGCGGGCGGCACGGCGCTGGTGCTGCCCACCGACGTGATGGACACCGAGGCGCTGGCGGGCTCGATCACCACCGCGCACGGTGAGTTCGGCCGGCTCGACATCCTCGTCAACAATGCCGGCGGGGTGAAGGCGAACCGTTTCCTGAAGCAGAGCGAGCGAAGCTGGCGCCGGCACATCGACATCAACCTGGTCAGCATGATCGCGGCGACGTCGACCGCCGCGCCGCTGATCGCCGCGGGCGGCGCCGGCGGGTCGATCCTCAACATCACCAGCATCGAGGGGCAGCGGGCGGCTCCGCTGTACGCCGTCTACGCCGCCTGCAAGGCAGGCATGATCTCCTTCACCCGGACGATGGCCCTGGAGCTGGGCGAGGACCAGATCCGGGTCAACGCCCTCGCCCCCGACCACACCGCCACCGCCGGCATGCGCGGGATCTTCGCCGGCCCGGTCGACCCCGACAACCTGCCGCCGCTGACGCCGCAGCGCCAGTCCGACGTGGAGCGCTACGTCCCGCTCGGCCGGGAGGGCCACGCCGACGAGGTCGGGGACGCGGCGGTGTTCCTCAGCTCCGACCGGGCGAAGTACATCACGGGCGTCACGCTCAACATCGACGGCGGCGCCTGGGCGTCCAGCGGCTGGGGGCGCGCCGGCGACGGCTGGACCCTCTACCCCGGGGACACCTCCGTCACCCTGTGAGCCCGCGCCCTACGTCGACGCCGACCCGGTAGCTCCCATCAGGCGTCGACGGGTGGGCTCTGCCGGCTCGGGATCGCGATCCGGTTCCAGGCGTTGATCGTCGCGATGGCGAGGAGCAGGTCCGCGGCCTCCTTCTCCGACCAGCTCTTCGTGACCAGCGCCCAGGTCTCGTCGCTCACCCCGTCCGGGCCGAGCCGGGTGGCCTCGTCGGTGAGCGCGAGCGCCGCGCGTTCGCGCTCGTCGAAGAACGGCGCCTCCCGCCAGGCCCCGACCGCGAACAGCCGGCGCGAGGACTCCCCGGCGGCGAGCGCGTCCCGGCTGTGCATGTCCACGCAGAACGAGCAGCCGTTGACGATCGACGCCCGCAGCTTGACCAGCTCCAGGACCGTGCCGTCGACGTTGTTCTGCACGTAACGCTCGAGGCCGAGCAACGCCCGGTACCCCTCCGGCGCGACCTGCGCCATGTTCAACCGCTGGGTCATTTCCCGGTCCCCTTCCCGCCGGTCGGGGCCTGCAGCCCCGGCATGGGACGCCCGAACGGCGACCCCTGTTCAGTAGAACGGGGCCGCCGGCCGCGGTGTGACACGGCCCGCCGCCGGCGTCAGCCGCCGTCGCGGGGGGTGGGCAGCTTGCGGGCGATGGTGAGCCCGTCAGCGATGGGCAGCATCACCACCTGTACCCGAGAATCGGCGGCGAGTACCCGGTTGAACTCCCGGACCGCGACCACCGCCGGATTGTCCGAGCGAGTACCCACGACTTTGCCATACTGGAGAACATTGTCGACGATAATGACCCCGTTGGGACTCATGCGCGGAATGAGCAGCTCGTAGTAACGTTGGTAGGAGACCTTGTCCGCGTCGATGAAAGCCAGGTCGAAGGTGGGTTTCTCGGCGAGGTCCGCGAGGCTGTCCGCGGCCGGTCCGAGGACGAGGTCGATGCGGTCGGAGACGCCGGCGCGGTCCCAGTGCCTGCGGGCGATCGCGGTCCATTCCTCGCTGATGTCGAGGCAGAGCAGCCGGCCGTCGGCCGGCAGACCGCGAGCGATGCACAGGGCCGAGTACCCGGTGAAGGTGCCGACCTCGATGGCCCGGCGGGGGGCGATCGAGGCGGTCAGGATGGTCAGGAGGGTGCCCTGTTGCGCCGGCACCTGCATCTCCGCCTCGGGCAGCGTCGCGGTGACCGCCGACAGGTCGCTGAGGACGTCGTCGGGGGGTGAACTGTGCTCGGTCAGGTATGCACCTATTGTGCCGTTGAGAAAGCCGGATTTCGTGCCCCGGCCGCCGCTTCTGGTGACCTCGCGGCGAACTGTCTCGGCGCCGAGCGCCGTGACTTCCCGAATCCGTTGTGCGGGGCTTCTTGACATGATCAGTGGGTGCTCCGTCCCTGTTCGCTCGGTGCGAAAATAGCCGTCCCGCGACGCATCGCCGACGTGTTTCCGCGGTCCGGGCGGGAAAGAAACGGTAAAGATCACAGATGGTTCTCCGGGTGGCTGCGAGGCCGCCGGGTGGTTCGTCAGGGTTCGCGGTCGGTTTCGTGGTCCCGGTGGGCATCCTCGACGATGTCCAGGAGTCCGAAATCGGGGTGGTGCGGGAGATGGCCGACGCCGGCCCGTTGCGGGGGTACCGCTGCGGCACCCTCGCCGGGGCGGGGGGCCGCGGACGGCAGGTCGAGCAGGACGCGCAGGCCGCCGGCCTCGGCGGGGGCCAGCACGATCGTCCCGCCGTCGGCGGTCACCAGGGCGTGGACGATCGCGAGCCCGAGCCCGTGGCCCCGCCGGTCAGCGCGGCGCGGCAGCTGGCCCAGGTCGGCGACCTGCCCATTGTCCGGACCATCCCGATCGGCGCTGGGCCGCTGATGGACGTTGGGCCGCTGAGCCTGGCCTGGCTCCCGTCCGCCGGCGGCGGCGCCAAAGCGGTGGAAGGCCGCCCGCCGCTGTTCGGCGGTCATGCCGTGCCCGCTGTCGGTGATGACGAGTCGGATCGCCGTCCCGGCCACGGTCCCCGGCCGGCTCGTGGCCTCCTCGGCGTCGGCGGCACCGGGTGCGCCAGGGGGGACGGCGGTGGCATCCGACGGGCGCTGGTCGAGGAGCGGGGGCGCCGGGTGGGACTCGATCCGGATCCGGCCGCCGGGTGGGGTGGCCTCCAGGGCGTTGCTGAGCAGGTTGTCGAGGATCTGCTCCAGGTGCCCGGGGGCGCTGGCCACGATGTGAGTGTCGGCGACGTCCCAGGTCAGTGAGATGTCCGCGGCGGCGGCCACCGGTCGCCAGATCAGGCAGCGCTGCGCGGTGACCGGCGCGAGGGGAACCGGCCGGGTGGCGGTCGGTGCGTGCTCGGCCCGGGAGACGGCGAGCAGCCCGTCGACCATGCGGGACAACCGGTGCACCTCGACGAGGGTGCCGGCCACCTCCCCGGCGATCGTCGCGTCGACGTCCTGCTCCAACAGCTCCAGGCGCAGCCGCATCGCGGTCAGCGGGGTGCGGATCTGGTGGGAGACGTCGGCGAGGAAGTGCCGCTGACTGTCGACGAGGGACTGGATCCGGTCGGCCATCGCGTCGAAGGTCGCCGCGACCTCCCGGACCTCCGACGGGCCGCCGACGGCCCGGGCCCGGATCGACAGGTCACCCGCGCCGAGCTCGCCGGCGGCGTGTTCGAGCCGACGCAGCGGGCGGCCCACCCAGCGGGCCAGCAGGATGGAGATCGCCAGCGCCGCCAGGGCGACCAGGACGCCGCCGATGGCGATCATCGTCCACCGGTGGTTGATCGAGGAACGCAGCCCGTAGTCGCTGCGCGCGACCGCGAGGATGCCGACCAGGCCGTTCGCATTGGACACCGGGGTCACGATGATCATCCGATGCCGGGTGGCGTCGCTCGGGTCGATCGTCACGCTGTGGTGGTGCGCGCGGGCGAGCTCCGCCGGCGTCACCGAGATGTCGTCACCCGTGTCGGCCACGGGGCTGTTGTCGGCGCGGTAGAGGCGCAGCTCGTCGGGCGGCCCGTCCGCGCTGTCGCGGCGGGGCGCCGGCAGCGGCGCGGCGCCCGGCGACAGCCGCCGCCACTTCACCTCGGCGGCGTAGGCGTCCGTCGACGAGGTCAGCCGCAGGCCGAACAGGGCCCGGTCATGGCGGGCGGCGTCCAGACCCAGCGGGATGCACAGTCCGATGAGCAGTGCCGCGGTCAGCAGGAGCTGGGCGGCGAGGATCCGCCGACTCATCGGCCCGGCAGCCCCTGTCCCCAACCGCCGCGCGCCACCAGCTGCCCGGCCGGCTCCCCACGGGAAGGATCGGGATCGGGCACGCTGGCCAGGCGGAAGCCGACCCCGTACACCGTCTCGATCAACTCCGGTTTGCCTAGTTTGCGGCGGATCGCGCCGATGTGCACGTCGAGGACCTTCGGTGAGCCGAACCAGTCTCCCCAGACCCCGGTGAAGATCTCCTGGCGGGTTCGCACCCGGCCCGGGTCGGCGGCGAGGAACGCCAGCAGGTCGTACTCGCGGGCGGTGACGGTGACGGGGCGGTCGCCGACGGTGATTCGGCGGCTGCGGTGGTCGAGGGTGAGCGGGCCGTGCCGGACCAGGTCCGCATCCTCACCGCCCGTTTGGCCGCCCATGCGGCCATCCGGGCGGCCGGCGGTGCGCCGGCGCACCGCCCGCATCCTGGCCAGCAGCTCGGCGAACCCGAACGGCTTGACGAGGTAGTCGTCCGAGCCCAGGTCGAGCGCCTCGACCCGGTCGGCCTCGTCTCCCCGGGCGGTCACGACGATCACCGGAGTGTCGGTGCGCTCGCGGATGCCCCGGCACACCTGGGCGCCGTCCATGTCCGGCAGGCCCAGGTCGAGCAGCACGAGGTCGGGCGGGGTGGGACCGGCGACCTGGGCGAGGGCGGCCTCGCCCGTGCGGACACGGCTCGCCGTGTAGCCGGCCCGGTTCAGCCCGCGCACGAGCTGTGTCCCCAACCCCTCGTCGTCCTCGACCACGAGGACCCGGGCGCCGGCCGGGTCGGGCTGGCCTCGGAGGTCGGGCCGGCGTTGGAGGTCGGGCTGGCGTTGGAGGTCGGGCTGGCCTCGGAGATCGGGCTGGGGCGGCGGGTCCGGCATGTGTCCCCTGAAATGGTGGCCTGCGGGCGTCGCCATAGTTAGCAGCCTAGGGCTGCCGCTACGTCAGGGTGACCGCGTCCGCCTAGCTTGTCCGTCGCGTCGCGCAGCCCTCACCCGCTGCTGCCGGCCTCGCCGCCGGTCTGCGTGTCGACGCAGGCCACCGCGGCGGCGAGCGTCGAGGCGAGCGTGTGCCACGGCAGGTCGATCAGCCGGACGGCGAGCAGATCGGGGTCGGCGACGGCCCGGTGCGCGGTCGCCAGGGCCTCCCGCTGGGACAGCGTCCGACCGTCGGCCTGCCGGGCGATCCGGATCAGGCCGTCGCGCCAGACATTGCCGATCTTGCCGTGCGGGCGGTCCAGCAGCCAGCGGGCGAGGCGCGCGCCGGGGTCGAGAACGGCGGGGTCCACTGCGGCGAACGTCACCAGCCGGCCCGCGTTCCCGCCTCGACCCGTGTCCCCGCCGTCGGGGATGGCAACGTCGTGCTCGGGCGTGGCCGCCCACTTCGCCCGTAGCGGGTCGAGAGCCTGGTGCGTGCCATCCCCGGCGCCCAGCACGGGATGGTCGGCCGCCACGATCACGGCGAGCCGGTCGGCGTTGACTGCCAGCAGCAGCCGTGTCAGCCACGGGCCCGGATCGTCGGACAGGTCGGCGACGGCGGACAGCGCCCCGCTCGCCCCCGCCGCGACGGCCGCCGGCAGCCCGCCTTCGAGGACCGTCCCGAGATGCGCGTGGGCCGCGTCCAGTTCGGGACGGTCGCCGACGAAGACCCCCCGGCCCGGCGCGATCGCCAGGAATCCGGTCGCCGCGGCGACGACGGGCCCCGCGAGCGGCGCCGGCTGGCTCTCGGTGGCCTGCCGGCCACGGGTGTAGATCGCCGTCGACACCGACCCGCGTGCCGCAACCGGCCGGTCCAGGTGCTTCCAGGTGGCCGAGGTCGGCTGGCAGACGTACATGTCGGCGCGGGCGCCGACCGCCTCGGCGCCCTCGTAGGTGTGGAAGGCCGGCCAGATCGCCTCGAAGACGAGCCCCTGGTCGAGCAGGGCTCGCTGCACCTTCCAGCCCAGGGTGGGTACCCGTTCGCTGAACCCGTAGGCGACGAGGACCCGGCCGCGCTCGCGGTCGGCGAGGCCCTGGGCGCCGCGCGCGGCGAACAGCGACACCCCCCGCGGGGTGTAGGGCGGGTCCGTGAAGGCAAGATCCGCACTGCCCGCCACCGCCGGTGGCAGCCCGAAGCGCAGGTCCGCGTACAGGCACCGAAGCCGCAGGTCGCGTGACCGGGCCGTCCGGTCGAGGAACTCCAACAGGTCCTCGTCGATGTCCACGACCGTGACGGCGGGCCCGCGCCGCGCCGGGCCCGGGCTCGCCGCGGCGGCCAGCAGAACGACGGCCAGTGACGTCAGGTCGTGGTCACCCACGCAGAGCAGGTGGGCCTCGCGCAGGTCGTAGTGCGTCGACAGCCAGACGGCCCGGCGGACCACCGTCGCCGCTGTGGCCGGCACGTGGTCCAGCTCGGTCCTCGGGCGCGGAGCCGAGGCGATGAGCTCGTGCATCGTCGTGACCAGTGCGCTGTGGCGACCGATCTCCGCGGCGAGCGGGTCGAGCGTGGTGCCCGCGCGCAGCTCGTCATAGTCGATCATGGTGCGGTAGCGGTCGACGGCACCGGGCCGCAGGACGAACGTCGCGCCGGAACCGGGCCGCAGATCGTCGCCGAGGCAGCCGAGGATCTCCTCGACCGAGCGGCGCGGCAGCCCCGAGTCCTGGACCAGTGCGCGCAGGGTCCGTGGCCGTTCGGTCAGCGCCGCCACGACCCCGCGGGGCGCCCGCGCGTGCACCCGGTAGCCGTGCAGCAGCGTCGCCAGCGACTCCCCGGGTGCGGCGCTCGCGGGCCCCGCCGTGGCCGGTGCCGCGGCGGGCGGCGGCGGATCCGGGAGCGGCGTCGGATCTGGCGCGCGAGGCGGACCGGCCGAGGGTGGCGGGGTGCGGGGATCGGTCACGCTGATCAGCGTGACACCCCGGCGTGAGCTGTGATTTCACCACCCCCCGACTCGGCGGCTAGTCTCGTATCGTGCTGAGAAGGCTTGATCTGCGGGATACGGTGCCGTCCGCTGCCGATGTTCGGCGCCTGCTGCCCCGGGCCGCAGTCGATGTGGACGTCGCCGTCGACGCGGTCCGGCCCATCTGCGAAGACGTGCGGACCCGTGGTGACGCCGCCGTTCTGGACGCCGCCGCCCGGTTCGACGGCGTCCGTCCAGCCGGCCTGCGGGTGCCGCGGGCGGTGCTCGCCGCCGCCGCCGAGGCCCTCGACCCGGCGGTGCGTGACGCGCTCGTCGAGGCGATCCGGCGCAGCCGGGTGGTGCACCGCGCGCAGCTGCGCGAGCCGGTCACGATCGAGGTCGGGCCGGGCCTGACGGTCACCGAGCGTTGGGTGCCGGTCGAGCGGGTCGGGCTGTACGTGCCCGGCGGGCGGGTCGCCTACCCGAGCAGCGTCGTGATGAACGTGGTGCCCGCCCAGGAGGCCGGGGTCGGCTCGCTGGCGGTGTTCTCCCCGCCACAGCGGGACAACGACGGCCTGCCGCACCCCGTCGTGCTCGGCGCCTGCGCCCTGCTCGGGATCGACGAGGTCTACGCCGCCGGCGGCGCCCAGGCGGTCGCGATGGCCGCCTACGGCACCGAGAGCTGCCAGCCCGTCGACGTCATCACCGGGCCGGGCAACGTCTACGTGACGGCGGCGAAGCGGCTGGTGCGCGGCGTGGTCGGGGTGGACGCGGAGGCGGGCCCCACCGAGGTCGCGATCCTCGCCGACGCCACCGCGGACCCGACCTTCGTCGCCGCCGACCTCATCGCCCAGGCCGAGCACGACCCGATGGCCGCCTGCCTGCTCGTCACCTCCTCGGTGGAGCTCGCCGACGCGGTCGACATCGAGCTCGGCAAGCAGGTACCGGCGACGCGCCACCGCGAGCGGGTCGAGGAGTCCCTGGCCGGCCAGGGTGCCGTGGCGATCGTCGCCGACGTCGACGCCGGGCTCGCGGTCGTCGACGGCTGGGCGGCCGAGCACCTGGAGATCCACACCGCAGACGCGGGCGCGGTCGCCGCACGGGTGCGCCATGCCGGGGCGGTGTTCGTCGGCCCCCACGCCCCCGTCCCGCTGGGCGACTACCTGGCCGGCTCCAACCACGTCCTGCCCACCGGTGGGACGGCGCGTCACTCCAGCGGTCTGGCCGTGGCCGCCTTCCAGCGCCAGGTCCACGTCGTCGAAAGCACCCGTGACGCGCTGCACGCCATCGCCCCGCGCCTGGCCGCACTCGCCGGGGCCGAGGATCTCACCGCACATTCCGACGCCGTGGAGGCTCGATTCCGATGACGATCCAGGCGTCCCGCAGCACTGACGCCGGTTACGCCGGTTACGCCGGCGACGACCGGCCCTGGCGCCCGTTGGACATCGACGGGCTGCCGTTGCGCGACAGCCTGCGCGGGCTGTCCCCCTACGGCGCGCCGCAGCTCGACGTGCCGGTGCGGCTCAACACCAACGAGAACCCGTATCCGCCGTCGGTCGGTCTGGTCGACGCCCTCGGCAAGGCCGCGACCCTCGCCGCCACCGAGGCCAACCGCTACCCCGACCGCGACGCCGAGGCCCTGCGCGCCGACCTCGCCTACTACCTCACCCCGGACGCCGGGTTCGGCGTGCACACCGCCCAGGTCTGGGCCGCCAACGGGTCCAACGAGGTCATCCAGCAGCTCTGCCAGGCGTTCGGCGGGCCCGGCCGGGTCGCGGTCGGCTTCGAGCCGTCCTACTCGATGCACCGGCTCATCTCCCTGGCCACGGCGACGCAGTGGGTCCGCGAGGAACGCGCCGCGGATTTCACCCTCTCCGCCGAGGCCGTCACCGAGGCCGTCGAGCGCCACCGGCCGGCGCTGCTGTTCCTCTGCTCGCCGAACAACCCGACCGGTACGGCCCTGCCCGTCGACGTCGTCGTCGCGGCCTGCGAGGCGATGGCACGGGTGGGCAGCGGCATGGTCGTCGTCGACGAGGCGTACGCCGAGTTCCGCCGGGCCGGGGTGCCCAGCGCCCTGACGCTGCTGCCCCGCCACCCGCGGCTCATCGTCACCCGCACGATGAGCAAGGCGTTCGCCCTGGCCGGCGCCAGGGTCGGCTATCTCGCCGCGCACCCCGCCGTCGTCGACGCGCTGCAGCTGGTCCGACTGCCCTACCACCTGTCGACGTTCACCCAGGCGGTCGCCCGCACCGCGCTCGCGCACGCCGACGAGCTGCTCGCCACGGTGGAGGCGGTCAAGGCGCAGCGGGACCGGATCGTGCGGGAGGTGGGGGCCCTCGGCCTTCGGCTCGCGCCCAGCGACGCCAACTTCGTCTTCTTCGGCCTGTTCGCCGACCAGCGCGCCGTGTGGCGCGGGCTGCTCGACGCCGGGGTGCTCGTCCGCGACCTCGGGCTGCCGGGCTGGCTGCGGGTCACCGCCGGGCTGCCCGCCGAGGTCGACGCGTTCCTGGCCGCGCTCGGCCGGGTCCTCGCCGGCAGCGACGTCGCCGCGGACGGCGTCGTCACCCTGGCCAGGGGCTGACACCGAGCCACCGCCACACCCCGCCGGTCCCCACCCGCAACCCAGAAAGACCGAGGAAAGTTTCCGATGGCACGCACCGCGCGGATCGAACGCAAGACGCTGGAGTCCGACGTGCTGGTCGAACTCGACCTCGACGGCACGGGCGTGGCGACCTCCGACACCGGCGTCCCGTTCTTCGACCACATGCTGTCCCAGCTCGGCAAGCACGGCGGGTTCGACCTCACCGTGCGCACCCGTGGTGACCTGCACATCGACTCCCACCACACGGTCGAGGACACCTCCATCGCCTTCGGCTCGGCGCTGCGTGAGGCGCTGGGCGACAAGGTCGGCATCCGCCGCTTCGGCGACGCGCTGGTCCCCCTCGACGAGGCCCTCGCGCAGGCCGCGGTCGACCTGTCCGGTCGGCCGTACTGTGTGCACGTCGAGCCGGACCTCGTCGGGCTGATCGGGACGTACGACACCACGCTGACCCGGCACATCTTCGAGTCGATCACCGCGTCGGCCCGGATCGCGCTGCATGTGCGGGTACTGTCCGGCCGCAACGCCCATCACGTCGTCGAGGCGCAGTTCAAGGCGGTCGCCCGGGCCATGCGCGACGCGGTGGCCCTCGACGCCCGGGTGGCCGGCGTCCCCTCCACCAAGGGTGTCCTGTGACGGATCGGCATCCACGGGTCGTCGTTCTCGACTACGGCTCGGGGAACCTGCGCTCGGCGGAGCGGGCGCTTGCCCGCGTCGGCGCCGACGTGACGGTCAGCGACGATCTCGATGCGGCCCTGGCGGCCGACGGGCTCGTCGTGCCCGGTGTCGGTGCGTATGCGGCCTGCATGGCCGGTCTCGGCGGGGTGGGCGCCGCGCCCATCGTGCGGGAGCGGGTGGCCGCGGGGCGGCCGGTGCTCGGTATCTGTGTGGGCATGCAGGTGCTCTACGAGCTCGGTGACGAGCACGGGGTGCGTACGGCCGGGCTCGGCGTGCTGCCCGGCGAGGTGCGCCGTCTGGCCGCGCCCATCCTGCCGCACATGGGCTGGAACACGGTGCGCCCACCGGCGGCGTCCGTGCTGTTCGCCGGGCTGCCCGCCGACACCCGCTTCTACTTCGTCCACTCCTACGCGGCGAAGGCCGACCCCGACGCCGGCGACACGGTCGGCGAGCACGGCGAGCCGTTCGCCGCCGCCGTCGAGCGCGGCGCCCTGGCCGCGACCCAGTTCCATCCCGAGAAGTCCGGCGACGCCGGCGCGCACCTGCTGACCAACTGGCTCGCCACGCTGTCCTGACGCTGACGCCGCCGGTGCGGCGTTGGCGGCGGGGTGGCTCAGCCGGCGTGGACGGGGACCCGGCCGGCGGTGAGCGACGCGGGTACGGGCAGGCCCAGGTGCTCCAGCAGAGTTGCCAGCTTCAGGTCCAGCTCGATGCCCACGATGGTGATCGCGCGGTTGCCATAGCTGCGGAAATGCGTGCTCGGCTGGTCGACGCTGAACCAGGTCTCGCCCTCCCGGTCGGTGTGGATCGTGGTCCGCAACGGGGCGTGCAGCAGCACCCCCGGGTCATGGCGGAACATCCGCTCGGCGATGACATGGTTGCCCATCAGATATTCGACGCACCGCCCCTCGTCGCCGGCCGCCCGAAACATCCAGGTGAACTCGCCGCGCCAGTAGCGGAGGAAGTCGTGCGGCGCGTTCGGCGCGGTCGCGATGCGTACATCGTCCCAGCTTGGCTGCCCGGTGGCGAGGGCGGCGAAGCGCGCCTCGTCGAGGGCGGGCACCGCCTGCTCGTAGCGGCGGACCGTCTCGTCGTAGCCGAGGTCCGCCGCGACGGACAGCCGGTGCACCTCGTAGGTCACGGTGTTGACGGCGTCGGCGAGCTCGTGATCGGTACTGGTCATGCGACAGCCTCCCGTCCCGGTCGGCGCGGCCTGACGCGCAGCGCGGACCCGCGGGATTCCCGCCGCCGGTGCGGTCGAAACCGGCCCGCCGGCGTTTGCCGGTCGCCCCTACCTTGGCTGGGGCGGCGATCAACGCTGGCTGCCGGCCCCGATCCTGTGGCGCGCCGAGGCGTCATCCCTCCCGGCGCCGGTCTCGAAGGTCGGTTGCTCCTGGTCGACAACCGCCTTACCAGGCCGCGATATTTGCCAACTCCAACGATGCTTACAATGAGCATATGGATAGGATCTAGCTGGCCGAGTCGCCGTCAAGCGGGCGACGAGCCGCCAGAAAAGCATCCTCATTAACGCGCATCGCCACGAGTGTGGCCAGAGACGGGGAAAGTCGGATTTCCGTGCCCTTGAGGAGCGGATGATTCAGCCAGTGGTTACGAGCAGCGTCGTGCTCCGACGCGCCAGGCTGACCGGCCGGGACGAAGTCGTCGAGCACGACCGTCCCGCCCGGCTCGAGCCAACCATCGGCAGGATCAAGAGGTGAGTCCACGCTTGGGTCCTTGCCTTTACCTCCACCGTCCAGGACCAGTAGATCGAACGGGCCATAATCTCGTAATCCGTGCCAGTCTCCATGAATGATGTGGACATTGCGGTGACCGCTGAAGAAATCCGCCGACGCGGCGGCCCGCTTTGCGTCCAGTTCAATACTCACAAAAGATGTGTCCGGACCGGCCGCGTCGACCATCCAGGCCAGTCCAACACCGCAGCCCGTGCCTGTCTCTCCCACAAGGCCACCGGTCCAGCCCCTTGCGAGAAGCGACAGCAACCAGCCCTGCTCCGGAGCGCAAGAGTTGTCAAAACCACACTCCCGAGCGAGGTCCACCGCCGCGGCGACCAGATCGGGCAGCCTCGCGCGATCGTCGTATGCCGTGTTGCCACCGACTGACATGGCGACATGATCCCACCGGCTGGTGCCGGTGCGGGGGTTTTCGGCGGGTGGCTGGCCCACGACGTTCAGCCGCGTGGCAGGCTGCCTTCCATGGCGCCCGGTGATCCGTCCCAGGCTGACGGTGCAGTGCTGGTGGTGCGTCCTGATCTGGCGGACGCCGATCTCAACGAGCTGTTCGGCGCGTCATGGCCGGACCGGAGACCTGCGTCGTTCGCGCCGGTGCTGGCCCGCAGCCTGACGTGGATCGCGGCGCGTCGCGCAGGACGGCTGGTCGGATTCGTCAACGTCGTCGGTGACGGCGGCGTGCACGCTTTCATCCTGGATACCACTGTGCACCCGGACGAGCGCCGCCAGAGGCTCGGAATATGTCTGGTGCGGGCCGCTGCGGACGAGGCGAGGGCACGCGGCGCCGAATGGCTGCACGTCGACTACGAACCACAACTGGAACCCTTCTACGTGCAGTGTGGTTTCCGACAGACCACCGCGGGTCTCCTGCGGCTGTGAGGCAGACCCCTCCCGTCCTTGCGCCGTCGACTCGTGCAGCGAGGCTCGGTAGCCGATGCCGGACCCCGGTCGGCAGGAGAATCCAGCGAGGTCCGCTCATCCACCGCGACAGTGCAGCCCGAGGTATTGCTCAGGCAGACGCGAACTTCCAGGAATTTCTGCTCATCTTTAACCGATCCCTACATGTCAGGTGTAAACGAGCCGCCGGGCCGCCCTCGGCGAACGGCCCCCGCGTCCACCCGGCTCCGCGCAGCGGGTGTTCGGGCAGGCTTTTCCATGCCGATGAAATCCACGACCCCGTAATCGTCGAACGTCTCCGTATGCCGGCCGGTATCGGTGAAACCGAGGCGCAGGTACAGGCGGGCCGCGCGTTCGTTGAAAGCCGCGACATCGAGCACTACGCGGCGCCGACCGTGGATGGTGCTGGCGAACTCCAAGCCCGCCAGTACGAACTGCTCGCCGAGCCCACGACCGGTGAGATCCGGCCGCAAGCCAAGCCCGTAGAACAGTGCGTCGCCGCACGGCTCGAAGAAGTAGAAGCCGATGAGGGCGCCATCGTCGCGCACGGCGAAGAAGAGCTTGGGGTTTTTCACGGGTAGCCCGTCGCTGTCGTAAAAATCGTACGGCGGGTCGTAACGCCAAGCGTCGCGTTCGCGGAACATGGCGCCGTCCGCGGGTTCGATCTTCACCGCTCCCGCCCGTCCCGAACGTTGATCCCAGCTCGTCGGCGCGATTCTCCCACGACGCACGATGCTTGGGCGTCGCCCTGGAATGCTGGCCGTACCACGTCCGCCGGGCGCGAAGGGCACACCGTTCAACGACGTCCAACCAGTTCGCGGCCTCCTCTACCGGACCCGAACCATGGTCACGTAGGCGGGTCCCGATCGGTCGTCCGCCGATCAGTCGGGCTGATCACCCCAGACCGGTGCTGATCACCCCGGACCAGTACCGAGTCGTCGACGGTTCCTGCGACGAGGCGGTCGTCCTCGCCTGTCGCCGCCTGCCCAACCATGCGTTCGCCCCCGGCTTCTCGGAGATCGCGGCACTGCTCGCCGGCTGAATCCCGTGGTCGAGGTTGCCGCCATCCACGGCAGCCGCGGTCGTGGTCTCGGGCCGTCGCGGAGTGGCCATAGGGTGGCCGGTGTGACGCTTACTCTGCTGCCTGCCGTCGATGTGGCCGACGGGCGGGCCGTCCGCCTCGTCCAAGGTGAGGCCGGTTCCGAGACCTCGTACGGCGACCCGCTCGAGGCGGCGCTGACCTGGCAGCGCGACGGCGCCGAGTGGATCCATCTGGTCGACCTCGACGCCGCGTTCGGCCGCGGCTCGAACCGCGAGCTGATCGCCGAGGTCGTCCGCTCGGTCGACGTGGCCGTCGAGCTCTCCGGCGGCATCCGCGACGACGACTCCCTCGACGCGGCGCTGGCCACCGGGGCGGCGCGGGTCAACATCGGCACGGCCGCGCTGGAGGATCCCGACTGGGTTCGCCGGGCGATCGACCGGGTGGCCGACCGGATCGCCGTCGGGCTCGACGTGCGCGGCACGACGCTGTCCGCCCGCGGCTGGACCAAGGACGGCGGCGAGCTGTTCGAGGTGCTCGCCCGCCTCGACGCCGACGGCTGCGCCCGCTACGTGGTGACGGACGTGCGCCGCGACGGCACGTTGACCGGCCCGAACGTCGAGCTGCTGCGCTCGGTGACCGCGGCGACCGACCGCCCCGTCGTGGCCAGCGGGGGCGTGTCCGCGCTCGCCGACCTCGTGGCGATCGCCGCGGTGCCCGGCGTCGAGGGCGCGATCGTCGGCAAGGCCCTCTACGCCGGCGCCTTCACCCTCCCCGAGGCCCTCGCCGTCACCTCGACGGTCGTGGCGGGGTGAGCGTCGCGGTTCGGGTGATCCCCTGCCTCGACGTCGACGGCGGCCGGGTGGTGAAGGGGGTGAACTTCACCGATCTGCGCGACGCCGGGGATCCGGTCGAGATGGCCCGGCTCTACGACGCCGAGGGCGCCGACGAGCTGACGTTTCTCGACATCACCGCGTCGAGCGGCGACCGGGAGACCACCTACGACATCGTCCGGCGCACCGCCGAGCAGGTCTTCATCCCGCTCACCGTCGGGGGCGGGGTCCGCTCCGCCGACGACGTCAACCGGCTGCTGCGCGCCGGGGCCGACAAGGTGGGGATCAACACGGCCGCGGTGGCCCGCCCCGAGCTGGTCCGTGAGTGCGCCCACCGGTTCGGCAACCAGTGCATCGTGATCTCGGTGGACGCCCGGCGGTGCCCGGATCCGGGCGGCCCCCGCTTCGAAGTGACTACGCACGGTGGTCGCCGGGGGACCGGAATCGACGCGGTCGGCTGGACTTCGCGGGTGGTCGAGCTCGGCGCCGGCGAGATCCTGCTCAATTCGATGGACGCCGACGGCACCCGGGACGGATACGATCTGGAGATGATCTCCGCCGTGCGCGCCGAGGTCGATGTGCCGGTGATCGCCAGCGGCGGGGCCGGTGACCTCGCTCATTTCGCGCCGGCGGTCGGCGCGGGCGCGGACGCGGTGCTCGCGGCCAGCGTGTTCCATTTCGGACAGCTGCGCATCGGCGAGGTGAAGGCGGCGCTGCGGGACACGGGCGTTCCCGTGCGCTGACCGCCACCGCTCCGCCGGCGCCGCTGCCGTGACGTGTTGACGGAGGGTGACGATGTCGGAGCGGGTGGCGGAGCCGGGGCGACAACCCGGGGTCATCGGCCAGGGCTTCGCGAACCTCTGGCGGGGCATCCGGGACGAGCCCCGCCTGTTCGCAGTAGCAACGGTCGGTGGCTGCCTGTTCACGCTGACGGGGGTGGCCAATTCTCTCGTGCTCGGCGAGGCCACGGACCGGGTGGTGATCCCGGCGATCCGGCAGGGGCACGCCGACTGGTCGGCGGTCGCCCTGGCCGCGGCGGCGCTCAGCGTCGTCGGCCTCGCCCGGGCGCTCGGTATGCTCCTGCGCCGCCTCGCCGGCGGCACGGTCGTGTTCCGGCTCCAGGCGCGCCACCGGCACGCGGTGACCCGCCAGTACCTGCGGCTGCCGCTGTCCTGGCATCAGCGGCACTCCACCGGCACGTTGCTGTCCAACGCCAACGCCGACGTCGAGGCCGCCTGGGCCCCGGTCATGCCGCTGCCGTTCGCGCTGGGTGCTCTCGTCATGCTCGTCGTGGCGCTGGTACTGCTCGTGGTCACCGACCCGGTGCTGGCGCTGATCGGTTTCGTGATCTTCCCGACGTTCGGCGTGCTCAACGTCTGGTACGGCCGGCGGGTGTGGCCGCTGTACTCCCGGGCGCAGCAGTTACGTGGGGAGGTCAGCGCGGTGGCACACGAATCCTTCGACGGCGCCCTCGTCGTCAAGACCCTCGGCCGGGAAGAGGACGAGACCGCCCGTTTCGCCGTCCGCGCCGAGCAGCTTCGCGACGCGATGATCCACGCGGGCCGGCTGCGGGGCCTGTTCGACCCCGTGATGGAGGCCCTGCCGAACCTGGGGATCCTGCTGGTGCTGCTGGTCGGCGCGATCCGCATCGACGCCGGGGCGATGGACGTCGGGCAGCTCGTCCGGGTCGCCTACCTGTTCACCTTGCTTGCCTTCCCGCTGCGGGCGTTCGGCTGGGTGTTCGGTGACCTGCCGAGGGAGGTCGTCGGCTACGACCGGGTCGACGCGGTGCTGCGGGCTCGCGGCCACGAGGCGTACGGCCCGCGCACGCTGACCGCGGCCGGCCCCGCGTCGCTGCGCCTCGACGCCGCCACCTATGCCTACCCCCCCGCAGACCTGACCGGTGACCCTTCGGAGCCCGCGAGTCCCGGCGATCCGCCTGCGCGGCCGGTGGTGGACGCGGTGAGCTTCGAGGTGGCCGCGGGCAGCGTCGTCGCGATCACCGGCCGCACCGGCGCCGGCAAGTCGTCGCTGGTGAACCTGCTCGCCCGGCTCGTCGACCCGCAGGCCGGCGCGGTGCTGCTCGACGGCGTCGACCTGCGCGAACTCGCCGTCGGCGAGGTGAGCCGAGCTGTCGCCGTCGTGGCCCAGCAGGCGTTCCTCTTCGACGACACGGTGCGCGCCAACGTCACCCTCGGCGCGGACAACACCGACGACGACGTCTGGGCCGCGCTGCGCCGCGCGCAGGCCGACGGCTTCGTCGCCGCCCTGCCCGACGGCCTCGACACCATGGTCGGCGAGCGCGGGACCTCCCTGTCCGGCGGCCAGCGCCAACGCATCGGCCTGGCCCGCGCGCTCATCCGCGCCCCGCGGCTGCTCGTCCTCGACGACGCCACCGCCAGCGTCGACCCCCGGGTGGAGGCCGCGATCCTCGCCGACCTGCGCGAACGTGCCGGCGCCTCGACGGTCGTGGTCGTCGCCCAGCGCCGCTCCACGATCGCGCTGGCCGACGAGGTGATCCACCTCGACGCCGGCCGGGTCATCGGCCGCGGTCGGCACGAGGAGCTGCTCGCATCCTCCCCGCGCTACGCCGCCCTGCTCACCGCCTACGAGGCGGCCGCCCGCGCGGCCGGCGCCATCCCCGAGCCCGCCGTCTCCGAGCCCGCCGTCTCCGAGCCCGCCGTCTCCGAGCCCGCCGTCTCCGAGCCCGCCGTCTCCGAGCCCGCCGTCTCCGAGCCCGCCGTCTCCGAGCCCGCCGTCCGGGAACTCGAAGCGGAGGCCGCGCCGTGACGCCCGCCGCGCCCCCGGCGGCGCCGCGGGCCTCCCCGCCGACGTTGACGGCGACGTTGCGCCGGCTGCGCGCGTTGTCCCCCGAGCTGACCCGGGGTCTGCTCGGCACCCTCGCGCTTGCCCTGGTGGCGACCGCGGGAAAGGTCGTCATCCCGGTCGTCGTGCAGCAGACCCTCGACCGCGGGCTCACCGACGACGGAGTCGACGTCGGCCTGGTCGCCGTGGCCGTCGGCGCGGCCTCAGCCGTCATCGTGCTGACCACCTTCGCCACGTACCGGATGAACCTGCGGCTCTACCGCCTGTCCGAGGGCACCCTCGCCACCCTGCGGGTGCATGCCTTCCGCCACATCCACGACCTGTCGATGCTCAGCCAGTCCGCCCAGCGTCGCGGTTCGCTGACCTCCCGGGTGACCAGCGACGTCGATCAGATGTCGCAGTTCCTCCAGTTCGGCGGGGTGATGCTGCTGGTCTCGTCCGGTCAGATGCTGCTGGCCACCGTGTTGATGGTCGTCTACTCGTGGCCGCTGACCCTCCTGGTGTATGCGTTCTTCGTCCCTCTGTTCGTCGTGACTCGACTGGTGCAGCGCCGGCTCGCCGGCCGGTACGCGATCGTCCGCGAACGGGTCGGCGAGCTGCTGGGCGCCGTGTCCGAGGCGGTCGTCGGCGCCCCGGTCGTGCGGGCCTACGGCGTCCAGCAGCGGACCGGGCGGCGCATCGACGCGACCATCGGCCGCTACCGCTCGGCCCAGATCGAGGCCCAAAGGGTCGTCGCCGGAGTCTTCTCGCTCAGTGAGCTGGTCGCCGCGCTGGCCACCGCCGCGGTGGTGACGGCGGGCGTGGCGCTCGGCGTCGCCGGCTCGCTCAGCACCGGGCGGCTGATCGCGTTCCTGTTTCTGATGACCTTGTTCGTCATGCCGATCCAGTCGATGACCGAGGTGCTCAACGACGCGGCCAACGCGCTGGCCGGCCTGCGCCGGGTGCTCGACGTTCTGGATCTTCCGACCGATGTCCGCGATCCCGCGCTCGGCCGCCGGACCGTGGGGCGGCTGCCGGCGCCCCGCACCGGCGGCGCTGCGGGCCACGGCGGGGAAGGCCGCGACGGGCCCGCCGTGACCACGGCCGGCCGCGACCTGCCGGCCGGACCGCTGGGGGTCCGGTTCGACGGGGTCGGGTTCGCCTACCCCGACGGGCCGCCGGTGCTGCTCGACGTCGACCTGGAAATCGCCCCGCGCATGCGGGTGGCGGTGGTCGGCGAGACCGGATCCGGCAAGACGACCCTGGCCAAGCTGCTCACCCGGCTGATGGATCCGACCACGGGCACCGTGCGCATCGCCGGGGTGCCGCTGTCCGAGGTGCGGTTCTCCTCGCTGCGCGGCCGGGTGCTGCTCGTGCCGCAGGACGGCTTCCTGTTCGACCTCACGATCGCCGACAACGTCCGCTATGGCCGCCCCGGAGCCGATGACACGGCTGTCCTCGCCGCCTTTGCGACGCTTGGCCTCGCCGACTGGCTCGCCGGGCTGCCGGCGGGGCTGGCGACCCGGGTGGGGGAGAGCGGGTCGCGGCTGTCGGCCGGGGAGCGGCAGCTCGTCGCCTTGGCCCGCGCCCGGCTGGCAGATCCGGATCTGCTGGTCCTGGACGAGGCGACCTCCGCGGTGGACCCCGAGACCGAGGTGCGCCTGGCGGCGGCCCTGGCCGAACTGACCCGGGACCGCACCTCGGTGACGATCGCGCACCGGCTGTCGACGGCGGAGGCGGCGCAGGATGTCGTCGTCGTGGACGCCGGGCGCATCGTGCAGCGGGGCCATCACCGAGCGTTGGTCGCCGTGCCCGGGGTGTATCGGCGGATGCACCAGTCCTGGGCTGCCGGTGTCGGCTCGGTCGCGGTGGGTTCGGGGGTGGGA
>NZ_JAMPTM010000520.1 GCF_025403375.1 Frankia gtarii
CCGTGGGTGCCGGCGAGGGCGTGGCGCCGATTTCCGGTGGTGAAGGCGGGCCGTCGGGGGAAGTGCGGGCCGGTGGGCCCGGCCGGGTGGGGCGGCCCGTCCGTGACGAGCGGCGCTCGCCGCCGCGTTCCAGGATCTCGCGCAGCCGCTTGCGCACCATGGAGAGCGGGGGACGGCTCAGGTCGTGCGGCGCCATCAGCTCGTCGATCACCGGCGCCAGCGGGCCGGCTCGACGGAAGGGCTGGCGCCGGCCCTGCATGAGCGCGGCGAGCACCGAGATCGGGTCGCCGCCGGCGAAGGGCGGGCAGCCTTCGACCGTGGTGAACAGCGTGGCACCCAGGCCCCACCGGTCACCGGTGGCGCTGCCGGCGTCTCCGCGGGCCCGCTCGGGCGGCAGGTAGGCCGGCGACCCGAGCACCATCCCGGTGCTGGTGAGCCGGGGATCGCCGTGGCTGACCGCGATGCCGAAGTCGGTGAGCCGGGCCCGGCCGTCGGGGGTGATCAGCACATTGCTCGGCTTGACGTCTCGGTGGACGATGCCGAGGCGGTGCGCCGCCTCCAACGCGTAGGCCAGACTGATGCCGACGCGACAGGTCTCGTCGACCGGCCGGGCGCCGAGGTCTGCGATGATTCGCGACAGTGCGTGTCCCTCGACGTATTCCATGACGATCCAGGGCAGGTCGCCGTCGTCGATGACGTCGAGTACGGCAACCGCTCCCGGATGGTGCAACCGCCCGGCGGCGCGCGCCTCGCGCAGCACCCGTTCCCGTGCTCGGTCACGCTCCAGGCCACTCTCAGTGATCGGTAGCCGGACCTCCTTGACCGCGACGACCCGTTGGAGCAGCTCGTCGGTGGCTCGGTGAACGACACCGAAACCGCCCTGACCGAGGATGCCGTCGAGCCGGTAGCGCCCTCCGACGAGGGCTACCGCCCCGGCCGGACCCGGATTGTCCGGGGACTCGCCTGCCATCCCTCGTCCCTTCCCGATCGCCAGTGAGGCTCGCGTCCATGGGATCACATCGTGGCCGGCCTGCGGAGGTCGGGCATGCTGGCCACTAGCGCCCCTTCGGACCACGGACTCCGGAACGCGCCGGTGGCGAGAACACGGGGTGGTTGGGAGCCGGGGTGCAGGAACATGGGGTGGAGTGTGGACGACAGAAGCTGGGAACGGCTGCGGAACGCCGCTGTCCGTGTCGCGCGGAGTGCCTATGCGCCGTATTCGGGGCTGCGGGTCGGTGCCGCCGCGCTGGTCGTCGACACCCCGGACGCCGAGGGCCGCACCACCGGGGACGAGCCCTGGGTGGTCGTCGGATGCAACGTCGAGAACGCCTCGTACGGGCTCACGCTGTGCGCCGAGTGCGGCCTCGTCTCGGCGTTGCACGCCCGCGGCGGTGGGCGGCTGACGGCGTTCGCGTGCGTCGACGCGGACGGGCGGCCCCTGGCACCCTGCGGCCGGTGCCGGCAGCTGCTCTACGAGCACGGCGGCCCGGACCTGCTCGTCGCGACGGCTGACGGCGTGCGCCGGTTGGCGGAGCTGCTGCCCGGCGCGTTCGGCCCGCTCGACCTGCCGGCCCCGCCGCGGTCGCCGGATCCCGCGGCGGTGGCCGCCGGCGACCCACCCCCCACCGAAG
>NZ_JAMPTM010000521.1 GCF_025403375.1 Frankia gtarii
CCCCGCCCCCGCGCTGGTCCTCCAGCTCCGAGGCATCCACAGACTCGTCGTCGAACTGCATGTCCCGCCCTCCACCGTGTCCCGGGCCCGTCCGATCTGCCCGAGTTCCGCAGGCAGTATGTCCGGATCGATCAGGGCCCGAACATCGACCCACCGATCCGACGGATGATCCCGCTCCCAGCACGGCGGTCAGCGGCCAGCGGTCAGTCGGCGGCGTCGAGCTGGCGGGCCAGCAGGGTCTGGTCGAAGTAGAGGCGGTTCTCGGTGATCAGACCGCGTCGGACGCGGTAGACCTCGACGACCCGCAGGATGATGCGCCGCCCGGTCGGGGGGTGCTCGGTGCCGTCGGCATCGCGCAGGACGCCGGTGTGCGTGGCGGTGAGGGTGTACTCCTCGACGACGAGCTCGCCCTGCTCGGCGAGGATGTGCGTGTCGACGTCCGCGTCGTCGAACGCGGCGAGGAACGCGGCGCTGTACCCGGCACCGGCGTCGCGGCCCTCGATGCGCACCCCGCCGGGGGCCTCCACGACCAGGTCTGCGTCGAGCAGCGACCGGAGCGCCGCCTCGTCACCGGCGTCGAACGCCTCCAGCGCCCGCTTGACCGTGTCCAGCGCCTCCCCCATCCGACTCTCCTCGCCCTCCGTCGCCGTCACCTCACCCAGGACGAATCGTCCCATCGGGCGGGGGCACGCGCACCGGTTCAGACACCGGTGGTCGAGCCCGGCCGGATGATCATCAGAACGGTGACGGTGGCCCAGAGCAGGTTGAAGATGCCGACGGTCATCGCGAGGCGCTTGGTGCGGGCGAGCGCGAAGCCGTTCCCGGTCGCCGCGCCGCTGTCCAGGGCCGCTGCCACGCGCGAGGCGGGCAGACTGGCCGTCGGCATGTCGGCGGTCGGCAGGTCCATCGCCGAGACGGGCGCGCCTTCGGACGAGGCCTCGGCGCCACCGGTGCCGGCGGTGCCGGCGGCGCGGGCGACGCGGGCGGCCGCGGCGGTGGTGATCTCGTCGATGAGGTTGCGCTGCGCGGGCAGGATCGCGAAGGCGAGCACGAGCGCGGCGAGGCCGGTCAGCGCGATCGCGACCATGAGCCAGATCTGACCGAGCACGTCGAGGCGCTGCGCGGTGAAGAATCCGAACACGACCACGAGCAGGCCGAGTGCCGAGTAGATCCCGCAGATCCGGTACAGCACCCGCGCGACCCCGGCGGAGTGCTCGTCGCCCGGACGGGCCAGCGCCGCGCGGGCGGCCGGCGGGAACATGCTCGCCGCCACGGCGACCGGCCCGATCGCGACGATCGCGGCAAGGACATGCACGCTGAGCAGGAACTTGTTCACGGTTTCGCCTCGCGGGACGCCTCAGGCGCCGGTCGCGCCGGCCGGGAGCACAGCAAGCAGTTCACGCAACACACCTCGCCGGAACGGGCACCGCCCGGCCGCGAAGCCGCGGAGATCACCAAGCCGCGGGGATCGCCGAGCCGCGGACATCGCGGAGCCAGGGGAAGGGCCGGACGGTACGACGTCGACGCTACGACCCCCGGGACGCCGGCACGCTGACAGGATTGCCATGTATCGCCGTCTTCTCGCCAGCCCCTGCTGGCGCCGGCGGCCACGGACCCGCCC
>NZ_JAMPTM010000522.1 GCF_025403375.1 Frankia gtarii
CTAGTGGTCGTCGCCGTTAGTTCGTCGGTGATCGGCGGTGCCGGGTAGGTAGAGGCCGGCGGTGAGGTCGAGGGCTGCTTCGGCGGTACCGGTCCAGGATCCGTCGGGCAGGACGGCGTCGGCGTAGTCGTCGTGGCTGGCGCGCCAGACCGCGAAGCCCCAGTTGTTGGCATAGCCGACGTAGCGCAGCCGGAACAGGGGCTGGCACTCGCCGTCGGGGCCGGTCGCGTCGATGTAGGCGAACCGGCCCCGGTAGCGGGTGGAGACCTGGGCGATCCCGGGCCAGACCTCGGCCGCGTGAGCGGTCAGCCGCTGACGCAAGGAGATCTTCGTCGATTCCGGGATACCAGCCACGGCCCTGATTGTGGCTGGCTGTTGAGGGCTGGCTGCCCGTGGGGCGTGACCAGCCCGGTAGGACATGGACGATGCCGCGCCGCGCCGTCGCGATCACACTGACCGACACCGACCGGGAGACGCTGAATGGCCGTGCCCGCTCGGCGACCACACCCAGGCGGGACTGGCTCCGTGCCGTGATCGTGCTGGCCGCGGCCAGCGGAACGGGTAACACCACGATTGCCAGCACCCTCGGGGTCTGCGAGGACACGGTCAGCAAATGGAGAGGCCGGTTCGCCCGCGAGGGCCTGGCGGGGCTGACCGACCGGCACCGCTCGGGCCGGCCAGCCCGGTTCACCGCGGTGCAGGTCGCCGAGGTCAAGGCCCTGGCATGCACGCGGCCCGCCGACGTCGGCGCACCGCTGGAGCGCTGGTCGACCAGCGAGCTCGCCGCCCACGCCACCCGCGAGGGCATCGTCGAGGCGGTGTCGGCCTCGTCGGTCGGCCGCTGGCTGGCGACCGACGCGATCCGGCCGTGGCAGCACCGCTCGTGGATCTTCCCGCGGGACCCGGACTTCGTCGCCAAGGCCTCCCGAGTCCTCGACCTTTATGGCCGCCGCTGGGACGAGCAGCCCCTCGGTCAGGACGACTACGTCCTCAGCGCGGACGAGAAATCCCAGCTCCAGGCCCTGCGCCGCTGCCACCCAAGCGCACCCGCCGCGCCCGGGCACGGCCCCCGCGTCGAGTTCGAGTACAAACGCGGCGGCACGCTGGCCTACTTCGCCGCCTACGACATCCACCGCGCCCAGGTCATCGGCCGGACCGAGGACACCACCGGGATCGCCCCGTTCGGCCGGCTCGTCGACCAGGTCATGACCTGCGAGCCCTACGCCTCGGCGCGGCGGGTGTTCTGGATCGTCGACAACGGCTGTTCACACAACGGTCAGGCCTCGATCCGGCGGATGCGCACGGCCTACCCGACCGCGACGCTTGTTCACCTGCCCGTGCACGCCTCGTGGCTGAACCAGGTCGAGATCTACTTCTCGATCCTGCAACGCAAAGCGATCGCCCGCGGGGACTTCACCGACCTCGACGCGCTCGCGACCCGAGTGATGACCTTCCAGGCCCTCTACAACCAGACAGCCACCCCGTTCGACTGGAAGTACACCCGCGCCGACCTGCTCGACACCACCCGCCGCCTCACCCTCGCCGCATAACCGACGAACTTGCAGCGACGACCACTAG
>NZ_JAMPTM010000523.1 GCF_025403375.1 Frankia gtarii
CCGCCCGTCCCCGCGCCGGCCTGGCCTGTCTCATCGACATGCCGTGCTCCGATCCGCCATGCCCTCGACCCCACCGCCGCGCCACCGGACCGCCGTACTCTCGGCGCCGCCGGCAGGGGCGGGATGCCGGCGGTGACCAGATTCACCCTCGGGGCGGCAGTCGTAGGTGCGGTCGGCGGTCACGACGGGCGGCTCCGACGACCGAACCACCCAACGACGCCCCACCCGACGGATACCGGCGCGGCACCTCCTTGCGACCTCCTCCCGGGACGGCGCGACGGCGACACGCCCGGTCGGTCAGTGGGCGCCGACCGAGCTGACCCCGTTCGAGCCGTGCGCCGCCACCGGGCGGAACGGCCGGGTCCCGGACGACTCGGCCTCCCCGGCGAACAGGCCGCGGACCCGGTGGAAAACCGTCCCCGCCTGCGCGGACACGACACCGGCGGCGCCCTGCACCTCCGGCCGTTCCCGAACCTCCCGCAGCTGCCGCATGATCACGTCGTAGTGTTCGCGTCCGCCTCGGGACCCCAGGACGTACCCGAAGCCGAGTGCGATGACGACGCTGGGCCTGATGCGCATGTTGCCTCCCGGGAGACCGATGGACGTGCTGGCGGATGGCCGCCGGCCGGTCGGCGTTGTGCCGTCAAGTTGATTACTACCCCACGTCCATGACCGCTGGAACCTCAGGTAGGCTGACTTCGTCAGGTGCGCAGAGCACCCGATCCCGCGTAGCTCAATTGGCAGAGCAGCCGGCTGTTAACCGGCAGGTTATAGGTTCGAGTCCTATCGCGGGAGCATCCTCACAGGTCAGACACTGGATCATGCTCGTTGAGATGATCGAGGGCTCCCCGGATCCGGCTTCGAGGACCAGCAGGAGCTGCAGGCAGCAACTCCAGATCTGATGGGCCGGCAGCGTCGGCCATCGCGCCAGTGCCGCGGCGTTGCGATCCTCGCCGGACGCGGACACCCGGCTGCCGACTAGTACGGCCCGGTCGATGAACGTGTGGCCGCGGTCGGCGGCGTAGGCGAGATAGACGGCGTTGTCGTCCCAACACCGCACACATGCGGAGGTCGGCTCAGCTCGGATCCGCCGGTGCCATCCGAAGCGCCAGGCAATCGAGTAGGGCGCGGACGCCCCAGGCCGGCCGCCGATCACATCTGTCGGCGCGACGAGCTTCGGTTTCGTGGCCTCCTCGACCCGGATGTTCGCCGGACCGTGGTAGACGACCGCCTTCCTATGCCCTCTCGCGAGACCGCCCCAAGCCGCCGACACGCCTGCGGCCGTCGCTCTGGGCACGCCCCTGGTCAATGAACGGGTTTGATGCGTTGGCTGGTCTCTATCCCTTCCGGTGCCTGTCACCAGTGGCCGGGGGTGAAGGTCGATGACGGCTTTGCCCTGTCGCCGGACCCGACGGCGCAGGACAGGCAGGCAACCACGATGGCGACGAGTACCGCCGGGTATCCCCGTACCTGCCGGAGTTCGGGCATGTGGTCGAATCCGCCGTCGCCTTCCATCCCATCGGCTGGGGGCGGAGGGCCCCGTGGGGCGGAGGCTACTGTGCGGCGATGATGGGGAG
>NZ_JAMPTM010000524.1 GCF_025403375.1 Frankia gtarii
GTGGCGGTGGCGGGGGGGGGGCAGCGCGCTGGGCTGCGAGAGCAGGAACACTCCGCCGACGACGAGCACGGCGGAGACCGCGACGCCAGAGATGACCCCGGACCCCCTCGGAGCGGGGACCCCGAACACCAGGACGCCGAGCGCGTAGGCAGCGGTCGGGTTGGTGATGTTCATGGCGGTGACGGCCGCGGTCAGCGGACCGACCGCGTAGGCCATTTGACCTAGACACAGGCTCGTCAGTGTCACCCCGCACAGGGCGTAGGCGAACCAGTGCGTCACTGTCGCGTCGAACCCGTTGTCGAGGGTTTCGTCGGTTGCCTGCTTGAGCAGCAGTGCGCTCAACGCGAAGAACAATCCGGCGGCGATACCGAACAGCGTCGCCCGTCCCACCGGCCCCCTCCCGCGCGACACGGTGACCAGCACGGCGGCCAGCGCGACGATCGTGATGATCGCCAGCACCAGGCGTTCCTGGTCAAGGGGCGGATGGGTGGGTAGCCGATCCTGCACGCCGAGCAGCAGCGCGAGTCCGGCGCAGATCGCCGCGATGGCCCACCACGCCGTTCGGGCCATCCGCAGCCGCGTGCCGACCAGCCCGAGGGGGAGCGCGAACAGCAGCTGGGTGACCATGAGCGGCTGCACCTCGGCGAGCGATCCCAGATGCAGCGCGAGCGCCTGGGTGAGGAAGCCGGCCAGGTTCGTCAGCCAGCCGACCAGCCATAACGGCTCGCGGACGAGGTCGAGCAGGTGCCCGAACCCCGGCACGGCCATGTCGTTGTCGTCGCGCGTCGCGAACCGGCTGCGGCCCGCCGCGCGCTGCTGGAGGGCGGCCGACGACGCCAGCAGGAACGCGGCGAGCAGCGCGAGCGGGATGAAGAGGGGCACGGGCGGTGCGGGCGATCAGCAGGTGCCGCGCGGGCCGGCGGTGGCCGGCGCGGGGCGGGGTGATGGTCGCGTCGCGGCCGCTCTGCCATCGCCGACGCGGGCGCCCGGACCGTGGCTGCGCGTGGGACCGACTGGCCGAGGACGATCATCCGGAGCGGACAAGTAGGACACGATGGCCCGTAATGTACCGGTCCTGCCTGCTCGGGATCCGTGGCCGTGGGGCTTGCCGACGCGCCTTACCACCCGAATCGGCTACCTCGCTGGGTGTCATCGATTTGGGCCCTGGTCGGGCTGGTCACCCGTACGTTGTCACTTGCCCGCGAATGACTGGAATGCGGGACCGATCGGGCCTGCCGACCTTGATATACAGACAGAGGGGGCGGGTCCACGGTGACCTGTTCGGGGGGGAATGACGGCGATGCTGACGCCGGTGCTGATTCTGTTGGGACTAGTACTCGTGCTCACGGCCGCGGTGGCTCTGACCCGCCAACCGGCCGAGCCTGAGATGTTCCCAACCGACCGAGATCCATACGAGCAGTGGGCCGCGTCGACCGTCGACGCCGACGCCTGGGGGTCGTTGCCCGACCGGACCCGCAAGGACGTCGGCGCCGGCCGGCCTGAGGCCGATGCCGGCCGGCCTAAGGCCGACGAGCCCGCCCCCGCACCTACTCCCACGTTCACGCC
>NZ_JAMPTM010000525.1 GCF_025403375.1 Frankia gtarii
GGGGGTGTCGTCGTCCCCGCTGGTTCCGCCGAGCCCGCTGGTTCCGTCGAGCCCGTCGGTTCCGTCGGTTCCGCCGGTTCCGGGGGTGTCGTCGTCCCCGCTGGTTCCGCCGAGCCCGCTGGTTCCGTCGAGCCCGTCGGTTCCGTCGGTTCCGCCGGTTCCGGGGGTGTCGTCGTCCCCGCTGGTTCCGCCGAGCCCGCTGGTTCCGCCGAGCCCGCTGGTTCCGTCGAGCCCGTCGGTTCCGTCGGTTCCGCCGGTTCCGGGGGTGTCGTCGTCCCCGCTGGTTCCGCCGAGCCCGCTGGTTCCGCCGAGCCCGTCGGTTCCGTCGGTTCCGCCGGTGTTGTCGGTTCTGCCGGACTCGCCGGTTCCGCCGCTATCCGCTGCTGCGGCTCCGCCGGTCGTGGGGCCGCACACACCCGCTGGACCGCATGCAAGCGGCACCGAGTCAAGCGGCGATGCTTCGGACTCCTCGGCTTCCGACGACCCATCGGTCACCTCCGCGCCGTCGTCGAAATCGCCGCAGTCGTCCGCCGCTGCGACGAGCCCGCCGCCGACCGCAGCCCCGAGCCCGGCCCCGCCCTCGGCCGCGGAGGGGACGACGGCATCCCTCGGGACGGTCGACGAGATCCTGCCGGTGCCGATGGGGCAGGAGAGCCCGCCAGGTTGGCAGGCAGAACCCGAGCCGATCCATCCGGTGGGCGCCGAGCGCGATCTGCTGGACTGGGTACGGCTGGATCTACGGAAACGTCCGGCGGGTCGGGAGATCGGCGACGGCGAGATTCTGCAGGTCTACCGTGATCTGCGGTCGCAGCTGGTGAACCGGCGGAGGGTGACGAAGGTCCTCGCGGCAGATGTAGCCTCGCTCCTGCGAGGCGAGGGGATCGGACGACTGCGTGGGGGCGCCCCGGGTACCGTTTCGGATCCGCATTCCGCATCGCGCGTCGATCCGCCGGACTTCACCGTTGCGGGAGCGTCGCAGTCGGCCGACCAGTGGCGGGCGGTCCGACTGGAACTGGACGTCCCGGAAGGCGTCAGATCGTTCAGCAATGCCGACCTGACCGCTGATCAACGACGGAGCCTGGACCGCTTCGCCACACAGATTGCCGCCGACGCCGCGCGCCGGGCCCGCGACGGACTCCCGCCGCTCATCGTTCACCTGGAAGGTGGAGGCAACGGCAGGACCGGCGGCTACAGACGCGCGGTCAGAAGCGGACAGCATCGCGCCGACTCGGCTTGGCGAGTGCTGGCGCCTGCTGTGGCCGCCGGTCTGAGCCGGTTGGGCGTGCCGCCCAATATGGTCACCTATCAGACGCACACTCGGGGTTCTCAGCCCACGGTCGCTCCGGCTCCGGTATCAGGACCCGGCTCCGGCGCAGGCCGGTCGAATGCGCCGGCGGACGTGCGGCAGCAACACCGTCAGATAGCCGGATGGCTGGCCGAGGGCTCCGCCGCGCCCCCCGCCGTGATTCCCGCGGTACAGCCGCGTGGCCCGCAGGCCCAGACTGACGACCCGAACCCCCCGACCATGGAATCCGTCCCGCCACCCGCCGAGG
>NZ_JAMPTM010000526.1 GCF_025403375.1 Frankia gtarii
GGGGTGGGCGGGGCCGGCCAGCGCAGCGTCACCTTGACCCCGCCGCCCGGCTGGGCGGTGACGACCACCTGCCCGCCGTGCCGGCGCACGGCCTGGTAGCTGCCGCTCATCCCGCCACCCGGGCGGACCGTCGTCGGGTCGAATCCGACGCCCCGATCGCGGACGACCACGAGCACCGCGCCCGCGTCGCCCTCGACGAACAGGCTGACCTCGTCGACCCCGCCGGCGTGCCGCACGACGTTGCGCAGCGCCTCCCGGGTCGCGGCGACCAGCGCCTCGCGCACCGGCGCGGGCGGCTCGCCCTGGATCGCCACGAAGGGGACGAGCGCGAGGCCCTCGTCGGCGAACGCGTCGACGACCGTCGACATCATCGCCTCGAACCCGGTCTCGCCCGGCGCGGGCGTCCCACCGCCACCGCCACCGCCGTTGCCGTTGCCGTTGCCGTTGCCGTCGAGGACTCGCGGGTCCAGCCCGCGCGGGTCCATGATGATCCGTCGGGCGCGTTGCGCCCCGCGCCTGGCCTCCCGGACCAGCGCGGGGGACGGGGTGCCGCCGGCGGCGACGTGGTCGACGATGGGCAGCAGGTAGTCGTGGATCTCCCGGTGGGTGATCTCGCGCTGGCGCAGGCTCTCGGCCTCCCGTTCCTGCTCCACGGCGACCCGGCCGGCGGCCTTGGCCGCGTCCTGGGCGGTCGCGGTCGCCGCGGACAGCGTCCGCAGCTCCCGGGCGATGAGCATCGCGACGATGTACCACAGGGTGAAGCCCAGCAGGTCCGAGCCGAGCTTGAGGGAGACGTCCGGCAGCACGGCCAGGCTCCACGCCGTCATCAGGATCGCCACCGCGGCGGCGGCGAGCAGCCCCAGACCCAGGCCGAACCCGACGCCGGCCGAGGCCACCAGGCTGAACGGCACCAGCTCGGTCATCAGCTTGTTGCGTTCGTGTGGTTGCGCCGCGCGGGAGCCGACCAGCATCAGCGCCACGCAGAAGGTGACGTCGGTGAGCACCAGCCGCCGGGACAGCCGGTCCGGCCCGTGCCATGCCCGCCAGGCGAACCAGCTCGCCTCGGCGGTGGCGGCGACCACGATCAGCACCGCGAGCCAGGGATGGCGCAGCCGGTCCCACCCGAACAGCGGGATGACCACGAACGTCGCGCAGGCGGCCCGCGCGTACCCGATCATCCGCGACATGCGCTGCTCGGTGCGATGGACGACGGCCCAGGGTGGATCCGCGGATCCACCCAACCCGGTCATAGGTCGCAACGGTAGTGATCGGGCACGGACACGGCCACCCCCTGCGTCCGATCCGGTCGTTGCGGTGTGCGTCGGGTGCCGGGCGGGCACCGCCACGAGATGGAAACCATCTGCCTCACCCCTGTTCCGGCGCCGCGCCGGCGCCTGGGATCGGCGGCTGCGGCGGTCCTGCCGCCGCCCGGCCCGGGCCCGCTTCCGACGCCGCCGGACCCCGTCCCGCCGTCGCCCATCCCCGATCCGGTGCCGCCGGGCCCGGGCCCCGACCCGGTGCCGCCCGGTCCCGGCCCAGATC
>NZ_JAMPTM010000527.1 GCF_025403375.1 Frankia gtarii
GGACGCGGTCGGCGGGGCGGCGGGGCGGGTCCGGTCGGTCGGGATCGTGGGCAGCGGCACGATGGCCCGGGGTATCGCCGAGGTACTGGCCCGATCCGGCCATGAGGTCATCCTCCGGGCCCGGCGGGCGGAGGCCGCCGACGCGGCCCGCGACCGGGTGGCCGCGTCGCTGGCGGCGGCGGTCACGAAGGGTCGACTGTCCGAGGACGATCGCGGCGCCGCCCTGGGCCGGCTGCGAGTCACCACCGACCTCGGCGAACTCGGGGGCTGCGACGTGCTGCTCGAGGCGGTCGTCGAGGACCTGGCGGTCAAGCGCGAGCTGTTCACCGATCTGGACAAGGTCGCCCGGCCCGGCGCGGTGCTGGCGACCACCACGTCCTCGCTGCCGGTCGTCGAGTGCGCCACCGCGACCCGGCGGCCCCAGGACGTCGTCGGCATGCACTGGTTCAACCCGGCCCAGGTGATGCGCCTGGTCGAGGTGGTGCCCACGGTGCTCACCGGGGACGGGGCGACGGCGACGGTCCAGGCCCTGGCGCGGGCGGCGGGCCGGCATCCGGTGCGCTGCGCCGACCGGGCCGGCTTCATCGTCAACGCGCTGCTGTTCCCCTACCTGAACGACGCGGTGAAGATGCTGCAGGCGAACTACGCCACGATCGAGGACATCGACACGGCGATGATGGTCGGCTGCGGTCATCCCATGGGACCGTTCGCGCTCGCCGACGTGGTCGGGCTCGACGTCACTCTCGCCATCACCCGCTCGTTGTACGAGCAGTTCCGCGAGCCGGGCTACGCCCCGGCCCCCCTCCTGGAGCACCTGGTGCGGGCCCGCTTCCTGGGCCGCAAGACCGGCCGGGGCTTCTTGGCGCATCCTCGCCGGTAGTCCGTTCGGGGGGCTTCGAACTGGGGGAACTCGCCGCCCGAAGCACGCCGCCGCCGGGGTCACCCGGTCGAGGCGTCCCGGGGTGACGTGGCACGTCGTGGGGGCGTCGGCCGTTGACAGAAGACCAGCCGGCGGCCGTGGTCGCCCACGGCAGCTGCCGGATGCGGCACTAGGATGTCGCCGGTCGGCGGGAAGTCCCGGTTCGCACAAGAGGAGACGCCACGGCGATGGTCATGCTCGACAAGGACGCCGTGCGGCAGGTCGGTCGGGAGATAACGACGTTTCTCCCCGATCTGGTCATCATGCTGCGGCGGGTCGTCGCCGATCCGCGGGTGCCGCAGTCCGCGAAGGTCGAGGCCGCGGCAGCGCTGGCGTACCTGGTGTCGCCACGCAACCGGCTGACGAACATGATCCCCGTGGTGGGCCAGCTCGACGACGTCGCCATCGTCGCCTTCGCGTTCCGTCGGCTGGTCGTCGGCGCCGGGGAGCCGATCCTGCGCGAGCACTGGCGGGGCAGCGACCGCGGCTTCCAGGTGCTCATCGGCGCCTCCTCGGCCCTGGCGAGCCCGGCCGGAGCGCTGCGCAAGGCGAAGGTGGCCCGATCGCTCGTGGCCGCCGGAATCGACCGCGTCCGTGGCGGCGGGGCGGGTGGCTCGCTGTC
>NZ_JAMPTM010000528.1 GCF_025403375.1 Frankia gtarii
GTGTCGGGGTGGGTGGCGGTGAACACGGTCATCGTGGTGGTGTCGCTGGTGCCGTTGGCGTGGCTGGTGTCGTTGTCGTTCAAGACGCCGGCGTCGGTCGGGGACGGGCATTTTGTGCCGCGGCACTGGACGTGGGAGAACTATCGGGGGATTTTCGGCGCGTCGCTGTTCACCCGGGCGTTGGTGAACTCGGTCGGGATCGCGTTGATCTCGACGGTGCTGGCGGTGGTGGTGGGGGCGATGGCGGCGTATGCGGTGGCGCGGCTGGTGTTCCCGGGGCGGCGGCTGCTGGTGGGGCTGGCGTTGCTGATTGCGATGTTTCCGCAGATTTCGCTGGTGAGTCCGCTGTTCAACCTGTGGCGGCAGATCGGGATCTTCGATACGTGGATCGGGTTGATCGTGCCGTATCTGACGTTTTCGTTGCCGTTGGCGATCTACACGTTGTCGGCGTTTTTCCGGGAGATTCCGCGGGATCTGGAGCGGGCGGCGGCGGTGGACGGGGCGTCGCCGTGGCAGGCGTTCACGCGGGTGATCGTGCCGTTGGCGGCGCCGGGGATGGTGACGACGGCGATCCTGGTGTTCATCTTCTGCTGGAACGATTTTCTGTTCGCGATCTCGTTGACGTCGACGGAGTCGTCGCGGACGGTTCCGGCGGCGATCGCGTTCTTCACCGGTGCGTCGCAGTTCGCCCAGCCGATCGGGTCGATCGCGGCGGCGGCGGTGGTCGTCACGATTCCGATCATCGTGTTCGTGCTGGTGTTCCAGCGTCGGATCGTCGCCGGGCTGACGTCCGGTGCGGTGAAGGGATAGGCGCAGGTCATGGCGGAGGTTGAGCTGGAGCATGTGAGCAAGTGGTTCGCGGACGGGCAGGTGGCGGTCGACGATGTGAACCTGCACGTCGCCGACGGGGAGTTGTTGATTCTGGTGGGCCCGTCGGGGTGCGGGAAGTCGACGACGTTGAACATGATCGCCGGGTTGGAGGACATCAGCGACGGCGAGTTGCGTATCGGTGGGCGGGTCGTCAACGCGCTGGGGCCGGCGGACCGGGACATCGCGATGGTGTTCCAGAGCTATGCGCTGTATCCGCATATGACGGTGCGGCGCAACATCGGGTTTCCGTTGTCGTTGGCGAAGGTGCCGCGGGCGCGGGTCGAGGAGAGGGTGCGGGAGGTGGCGCGGATCCTGGATCTGACGCCGTTGTTGGACCGTAAGCCGGGGATGCTCTCAGGTGGTCAGCGTCAGCGGGTGGCGATGGGGCGGGCGATCGTGCGGTCGCCGGCGGTGTTTCTGATGGACGAGCCGTTGTCGAACCTGGATGCGACGTTGCGGGTGGCGACGCGGACGCAGGTGTCGCGGCTGCAGCGGCGGTTGGGCACGACGATGGTGTATGTCACCCATGATCAGGTTGAGGCGATGACGCTCGGGGATCGGGTGGCGGTGCTGCGGGCGGGGCGGGTGCAGC
>NZ_JAMPTM010000529.1 GCF_025403375.1 Frankia gtarii
CCGCCATGCCCAGCGATGCCAGCCGCCTACGGGCCCGGCTTGCCGCCCGCACCCCAGCCGCCGCTGACAGCTTCGGGATCGCCGGGAATGCCCTGTCCGATCTCAGCCTCGGCCTCACCAGCCCCCAGCAGAACGCCGCCTACTACGAAGTCCTCGCCCAGCTCCCGACCGTCTTCGACGCCGGGCCCGTCCGCGACCGCGCCGGCCGCCCCGGTCATGCCATCGGCGTTGTGGTCTCCGACCACACCAGCCTCGTCGTCGGCACCGAGTACCTGATCCTCTCCGATACCGGCACACCCCTGACGATCGAGACCGTCGACACCCCCGACGCCCCGCCCGGCCTGCGTCTCCCTCCCGGGCCGACCGTCGAGACCTACACCCAGCTGTTCACCACCAGCCACGTCCAGGCAGTCGGCGACACCTCCTGACACCGATCGACGAAATGGTCGGGGCCCCGACCATTTGAACGGTCGGGGCCCCGACCATTGGTACAGTACGCCGAGTACTCGCTGGGACGGGTCGCACCGGCCAACGGCATAAAGCGCCAACGCCCCTGGAACCAGCCTCCGCCACACGTTACGGCCGGACAAGTCTATTTACGCAGCCTGCACCGCAACGCAGCGGTCTGCCCGAAGGCTGGTATCCGAGCCCTCCCGGGAACCTAGCAGCCAGAAGCCGGAGGGTTCGAGGGCTTCTGGAGGAAGATCTGCGTCGACGGGACATCTATATCCGTCTGGCCGGTATACGGTGCGATGTAGTGGCAAGACCCGCCGGTTCCCCAGCGCAGGTATCCCTTGCAGCTATCGTGAATGTTGTCCCACGACCTGACCGTCCAGGGGACCTGGACCCACTGGTCGAGGTTCTGCCAGTATCCCCAGTCCTGGAATCCGAGCCCATGCCCCGAGTATCCGGGAGCATCGACAATATAGCTAATCGCACTGCAGTTGTATCCCTGGGCGCTTGCGGGCTTGATGGAGCTGTCCGCCTTTTCCTCTTCGGGAGAGTCGTAGCAATGCACCTCGGTAGGACTGGTGACGATGCACGTGTTCGCACCATTCCAGGTGTCCTTATTCCAGGCCAACGTCTTACCATGGTAGTACTGGACGATCTTTCCGGAATCCCCCGAGGTCACGGCCGACCCGTCGGTAGAATCCGCAGAGGCAGGAAACGCGTTCAACGCGAATCCAAAGCCGACTACCGCAAGGGCCAATAGTAGGACGCGCTGCTCGACGCCCTGCGCACCGCTCTGCCCGCAGCGACCGTGCACGGCGTCGCCGCCGGTCTGCACCTACTCATCACCCTGCCCGACGGGCAGACCGACGGGCAGGGTGACGACGTCGCGCTCGCCGCCCAGCTCCACGCCGCCGGCGTCCTCGTGCACCCGCTGTCCTGGCACCGCCGGCTCCCCGGCCCACCGGGTCTCGTCCTCGGCTACGCCGCCCACCCACC
>NZ_JAMPTM010000052.1 GCF_025403375.1 Frankia gtarii
GCCCAGGCGTGTCCGCCGCCGGGGGTGTGGTGGGTGAGGGCGAGGCAGACCAGGGCGGGGGCGATCATGCCGCCGGCGGCGGCGGCGACGGGCAGGGTGGCGCTGCGCCGGTCGGCGAGGCCGCCGACGGTGAGTTCCTGTTTGAGTTCCAGGCCGACGACGAAGAAGAAGCCCGCGAGCAGGCCGTCGGCGACCCAGTCGGTGACGCGCAGGTGGTCGAGGTGCAGCCAGGACGGGCCGAATCCGGCCGGGGCGGACCACACCGCGTGGTAGGCGCCGGGCGCGGCGTTCGCCCAGATCAGGGCGACCACCGTCGCGCCGACGAGCAGCAGACCGCCGGTGGTCTCCGCCCGCAGGAACACGGCGAATCCGTCACGCTTCGCCCCGTGCGGGCCGGGCCGGAGCCGGCCTGACCACCGTGCCCGACCCCTTCCCCGCCGCGGCGCACATTCCTGCTGCTGCGCTGCTCGGCGGCGCAGTGGGCCAGGCTCGCGGGGTGGTTGTGACACCTGGCTGCTCCTCCGTCGCGGCCGCCGCGCGACGGCATGCGTGGATGGCGACAGATTTCAGTTCGCCTGAGAGATCGTAACGAGGAATGCCCGCACGCATCGCGTAGATGGCGAAGACATCACATCAGGACCCACCCTTGAGGGTGAATAACTCGCACCTTCTCAGGAGGTTGATTATACTTTTCGATCGATATTCCGTCGGCGTAAATCGGCGGACCGCATGACGGTGGCGAAGGCCGGTCGAGGTGACGCCAGGTAATCGCTTTCAGTCGTCGTCGCCGGCCGATGCGCGCCCGCCGAAGGCGACATCGTCGTCCGCTGCCCGTCGGGGCACGGGAGGCGTGGGCGGTCCCGCCGGCCCGCTGCCGGTCAGCACGCCGGTCGTGACCGCCGGGCCGGTCGCCGCCGCGGTACGACGCCGGGCCGGGCCGTCGGCGAGACCGGCGAGGTAGGTGTTGTAGGCGTCGAGTTCGGCGTCGACGTCACCGGCGGCGGCGATCCGGCGTTCTCGGTTGCGGGTGCGCCGCTCGTCGAGCCGCGACCACTGGATGGACAGCACGATGAGCACGACGAACGTCGGCAGCTCCCCGAACGACCAGACGATGGCGCCGGCGGTGCGCTGGTCGCTGAGCGCGCTCACCCCCCAGGGCCGCACCAGCCGGCCATACCAGTCGGCGCCGAGCAGCGACGATTCAGCCATGATCGCCAGGCCGAGGAAGGTGTGGAACGGTACGACGGATATCAGCATCAGGATCCGCCCCGGATGCGGCAGCCGCCGCGGCAGCGGGTCGATTCCGATGAGCAGCTCGAAGAACAGCACGCCGACCGCGAGAAAATGCACGTTCATGTACAGGTGACCGAGGTGGTTGCGCATCAGCGTGGTCAGCAGCGATGTCAGGTACAACACGTACAGACTGCCGATGAAGTTCACCGTCACCAGCGCCGGATGGGTCAGCACCCGTACCGGCCACGAATGCAGCAGCGCCACCAGCCATTCCCGCGGCCCGCTGCGATGCGGGGCCCGCGCGGGGCGCATCGCCCGCAGTGCCAGGGTCATCGGCGCGCCGAGGACGAGGGGGATCGGCGCGAGCATGCTCAGCAGCATGTGCTGGGTCATGTGCACGCTGAGCAGGACGGGCCCGTAGCGCCCGAGCCCGCTGGAAGTGGCGAAGACGACGACGGCCAGACCGCACAGCCAGGCGATGGTGCGTCCGACCGGCCAGCGAATGCCCCGGACGTGCAGCCGGCGCACCCCGGCGAGGTACATGCCGGCGGCGACCACCGACGCGGCGAGGAACACCCAGTCGATCCGCCAGTCGGCGGCCAGCCGGACGGCGGTCACCGGCGGCGGCATCGGGTAGCCGAGCATTGCCCGGGTCGGGTCGGCGGACACGAGGGCGTCGTTCACTGGCGGCGCCGTGCGGGACAGCCCCACGGCCAGTCCCAGCGTGGCCGTCAGCACGGTCAGTTCCACGCCCGCCAGACGAATGAACCGACCGACCGCCCCCGCCGTGCCTGCTGCCCCCGCTGTTCCTGCTGCCGCCGCCGTTGTCGGCGTGGCCGCGGTCAGCCGGGCGACGACCCGGCGGCGCAGCAGGCCGCCGAGCACGACCGCGGCGATCAGGCCCACGGCCTTGAGCGTGACGAGCAGGCCGTAACGGGTCTCCCACAGCGGCGAGAAGCCGCCGAGGCGCAACGCGGCCCCACCGATCCCGCTGACCGCGGTGACGATCGCCGCGCCGGCGGCGAACCGGCTGTGACGCCGCAGCGCCGGGCCAAAGGAACCGGCGGGCAGCCGCACGGCGGACAGCAGGCCGAGCAGCCCGCCCACCCACGCCGACGCGGCGAGAATGTGCACGGCGAGCGCCACCACCGCGATCGCATGGTCACCGGAACTGGCGGCGTGCCCGGCGAAGACCGGCGGCAGCAGTCCGATGGCGGCGACGGCGAGCAGCGCACCGGCCGCGGTCGTCGTCGTCACCGTGCGGCCGACGATCGCCACCACGGCGGCGAGCACCGCGACGGTGAGCAGGGCGCGGCCCTGCTCGGTCGAGGCGACGAACGACCGCAGCGCGCGCAGGTCGAGCACGTCCCCGGCCGGCTGCGCGGAGACGTCGGACAGGGTGAACACCAGCTCCGCGAGCGTGGCGAGCACCCACACCACCGCGGCGTCGGCCGCGTACCGCCCGCAGCGGCGCGCGGTCGACGTCAACGGCCGCTGGCGGGAATCGGCCGCGCGGTCCGGCAGGGCGGCTGCCCGCGCGCCGCCTGCGTGCGCTGTCGTCGCGTCCGCACCGGGCGGCTCACGGTCGCGGCGCGCGGGGGTGCGCTGCGCCGGCAGCAGGACCGCGGCGGCGAGCAGCCAGCCGAGCGTGGCGACCGAGGCGACCCGACCCACCAGCCGGGCGAACGGCAACGCCCAGTAGGTGCCTTCGCCGGACGAGGGCAGCCCTGGCAGCCGGAGCGGACCCGGGCCGAAGCCGACGACCAGGGCCAGCACGGCGCACCCGGCCAGCACCGCGACGGGCAGCGCGCGGACGGCCGCCCCCGGTGGCCGGGCGGACGTCGGCCGGGCGGACGTCGGCGCCGGGGAGACGCCCCCCGACGGGAGGACCTCCGGGGAGCCGGGAGGGTCGGCCGGGGCGGGCGTGCCCGTCGAGGGGGAGGAGTCCATGGTCAGCGCGCTCCGGGTTGACGTCGGCGCAGGATGACGAGCAGGCCGCCGCCGGCGAGGACGACGACGGCGGCGATCACGACGACGACGATCCAGCCGGTACCCCCGCCGTCCCCATCATCCGCGCCGGTGGCCGCGGTGGCCGCGGTGGATCCGGCGGGGGCGGGGGCGGCCTCCGTGCCCGGCGAGGTCGTGGCGCCCGGCGAGGTCGTGGCGGGCGGCGCGGTGCCGGAGGTGTCGGCCGAGGGGCTCGCCCGTCCCGCGACGGTAAACGCGAACGTCCCGCCGACGGGATGGCCGTCCTCGGACACGGCCTGGTAGGAGACCGTGTAGCGCCCGTCGGCCAGCGCGGCGAGCGGTTGGCGCACGGTGGCGCCCTCGACCACCGTGGCGCCGATGACCACACTGGTGCCGTCGGTGCGGGTCACGGCGACGTGGGTGTAGCGGGACGAGACGGACTCGTTGAAGGTCAGGGTGATCTCACCCGGCGCGGTGGGCAGCACGCTGTCCGCGGCCGGTGTGGTGGCCACGAGCCGGGAGTGCGCCGCGGCGGGTGCCGCCAGGGCCAGCAGCAGCGCCGGCAGGATCGCGGCGACGACGCCGACCGCGGCGGTGATCCTGCCCCGCCGACAGCCGCCGCGACGCGCGTAAACCGTCTGCATCTGTCGTCGCACCCGCCGGATTCTACGCGTCGTAGAACGTGGATCGTGGGCACCGCCGGGCGGAACCCGCTTATCAGTAGCGGCAACGTGTCCCCGTTGCAGGTGCTCGTCCTGCTTTGGTGCCGGTTCTGGCACCAGGACGGCGCAGGCGCACAAGGTGTTGCGCTCGAGGTTGCCCCCCTCGAACGCGCCGACGAACCAACGCGGGCCGTCGCCACGGCCGGACCTGACGGCGCTACCGGAACCGGAGCCGCCCGCGTGGGCGGTTGAGGCTGCCGGAGAGCGACTGGGACGGTTCGCGGCAGGACAGAGCCAGTGACCCTCACCCCCACCCGGCGCGCCGCGGTCCGGATCAGGTCCGTCGCGGACGCTGCCGCCAGGCTCGGCCTGTCCACCGGGACCGTGCGCCGCTACTGGGCCCCCTCGTTGGGCAAACTGCGCCGGTTGGGAGAACGGGCGTGGCCCTTTTCCTCCAGTCGGTCGAGGGCGCCGGGCACGCCCGCCCGAAGTAACAGCGCGAGAGGCCGGAGAAGAGACCGGGCTGACAGTCGAGATCATCGGCATCCTGGAGACCTACACCGACCCACGCCACGTGATCGCCTACGACGATGGGGAGATACGGCAGCAGTTCGCCATCTGCTTTGAAGCACGGATCACCGGCGGGACGCTGCTGGCGGACGGCGGTGAAGTGAAGGAAGCACGCTTCGTCGCGGCCGAGGACCTCGACACGCTGAACCTGCACCCGTCCAGGCGTCCGAGAGTCGGTCACTACCTTGCTCGCAGACTGACTCCCTACATCGGCCAGGAACGGGCCGGACGGAAAAATATCCAGGAGGTTGCCTGCATGTAGTGAATCTTATTGCAGATGACACTGTTCGGTCTTTGATTTCTGCGGGCCTGTCAGTGCGCCGCAGGCCCCACCTGCCGGCGCTTGTCTCGTGATACCGACCGTTATCGAGAACCACATCGGCAGGTTGCCGGGCTCAAGAACAGTAGCGTCGGCGCTGCGGCCCGGCGGCGGGCGGCAAGAAGATGTCGGGTAGCAGACAGGTGGATACCTGCCGGGAGTTTTTTCCCGTATTCTGAATCCTTTTCCCGGTCAGAACTTCACGGGAGCACATCGGACTGTCGTCCGGGTTTACGGCAGCCACGCGGAACCTGACGCCGACCCGCCCGTAGGGTCTTGAGGTTTTTAAAGAGCTTGACGCTCACCCCATTTACACGAAAGATGGCGGTGCGCCGGTAGTTTCGACAAGCCGACCGTTTGCGCGTCAGTTCTCGCTGTGAGGAGCGTCCATGCGTCTACGCCGGCTGTTGGTCGTCGCCCTGGTGGGGGTGGCGGCGTCAGTCCTGACCTTTGCGGGCGCCTCGCCTGCATCCGCATCCCAGGGCTTCTGCAGTCAGAACCTGCCTGGGTGGCAGATCGTCCCGGTCGACTCGTCGGTCACGAACGATTCGGTCCGCTATCCCCAGGATGAAAACGGCCAGCAGGACGGCGCGGCTGAGATCGTCATATGGGCAAGGTCGGTGGGCCCGTCCCTGAGCCAGTTCGTCGTGCAGTTCCGTAACCTGCGGTCGAACGGCAAGTACGCCGTCCTGGGCCAGGTCGGTACTGTCCGGGACGGCGCGGACCTCGGTCAGACCGGCACTATCGGCTCCGCCCCGGGAGGCGCCTGGTGCTCGGAGAGCTTCACAGGCACCAACGTCTGGGCCAACCTGATCTACAGCGCCGGTGGGCACCAGTACGGGGAGACGGACCAGGGCTACATCGCCGGCAGGAAACAGTAGTCCACCAGTGCCACCAGTTCGGTGCCGGTGCGGCAGGCCGCTGAAGGGGATGGATCGTCGCGGCGGTGCCGGATCGGCATCCTGGCGAGCCGAGTTTGGCTAGAGACGCGTCGCGGTCTGAACGAGGCCGGCGACGGCTCTGGAGCGGCTGTGCGGTGGCCACGCGATGACCGTCGTGACCGTCGGCGCGTCCAGCACCGGCACGGCGGCGAGGTCGCCGCCCAGTTGGGCCCGGCACGAGTCCGGCAGGATCGCGCAAGCGCGGCCGAGCGCGATCAGCTGCAACAACTGCGCATGCTCCCGAACCTGCGGGCCGGGGCCGTCCGGGTACGTACCGTCGAGGCCAGGCCAGCGCGGCATCGGCAGGCCGGGCAGCGCGGTGACCTCGGCCATCTGCACGTGGGTCCGGCCGGTGAGGGGATGGCCGGCAGGCAGAACCGCGACCTGTCCGTCGGTGCGGAGCTCCTCGGTGTCGAACCCGGCCGTCGTGTCGAACGGCCGGTGCAGCAGAGCCACGTCGGCCCGCCCGTCGCGCAGCAGTCGTTCCTGCTCGCCGATCCCGCACAGGAGCACATCGACGGTGACCGCATCGGGTTCGGCGGCGTAGGCGTCGAGCAGTTTCGCCAGCAGTTCGCTGGACGCGCCGGCCTTCGCGGCGAGGACCACGCCGGCGTGGCCGGTCGCGGCGAGGGCGGCGCGGCGGGCGCGCCGCTCGGCGGCCTCGACCGCGTCCAGCGCCGCCCGGCCCTCCCGCAGGAGCACCGACCCGGCGTCGGTCAGGGTGACGGTGCGGCTGGTGCGTTCCAGCAGCGCCGCCCCGAGGCGCCGTTCGAGCTGGCGGATCGCCCGCGACAGCGGGGGCTGCGCGATCCCGAGCCGTTGCGCGGCCCGCCCGAAGTGCAGCTCCTCGGCGACGGCGACGAAGTACCGCAGCTCCCGCGTCTCCACGCCGTCACGATACTCAAACCCCACCCGGGATCGATACCCGTGCGGTATCGCTGCCCACCCAGTCGGTGTTGGAAGGCCGCTGCGGCCCGGGACAGGATCGACCCTGTGAGTGAACAGACGATCGCGCTGGTGACCGACGCGAACAAGGGCATCGGGTACGAGATCGCGGCCGGCCTGGGCGCCCTCGGTTGGCGGGTCGGGGTCGGCGCCCGAGATGAGCAGCGCCGCGAGGCCGAAACGGGTCCTATCGGCGTCGCGTACGCGCCGTCCAAGACGTTCCTCAACGCTGTCACCGTCCAATACGCCAAGGAACTGCACGACACGAACATTCTGATCAACGCGGCGTGCCCCGGATACACCGCGACCGACCTCAACGGCTTCCGCGGCGTCCGTACCCCGCAGCAGGGCGCGGCGATCGCGATCCGACTCGCGACCCTGACCGACGACGGTCCGACCGGCGGGTTCTTCGACGACGCAGGGACGGTGTCCTGGTGATTATTTCTCCTGCGGGCCCGGTACGAGGCCGACTCTGTTGACAGACAGACGGCTGATCGATCGTTACGGCAGGTCCGGCAGCAGTTTCCGGAGAAGGTCGGCCAGTGCCGCGGCGGTCGGCGGCACAACGGGCCCGTCAACGGGGGTCGCTGGTTCGAGATAACCGAACGTGTCAGTGGACAGCCAGATGCGCGACGGTACGACAGCGCCCGTCGGGTAGAGAACCTGAATGCACACGCCCCGCTCGCCGGTCTCGAGGTCGAGTTCGATGGGCGTGCCCTGCTGGCTGCGCGACGCTGCCAGCAGCATGTTCCGCAGCACCGTGTCCCGTTCGGTGCGCGCACGATTGGTGAGCGCGCCGCGTAGGAGGAGAAGTCTCCCGTTGGGATCCTCGACGCCGGGCTGATGGTAGAACGCGGACCGGAGGCTGCTGGGGATCACAATGTCGGCGGGCATGCGAGTCTCCGCCCTGGCCACGAAGTCGAGAACAGCGCCTTCAAGATCCCGGTCGCGGGTCAGGCCCGCCAGCCGTGTCCGGCGCTGCAGTGTCCGGCGGGATGGGCGGGGCGGCCGGGATAGCCGAGGCGGCAGTAGCCAACGGGGCCAACGGGGGGACGGAGGCCCTGGACGTCGTGACAAGGTCAAAATCCGCCCCGGCGTTGACGCCGACGCCGTTCACAGCGGCCAGGGCACCCAGAACGAGCACGGCCACACCACCCAGACCGGCTCCGGCGAAACGAACCCAACGTCGACGCCGGCCCGCCGGTAAACCATCCTCCGCCGGTATACCCTCATCCGGCTCGCTCGCTCGATCACCCCTGTCTCTCGGACTGCTTCTGATTGAGCATCTCATTGAGCATCTCAGCATTTCCCCCACGCCCCTGCGCGCAGGAAAAAACGACTCTCTTGCTCTTCCGCTTCCAGCGCTGACAAGACCGGAAACCACGAGGAGCGGGAGCTGGGGACCGGGAACTCCTGGCTCCCCAATCCACGCCAACCCCTCGTCCTTCACCATGAACCGGCTGTATTCCACCTCGATCTTGTCTTCATAGACGGCAAGCAACTGAATCTCGGCCACAGGCATCATCTTGTCCGTCCCGTGTGTCCGCCGCGGCGTTATGCTGCACCCGCACCACATCTTCGAGAACCTCACCCGCCAGGATGGACGGGACGACCCCCCGCCGCGTAGCGGAAGCACGAGCCGACTCAAGATAATCAACGTTGTTGACGAATCTGGCGTCTTTGCGATCATGAGAGCTGGGCGAGTGAAGTAAGAGGCCGCTGCGGTGACAGTCGTCCGGCCATCGCTCCTGCGCGCAGGGTGGGACGACTGGTGCGTTCCGCATGGCCCTGTGCCCGCTCGCACCCAGTCGCTGCGACGCGCTGCCGCCGTGTGCGGCCCTCCGGAGGTGGAACGTGCCGGGATCAACGTCATTGCCGGTGCCCCTGCGTCGGTTCCTGCGCGCCGGCCGGGCAGCTGATCGTCCGGCTCCTGCCTCCGGTGCCGCAGGATCCGCCGCGGAGGGGGGCGCGTCACGTGTGGTCGTGGTGGGTAGCGGGTTCGCCGGCCTGCGGCTGCTGCGGCGGCTGGAGAGCCTGCTGCCGGCATCGGCGGCGGGGCTCACCGTCGTCTCCCCGGTGGACCACCTGCTCTACACCTCCCTGATGCCGCAGGTCTGCGCGAGTTCGGTGGAGCCGCGGCACCTGGCGGTGGCCACCCGGGGAGCACTGCGCCGCACCGTGCTGCGCCTCGGTCATGCGGTGGCGGTTGACACCCAGGCCCGCACGGTGACCGTCCGCGGCAACGACGGCACGGTCGACGAGCTGGACTGGGATCGGCTCGTGCTGGCCCCCGGCTCCGTCACGCGGACCTTCGACATCCCGGGCGTGCGCGAGCACGCGATCGGCCTGAAGAACCTCGCCGAGGCCGTCCACCTGCGTGACCACGTGCTGCGGCAGTTCGAGCGGGCGGACGCCACCACGGACGATGCCGGCCGGCGCGCCCTGTGCACCTTCGTGATCGTCGGTGGCGGCTACACGGGTACGGAGCTCGCCGCGCAGATGACCCGCTTCAGCCGGCGCGCGGTGGCGAACTACCCGCGGGTGCGCGCCGACGAGGTCCGCTGGGTGCTCGTCGACCACGCGCCGAGCCTGCTGCACGAACTTGCGCCGCCGCTCGGCCACCGGGCCGCCGAGGTGCTCACCGCCCGCGGCGTCGAGCTGCGGCTGCGGACGTCGGTGAACGAGGTCACCGAGCGCACCGTCCGGTTGGGCCAGGCGGAGCACGCCGACCAGCACGAGACGATCGACACCCACACGGTGGTCTGGTGCGCGGGGGTGTCGCCCAGTCCGCTCATGACGAACCTCGGCCTGCCCACCACGCACGGGCGTCTCGTCGTCGACGACTGCTTCCGCGTCCCCGAGGTGGAGGGCCTGTTCGCGCTGGGGGACGCCGCGGCCGTGCCCGACGTGACCCGCGCGGGCGCCCCCGCCGGCCAGACCGCCCAGCATGCGGTGCGCCAGGCCGTGGCCGCCGCCCGCAACGTGGCCGCGTCCCTCGGTCACGGCACCGCCCGGCCGTACCGGCACCGGGACCTCGGGTTCGTCGTCGACCTGGGTGGGCGGGACGCCGTGGCCAACCCGTTCGGGCTGACCCTGCATGGCCTGCCGGCGGTCGTGGTCACCCGGGCGTACCACGCGTACGCGTTGAACAACGGGTCCAATCGGGCCAGGGTGCTCACGGACTGGGCGCTGGACCTGGTCATCCCGCACCAGATCGTGCAGCTCGGCTTCGACGCCGGGCGGCAACCCACGATCGACGCCTCCGAGCAGACCGGCATCTACCCGGGCGCCGCGCCGCAGCTGCCGGGCGGCGACGGGGGGCGGTGAGCCGGGCCGGCCGGCCGCCCAGATGAGGCGGTTCCGCCGCCGCCGGCTGCAACCCCGCCGTGCGTCGGTTCACGTTGCCGGAGGTGGCCCCCCCGTTCGGGCGGCACGGAGTCCGCGGAGGCCGGCGGCACAGGCGGATGACCGCCCTGCGATAGCGTTGCCCCGACCGGGCCGGCCCCAACCCGGCCCGGAGCGGGACGACGACGAGGTGAAGCAGGCCCACGCCTATCCCCGAGACGATCCCCCTGAGATCTCGTCGCATCCGCGGGCTCCCTTCGGACGGCGGACCGTCGCGAATCCGTGATCGATCAATGGGAGCCCGTCCGTCAACGCGATGATGAGCCGGCGGACGGGACCGCCTGTGGCGCAGCCTGAACCGGGGATGCGGGCGGTGATCGGCCGCGCGGCCCGGTGCGTCACCCGAGCGGGCCAGCCACGGGGGCGATTCGGATGCGATGCGATGCGGTGGGAGGTGCCTTGCCAGCAGGTCAAGGCGCATTACCGGCAGGCCGGCAGGTATGCGACTCATCCCGACGGGGGAGACCCTCATGACAGCGGACGGCCTTGGGAGGCGCGGGATGGCGCTCGGTGGCCGCATCGACCGGGCCCAGCAACGTAACCGTGGGGTCGGCTTCGTCATCGCCGTCATCTACAAGTTCGCCGACGATCAGGGCGGCTACCTCGCCGCCTTAATCACCTTCTATGCCTTTCTGTCGCTGTTCCCGCTGTTGCTGCTGCTCACGACCGGGTTGGGCTTCGTCCTGCACGGCCATCACGACCTGCAGGAGCAGGTCGTGACCTCCGCACTCAGCCAGTTTCCGATCATCGGCGACCAGCTCCGTGACGACGTGCAGGCCCTCAAGGGCAGTCGGATCGCCGTCGCCGTCGGTGTTCTCGGCGCCATCTCCGGCAGCCTCGGCGTCGCCCGGGCCATCGGCAACGCCCTGGACACCGTCTGGGCGGTGCCGCGTCGGTCCCGACCGAACCCGTTCTTCGCCCGGTTGCGCAGCCTCAGCCTCATCGGCCTGCTCGGCCTCGGTGTGCTGATGACGACGGTGCTCTCCAGCGTCACGACCGGGGCCTCCGCGTTCGGCCGGCTGGCCGCCGGGTTCCAGGTGCTCGCGGTAGTGATCTCCACGGCGGGTAACGCCGGCCTGATCCTCGTCGCCTTCAAGGTCCTGACCGCCCGATCCGTCCGGATGCGGGAGAACCTGCCCGGGGCGGTGTTCGCGGCGCTGGGCTGGCAGCTTGTGCAGACCCTGGGCAGCTACTACATCGCCCATCAGCTCAAGGGTTCCACCCAGGTCTACGGACTGTTCGGGCTCGTCCTCGGACTGATGACCTGGCTGTACTTCCTCGCCGTCGTCGTGGTCCTCGCCATGGAGATCAACGCGGTGCGGGCGGGCCGCCTCTTCCCGCGGGCGCTGCTGACCCCGTTCACCGACGACGTCGAGCTCACCGAATCCGACCGGCGGGCCTACACCTCCTACGCCAAGGCGGAGCAGTTCAAAAGCTTCCAGCAGGTGGACGTCACCTTCACCGATCTGCCCGACCAGCAGCCGCCGACGAGCGACCCACCACCCTCGACGCCTCCCGCCGCGGGTCGCGATCCGGCTCCCGCCGTGGACGGTGATCCCGTCACCGACGTGAGTCATCACCGGTCCTCCGACCTGGGCGGTGATCCTGTCACCGACGTCGATCGTGACCCCGCCACCGTGGCGGATCCGGGTTCACGGCTGTAACGGCTCCGAGCTCCGGGCTCGATGCCGGATCGCGGCGCAGGCGTCCGGACGGACGCTCGTACGTGTCCGGACGCTCCCCTCACGCTCCGGAACGGGATGGCGGAGGTTGTCGATCGTCCGGGATCCGGATCGGTGCGATCAGTACGGCGGTGGAGTCGGCGGGACCGCCGACCACCGCCGGCCACAAGCCGTCGTTGACGCAGTCCCGCGCTGCATCCCTGGCCCAGTCGGGCGGCGCGGTCAAGGAGACGAACCGACCCCGATCCGTCCCAAGGACCACGTGGACCCCGATCAACGCGTGGCGCAGCGCCCGCCGGCGGGGGGTTCGGGCGGTCCAGCCCGCCGGGATCCACTCCCTGGCCTCGTCGGCCTGAGAGGGCCAGCTGGAGGTGTTGACCAACTCCGCGCGCAGTCGCAGCAGCGGGCGCGGACCGGGATACAGCCCGGCGCTGAGCCGCAGCTCCGCCCGGGCGGACCAGCTGTCCCAGGTGATCCTGGTCGGCGCCGCGCCGCCACCGTGATCCACCGTCCGCACCCGGCGTCCGGACGGCGCGCTGAGCTGGACGGTGTGGGCCCCCGACCGCCCGCCCGCCGCCGCGCCGGCCGGCTCCCAGGGGGCCGGTCGGGGGGCACTCAGATGAGGCAGCCAGCCGCGCGGCCATCCTCCGCTCGGGGGAGGCGCCATTGGCTGGGAGTGCACCGCCAGCAGGTCCGCGACCGTCACAGCTTCGTCGACCTCGTGCGGCAGAAACTCGGCCTGGTCGTCGGCGTCGGCGTCGAGTGCTGTCCCGCCGCCGGCGCCACCCGACCGGAGGGTCTGCTGTTCTCTCGTTGTGATCTGCAGCCAGCGCACCCGCGTGGTCAGCACGGCGTCGGGGTCGGCCGCCAACAGGCATTCCGCGTGGACGTACGCCCGCTCATCCGGATGGCGCGCGGCGTACGCCACCGGGGTCAGCACCCCGACGAGCCCGCCCGACCGGCCCCTGTCGAACCGCGCGCGCTGATCCGGATCGCACCGGTAGATCGTCGCGTCGGCGATTGCCACCGCCCGGTCGAGTGGTGCCTGAACCGTCCTCATCGTTAGCCCTTTCACCCGCGGGCGGACCGCGCGTCGCGCCCGGCCGAGCCCACGAACCGCGAATCTCGACACCGGTCGCCCGTTCCTCCGCTGGGCGGGTAGGAGTTGGAATCCCCCGCTCAGGCGGGGAGGACGTCAAAGAACGGTGATCGCCTCCCCGGCATGGACCAGCACCGTGTCGCCCATGTGCGCTCGGACGAGGGCAAGACCGATCTCCTCCGTGCCGGCGGGTGTCCGGACAAGTGCGACTGAGCCCGGCAGGCACCGGACGATCTCGGCCTCGATGGTCTCTCCCGGCCCGGCGACCTGCCCGGCCGCACCACAGACGGGCGCCTCGGGGCCCGGATGGGCGGCGGCCCGCGCGGCCTCCCACGCCGAGAGCCGTTCGGGCCCCGTACGGGTGGCGTCGTCGCCCACTTCGGGGATGCGCGGGAAGCGCCGTCCAGGGGAGGCCGAGGCGGCGCTGCGGGTGTCCCGCGCTCGGCGCGGTGGCGTGCTGATGTTTCTGACCTGCTCGTTCATGGGTCATCACCTCGATACAGGTCTACCCGGCGCAACGGTACGACCCGCGTTTGGCGGTCACCAGTCGACGTGGATTGCGGTGATCGAGGTCGGAGCCGACGCCCGGGTCTGCTCGGCCGAACGGGCCACTCCAGCGTCTGAAGGGGTCCGCGGCCGCGCGATCGGGCAGCATGGGAGCGGTGGGAGTAAACGCGACCAACGACGGCGAGGCGTTCGACCGGCTGTGCGCCCTCGTCGCGGCCGGCGGCGTCGCCGTCGTGAGCGGGGCGGGCATCTCGACCGACTCCGGCATTCCGGACTATCGGGGTCCGAACGGGGCTCTGCGCCGCCACACCCCGATGACCTACCAGCAGTTCACCAAGAAGCCGGGCGCCCGCCACCGCTACTGGGCCCGCAGTCACGCCGGCTGGCGGCAGGTAGCCCGGGCCGAGCCGAACGCGGGCCACCGCGCGGTGGCCCGGCTGGAACAGGCGGGGCTGGTCACCGGCATCGTCACCCAGAACGTCGACGAACTGCACCAGCGCGCCGGTTCCCGGCAGGTGATCGATCTGCATGGAAGCCTGTCCCGCGTGGTGTGCGTCGACTGCGGGGAGGTGAGTCCGCGTCGCGACCTCGACGAGCGGCTGAGCTCGGCGAACCCGGGCTTTCGCATCTCCGGGGCCCCCACCAACCCGGACGGTGACGTCACCCTTTCGGAGGAGGCGGTCGCCCGGTTCGTCATGGTCGACTGTCTCGGCTGCGGCGGTGATCACTTGGAACCGGACGTGGTGTTCTTCGGCGCCACCGTGCCGCGGCCTCGTGTGGCGCAGGCGTTCGACCTGGTCGAGAGCGCCCGCGCGTTGATGATCCTCGGATCGTCGTTGACCGTGATGTCGGGATATCGATTTGTTCTGCGAGCGGCGGAACTCGGTATTCCGGTCGCGATCGTCAACCAGGGGCCCACCCGCGGGGACAGCCGGGCGACGGTGCGTGTCGATGCTCCTCTCGGAACGCTGCTGCCCCGGCTGGCCGCCGCCGTCACCAGCGGCGAGCGAACTCTCGGACCGTCACGGACCGTGGCGTCCCTCGCCCTGACGGGGGATTCGCCCGCTGGGCTGTGAGGATGGGGGAATGCGATCGGTCTCCCGCCCCCAGCCCGCGAACGTGGCGTTCCGTCCTGCCACCGACAGCGCCGCCGAGGCGGCGGCGATCGTCGCTCTGGTCGAATCTGCCTACCGGGGGGAGTCCAGCCGGGCGGGGTGGACCACTGAGGCGGATCTGCTCGGCGGCCATCGCACGGATGTCGAGGAGGTCCACGCCACCCTGACGGGCCCCCACGGGAGGGTCCTGCTCGCGGAGGAGCCTCCGGATCTCCTCGTGGGCTGCTGCCACGTGGAACGTCGGATCGAGCCGTCGACGCACGGCGAAGCCGGCATGGTCCGGACGGGTGAGCTGGTGGCCCAGGCGGGCGGGGTCGAGGGATTGACCGGCGCGGGGATCACCGCCGTGGTGGGCGCCTACTTCGGCATGTTCGCCGTCAGCCCCACCCGGCAGGGGGCCGGATTGGGCGGGGCGTTGCTGCGACTCGCCGAACGGCACGCCGTCACCGCCTGGTCGGCGGAGTGGATGGAGATGCAGGTCATCGCCCAGCGGACCGAACTCATCGACTGGTACCGCCGCAAGGGATATCTCCCGACCGCGGCGACGCGACCGTTCCCCTACGCCGACGAGCGGTTCGGCCGCCCGCTGCGGCCCGACCTGTACTTCGTCGTCCTGCGCAAGCCGCTCGTCTGAGGTCGCATTGATCCGGCCCGCTGACCCGATGTCCGATTCCCGCCAGCATCCGGGGGCGATCGCACCGAGAGTGGGGGCATGCGGACGGACGAGGGCCGATACGAGGCGGTGGCCAGCCGGGACGCCCGATTCGACGGCACCTTCTACGCCGCCGTGACCTCCACGGGCATCTACTGCCGGCCGAGCTGCCCGGCGGTGACACCGAAGCGGGCGAACGTCCGGTTCTTCCCGACGGCCGCGGCGGCGCACGGCGCCGGCTTCCGGGCCTGCCGGCGGTGCCGGCCGGACGCGGTGCCCGGCTCCGCCGAGTGGAACGTCCGCGCCGACGTGGTCGGGCGGGCGATGCGCCTGATCGGCGACGGTGTCGTCGACCGGGAAGGCGTGGTCGGCCTCGCCGACCGGCTGGGCTACAGTACCCGCCAGCTTCACCGGCACCTGACCGCCGAGGTGGGGGCGGGCCCGCTCGCCCTGGCCCGGGCGCAGCGTGCGCACACCGCGCGGCTGCTGCTGCAGGCGACCGCCATGCCCGCCACCGAGGTGGCCTTCGCCGCCGGCTTCGCGAGCGTCCGCCAGTTCAACGACACCATCCGAACGGTCTACGCGGCGACGCCAAGTGATCTTCGTGGACCACGAGCGGTGCGATCCGCCTCCCCCCGCGGGGGGAAGGAGGGACCCGCCGGCTCGGGCGGCCTGGTGGTCCGGCTGGGCTACCGCCGGCCGTACGCGGCGGTCGAGATGTTCGACTATCTGGCCCGCCGGGCGCTGCGCGGCGCCGAGGAGGTCGTCGGCGACCGCGGTCGGCGGACCTACCGGCGGACGCTGCGGCTGACGCGCGGACACGGCATCGCGGAGGTGGCCGAGCGCCCGGGCGCCGACGACGCCGGCTGGCTGGAGTGCCGGCTGTCCCTGAGCGACCTGCGCGACCTGACCGCCGCGGTCAGCCGGGTGCGGCGGCTGTTCGACCTGGACGCCGACCCGCGGGCGGTCGCCGAGCGGCTCGGGGTCGATCCGATCCTGGCTCCCCTCGTGGCCCGCCACCCGGGCCTGCGCGCCCCGGGGGCCACCGACGCGCACGAGCTGGCCGTGCGGGCGGTGCTCGGCCAGCAGGTCTCGGTGCCCGCCGGGCGGCGCCTGGGCGAGACCCTGCTCGCCGCGTACGGCGAACCGCTGCCCACTCCGAGTGGGGGGCTCACCCTGCTGTTCCCGGGGGCCGACACGCTCGCCGACGCGTCCCTGCACGAGCTGGACATGCCCGCGGCCGGTCGGGAGACGGTACGCGCGCTCGCCACCGCCCTCGCCGCCGGCGACGTCGGGCTCGACGCGGGCGCCGACCGCGCCGAGGCCGAACGGTCGCTGCTGACCGTGCGGGGCATCGGGCGTTGGACCGCCGACTACGTCCGGATGCGCGGGCTCGGCGATCCGGATGTCCTCCCCGCGGGGGACGCCGCATTGCGGGCCGCGCTGCGCCACCATCACCCCGCCCCGACCGCCGCCCCGACCGCCGCCGCGGCCTGGGCGCCGTGGCGGTCCTACGCCGCGCACCACCTGTGGATCACGGCGGCGCCGTGGGCCGGGACAGCCGCCCCCGCCGATGCGACCCAAGCCGAGGTCGCCCCGCTGCACGCGGCGCGCCGTCCGACCTGACCATGCACATGGAAGCAGCCCGGATGGGCGTGGGAAGAAGGGACATGGGACCGATGACGCTTTACACGGCGTTGACCAGCCCGGTGGGGGACCTGCTGCTGGTGGGCACCGAGTCGGACCAGGCGTCCGGCGGGCTCGCCCTGGCCTCGCTGTCCATGCCGCAGCAGCGCGGCGCTCCGACGATCGCGCCGCAGTGGCGGCGGGCCGAGGAGCCGTTCACCGAGGCTGCCCGGCAGATCGCCGAGTACTTCGCCGGCGAGCGGCGCGCCTTCACCCTGACCCTGCGCACCCGGGGGACTGACTTCCAGCAGCGGGTATGGGGGGCGCTGGAGTCCATCCCCTACGGCACGACCGTCAGCTACGGTCAGCTCGCCAGCCGGATCGGGGCCGACCGCCGTGACGTCCGGGCCGTCGGCACGGCCGTCGGCGCCAATCCCCTGCTGCTGGTGCGCCCGTGCCACCGGGTCATCGGAGCCGACGGGGCGCTGCGCGGGTTCGCCGCTGGCCTGCCCCGCAAGGAGTTCCTACTGCGCCACGAGGGCGCGCTGGCGCCCACGCTGGACCTCGAAACCGCCCCCGCGGCCACAGGCGGGAACCGCGGGTGACCGCGGGGCACAGGCACCGGTGGCAGGCTGACCACGTGCGTGCGCATCCGCGTCCGCGCCGACTGGGAGAGGATCGCCAGAGATGACCACCATCGAGGACCCCCACCTGTCCGCGATCCGCGACGTCGAACCGGCCACCCCGCAGGGCTGCGGCGAATGCCTGCGCACCGGCGGTCGCTGGGTCCACCTGCGCCTCTGCCTGACGTGCGGCAACGTCGGCTGCTGCGACTCCTCGCCGTCCCGGCACGCCAGCACCCACGCCGCCGAGCACGGCCACCCGATCGTCCGCTCCTTCGAGCCGGGCGAGGACTGGCGCTGGTGCTACGTCGACGAGGCCTACGTCTGACCCGTCGCCACCGTCAGGACCGTCAACCCTTCACGCAGAGCACGGCGTGCAGCTGGGCGACGATCTCGACGAGGTCGCTCTGGTGGGCGAGGACGGTGTCGATGTCCTTGTACGCCGCGGGGATCTCGTCGAGGACGCCGGCGTCCTTGCGGCATTCGACCCCGCGGGTCTGGGCGGCGAGGTCGTCGACGGTGAACGTCCGCCGCGCCCGGTTGCGGCTCATCGTGCGGCCGGCGCCGTGGCTGGCGGAATGGAACGAGTCGGGGTTTCCCCGCCCGCGCACCAGGTAGGACCTCGTTCCCATCGAACCGGGGATGATGCCGTATTCCCCTTCCCGGGCGGAGATGGCGCCCTTGCGGGTGACGAGCACATCGGCGCCGAAGTGGTGCTCCTCTGCGACGTAGTTGTGGTGGCAGTTGACGAGGGCGAAGTCGCGGTCGCCGGCGTGCGGGCCGTCGGCCGCCGCGGTGGGCACCCGCAACCCGGGCAGCGGTCCGCGCAGTGCCTCGACGGCCGCGGCGAGCATCAGGTCCCGGTTGCGCCGCGCGTACGTCTGCGCCCAGTACAGGTCGTGACGGTAGGCGCTCATCTCGGGGGTGCCGGCGAGGAACACGGCGAGGTCGCGGTCGGCCAGGCCGGCGTTGTGCTCGAGCTGCTTGGCGACGCGGATGTGGCCCTCGGCGAGCTCCTTGCCGACGTTGCGCGAACCGGAGTGCAGCATGATCCAGACAGCGTCGTCGGTGTCCAGGCACACCTCGAGGAAGTGGTTGCCCGAGCCGAGGGTGCCCAGCTGGTTCATCGCCTTCGCCAGCCGCCCGGCGACGCGGGGATGCAGCGCGTCGTAGGTGCTCCACAGGTCGTCCTGACGCCGGGCCCGCGCGGTCGGCTCCCGGTGGCCGGTCATCCCGACCGGGACGGCCGCCTCCAGCGCGGCCCGCAGCGGACCCAGGTCGTCGGGCAGGTCGGCCGCGGTGAGGTTGGTCCGCGCCGCGGCCATCCCGCAGCCGATGTCGACCCCGACGGCGGCGGGGGAGACGGCGTCACGCAGGGCGATCACGGAGCCGACCGTGGCGCCGTAGCCAAGGTGCACGTCGGGCATCACCGCGACATGGTGATGGATGTAGGGCAGGGACGCGACATTGCGCAGCTGGTCCAGCGCGGCGCTTTCGACCTCCTCGGGCCGGGTCCACAGCCAGATCGGGTGCGCCGCTGCGTCGAGCGTCGCGACGGGGCTCATCGGTTGGTTCCTTCTCTCGAGGGGGCGGGGGTCTTGCTATTCATCTCTTGCCGACCGAACGCATTCAACCCGGTCACCCGGATTCTCGCGGGCGGCCCGGAACCAGGGGCTCGCGCCGAAGGTTCCTCGTCACCGGAAGCTCGGGAACAAGCCGGCCCGGGTGGCTTCATCGGCACCGAAGCCCGGTCGGGGGGAATTCATGCTTCGGCTTCCATGCCTCTGCCGCCGACTTCGGCCGGATCTGCCGGCTCGGCCCGGCGGTCCGAGTCGGGGCCATTCCGTTCCGTTCTGCCTGTTCAGGATGCCCGGTTCATGGCCGCCCGGCGAATGATTTTCCGCCGCCGGTGTCACCACCCGGCCGACCGCCGGTGCGCCCGGTCGGCGGGGTGGTGCGCGGCGGTGCGGGTCAGTGCGGGTCAGTGCGGGTCAGCGCGGCGCGTCGCGGCCGCGGGCCGGCAGGAGGGGAGCGGCCCGCAGCAGGGCCAGTAGCGGGCCGAGTTCCTCCGGGACCGGCTCGGAGAAGGTCCGCACGGCGCGCTCGCCCGGCTGGTCGACTGCCGGGATGTAGTCGACTTCAAGGGTGTAGACGAACCGGTCCGCGCCCCTGACTCGCCCACCTTCGACCGGCCCGCCCCGTGGCACGGCACCACCGGCCCGCCGGTCCGGCCCGTCGGCCGGTGCGACCGCCCCGCGGGCCAGCTCGCGCAGCCGGACCGCCTCCGACTCGGGCAGGTCGGCGCTGTCCAGCCCCCGCCGGACCGGCCGTCCCAGCAGCCCGCCGGATCGTTCCAACACCACCCGGACGCGTCCCGCCTCGCCTACCATGGCGCCATTGTGCGCCGGGTCGGGCCGGGGCCGCCCCGCGCCGGGTGCCCAGCGGACCGGACCCCGCGTCCACCGGCAGCGAGCGCCGCGTTACCGACCGGTCGGGTCAGCTCGGGGTGGATAGCCGTGGAGCGGGTATCCGGGTCCGGCTCCGGGACCGGTCGGGTTCCAGCCGAAATATTCCCTTTACCTGTGTGAGTTGTAACGGCGCTTGAGTTTCGGGTGGGTTCACAACCGAACCGTTTACCGCTCGATGGTTTCCGATCGTCGGACGTCCTTGGAATCCCGGGCGGTCGGTGGGGGTAGGAGTACCGCGTGAATGAAGTGAGGTGATCCGGCGTTCTCGTCGATCCCGGACCGCGTACTGTCTTACCGGTATACGGCTCTTTTTCGATGGTTTCCGATCGTAGGACGTCCTGCGATCTTCCGGTGGGGGAGAGGTACTCGCCATGAATGTCGTACGCGGGCCGGAGTTGATTGCGGAGCGGCCGGTGCGGCCACCGGGACCGGTTCCGGTGGTCGCCGTACCACCGGCGATGTCGATCCCGCCGCCGGAGCCGGCCGACTCCGGCGTGCGGCTGCTCGCTCCGGACGGCACCCGGGTCACCGACCCACGCTTCGTCGCCCTCGCTGACCACGACCTGTGCCGGACGTTCTACTCCTCGATGGTGCTGGCACGCCGCCTGGACGAGGAGGCCACGGCCCTGCAGCGGCAGGGTGAGCTGGTGCTGTGGATCCCGCTGCGCGGGCAGGAGGCGGCGCAGGTCGGTTCCGCGGCGGCGATCAGGGCGCACGACTTCGTCTTCCCCAGCTACCGCGAGCACGCCGTCGCCTGGCACCTGGGGGTGCCGGCCGCCGAGGTCATCCGCCTGCTGCGCGGGGTGAGCCACGACGGCTGGGACGCGGCGAAGCACCACATGGCCAACTATGCGATCGTCCTCGCCTCGCAGACCCTGCATGCCGTCGGCTACGGAATGGGCATGATGTTCGACGGCGCGGCCGGCACCGGCGACCCGGACCGCGACGGCGCCGTGCTGGTCTACCTCGGCGACGGCGCGATGAGCCAGGGCGACGCCAACGAGGCGTTCGTCTGGGCGGCAAGCTTTGGTGCGCCGGTGGTGTTCCTCTGCCAGAACAACCAGTGGGCGATCTCCACCCCGACCCGGCGGCAGTCGGCGATGCAGCTGGCGCGGCGCGCCGACGGGTTCGGCTTCCCGGGTGTGCGCGTCGACGGCAACGACGTGCTCGCCATGCACGCGGTCACCACCTGGGCGCTCGAGCATGCTCGCGGTGGCGGCGGCCCGGTTCTCATCGAGGCCAACACCTACCGGATGGCGCCCCACACCACCTCGGACGACGCGACCCGGTACCAGCCGGCCGCGGAGCTCGCGAGCTGGCGGGCGCGGGACCCCATCGACCGACTTCGGCTGCTGCTGGCCGCCGACGTGGCCGCCGGCTGGTTCGACGAGGTCCGCGAACACGCCGAGGACGCCGCGGCCGACCTGCGCCGCGACTGCCTCGCCCTGGACCCGCCGCCCGCGGCCACCATGTTCGGCAACGTCTGCGTGGACGAGACGGCCGACCAGCGGACTCAGCGAGAATGGTTCACCGCCTACCGGGACTCCTTCCTGTAGCCGTGTAGCCACGGTCGACCTCGGTGCAGGCGCGACCTATGCTCTCCTCGGGGGCTTTTAGTAGGAGGGATCCGCGACGACCATCGAGGGGCGTGCGGTGCAGCAGGCTGCGACGACGTCGCCAGGCCAGGCGGCTGCCTCCGGGACGGAGACGGCTGCGGTGCCTGGCCAGCCGGCCACGAGCGACCCCTGGACTTCTCCCGCCGGCGCCGGTGCCGATGCGCCCCCGGGCGCCGAGGTTGATGCGACCGAGACGTTCGGTGACGCGTTCGGGTCGACGTTCGTCTCCGCGAATCCGGTCACCGGCGCGGTCGTGGGTCGGTTTCCGGTGTCCGCACCGCAGCAGGTTTCGGCCGCGGTGGCGGCCGCCCGCGACGCGGCACCCTGGTGGGCTGGGCTCGGTGCCGCCGGGCGCCGCGAGCACCTGCTGCGCTGGGCCGCCCACCTCGTCCGCCACGACGGCGAGCTCGTCGAGCTGCTCCACGCGGAGAACGGCAAGTCCGCCGCCGACGCCCGCATCGAACTGCTGCTCACCCTTGAACACATCCGCTGGGCGGCCCGCAACGCCGCCCGCGTGCTGCGCACGCGTCGGGTACTTCCCGGCCCGTTCCTGGCCAATCACAGCGCTCGGGTGGAGTATCGCCCCCTCGGCGTCGTCGGGGTGATCGGGCCGTGGAACTACCCGCTGCTGACCCCGGTCGGCTCGATCGCGTACGCCCTCGCCGCCGGCAACCCGGTGGTGTTCAAGCCCAGCGAGTACACCCCGGCGTTGGGCAGCCGGCTGGCGTCGTCCTTCGCCGCCGCGAACCCGGCCGCCCCCGCCGGGGTGCTGGGCGTGGTCACCGGGTTTGGTGCCACCGGCGCCGCGCTCTGCGCCGCCGGCACCGACAAGATCGCTTTCACCGGTTCCCCGGCCAGCGGCCGCAAGGTGATGGCGGCCTGCGCGCGGTCGCTGACCCCGGTCGTCATCGAGTGCGGCGGCAAGGACCCGTGCATCGTCGCCGACGACGCCGACGTGGTCGCCGCCGCCCGCGCGGCCGCCTGGGGGGCGATGTCGAACGCCGGGCAGACCTGCGCCGGCGTCGAACGGATCTACGTCACCGCGGCGGTCGCCGAGCCGTTTCTCGCCGAGCTACGCCGGGTCCTGACCGGGGTGCGCCCGGGTGGCGAGCCCGATGCCCCCTACGGCGCGATGACGACGCCGGACCAGGCCGCCATCGTGCGCCGCCACGTCCGCGATGCGCTGGCCCGCGGCGCGACGGCTCTGCTCGGCGGAGTCGACGCGGTGGGCGAGACGTTCATCTCCCCGATCGTCCTCGTCGACGTCCCCGAGGACAGCCCCGCCGTGCAGGAGGAGACCTTCGGTCCCGTCGTCACCGTGCGTGTCGTTGCCGACGTCGACGAGGCCGTCGCCCTCGCCAACGGCACCCCGTACGCGCTGGGGGCCACGGTGTTCTCCCGCCGCCGCGGCGACGAGATCGCCCGCCGACTCGACGCCGGCATGGTGTCGGTCAACGCCGTGCTCTCCTTCGCGGGGATACCCGCCCTGCCCTTCGGTGGCAGCGGCGAAAGCGGCTTCGGCCGGGTGCACGGCGCCGAGGGGCTGCGCGAGTTCGCCCGTCCCCGCTCGGTGGCCACGCTGCGCCTGCCGCTGCCCGGCACCACGCTGGCCACCTTCCAACGCCCGCCCGGGCTGCTCGCCGCGGTCGGCTGGGCTGCCCGCCGCCGCCACGGCCGCGCCTCGGCCACCCCCTCCGACCGCTGACCCGCGTCCCACGGCAGCCCGCCGCCGGCCGGGTGCCGATTGTCGGGTGCCAATTGCGGTCGAACCGGGCGACATACCGCCCATAGGCCCTGCCCGGGCGGCGGGCGTCGAAGAGGGCATCTAGCGTGGTCGGGTCAACACGGAACCTGGGGGGTCTCATGACTCTACGTCGCAGACTTGCCGTTTCAGTGATGATTGGTGCACTCATCCTGATGGGAGGACTTACCGGCATCGCCTCGGCGGCGCCGAGCACGGCAGGCGCACCCGCGCTCAGCGTGGCGAAGGCGTCATCGGTCGTACGCGCCGCCGGCTACACGCCGATCTCACTGGGCGGCTACGACCAGACCAGCGACCTCAGCGTGATCGTCGGGCTGCGCTCGACCTCCGCGGACGGGCACCCACAGCGGGCGTTCTTCTTCCACCGCGGAGCCCTCGTCGGCCGGGACTTGGCTCAGGCGAGCGCGACGATCCGCTGGATCTGGTCCACCGACCGGGTGGTGGCCCTGCAGTACGACCTCTACAAGCCGGGCGATCCCATGTGCTGCCCGACCGCCGGCGGGGCCACGGTCCGCTACCAGTGGAACGGCTCCTCGGTGACGCCGCTCGACCCGATTCCGAGCGCCACCTCCTCCGCCTCGGCGAGCCGCCGCTGACCAGCTCGGCGGTCATCCCGGCCGTGCCGGACGCGGGGGCCCCGCGCCCGGCACGGGCCCGTGACGCCCTGACAGGTCGGCGTTCAGTGGCCTTCGGCGGCCTCGACCAGCTCGGTGAGCACCCCGCCGAGCCCCTTGGGGTGGACGAAGGCGATCCGGCTGCCGGCGGTGCCGTGCACCGGGGTCTTGTTGACCAGATCGAAACCGGTGATGGTCAGCGCGGCCAGGGCGCTGTCGATGTCAGCCACGCCGTAGGCGATGTGGTGGATGCCCGGGCCCCGCTTGGCCAGGAACTTCCCCACCGGGCTGTCCTCGCGTAGCGGCTCGAGCAGCTGGACGTAGGAGTTGCCGGCCTCGCCGCCGTGTACCAGCAGCATCGCCTCGCGCACGCCCTGCCGGTCGTTGTCCTCCTGATGCACGACCTTCAGGCCGAACGCCTCCTCGTAGCGCGGAATCGCCTCGGCCAGCGAAGCCACCGCGATCCCGACGTGGTCGATCCTGGTCAGCACAACGCTCTCCTCGTTCCGCCGGCCGGGCGGCCGGATCCTGCCGATGATGGTGCCCGCGACGGGCGGCCTCCGGGCTGGGCCTCGACACAGAGATTGCCCGTTCGCGATCCCCACGTCGACCGATTCGGGCAGGTGGCGCAGGTGACGGCGGTCGCGGTGGTGGCCGGGGCGGTCCGACGGTCGGCGGCCCGGTCGGGGTGCGCGTCGCCTGCGCGGACCGGGTCGGCCGGTTGTCCGGGGGCGGACGGTGAGCCGAAGCGACCCGTATCGGCTTGCTGTCCGGAACGTCGTAGAGTCGTCTGTTATCAGCCATACTCCCGGCGTCGAGCCACGAACGTTAGGGTCACCTTGTCCACGACGCGTCGCGATCCATCCGCGCTCCGCGCGGCCCGCGGAACCACGTATCAGATAGGTGAGGTGGCCGAGCGGGTCGGGCTCTCGTTGCGCACGGTCCGGTACTACGAGGAGGCCGGGCTGCTCACCACCGCCGGCCGCACCCCCGGCGGTTTTCGCCTTTACGGCGACGAGGCCGTCGACCGGTTGCTCGTCATCAAGAAGATGAAATCCCTCGGATTCACCCTCGAGGAGATGCGCTCGCTGCTGTCCGTCCGCGACGAGCTGTCCGATCCGAAGATTTCCGACGCCCGCCGCACCGAGCTGCGCGAGCTGCTGCGCACCTGGGTCGTGCTGGCCGAGGAGAAACTCGCCACCCTGCGTCAGCAGGCCGGCGTCGCCGAGGACTTCGTCATCGGTCTGCACGGCGACGCGGACCGATCGGCATAGCGCATCGTTAGTCCACCGTCCGGTCGGCGGGTGCTGAGCGTTGGCGCATAGTGCCAGGTCACCGGCTACGGTAACCGCGTGGGGCGCATCGGTCCGCCGGGCCTGAAGGTTACGCGAGGTGACGAAGCAGGCCCTGGCGTGTCCCACGTGGACCAGGTGTCGACCGCTTCGGAAGGCTCGCCGACCCGCGCCGCCGTCCCGTCCCGGTCCCGGTCGAGGGAGTGCCCGCAGGGACCCGCGAGTAGTCGGATTCGTGGTGGACCCGCCGTCGGTCAGCGATTACCAGATCTTTACCGCTTTTGTGTAGCCGCGGATAGCCGACACGTAGACGCTAGATCTCTGAACACCAGCCGCCAAGCTCACCTGATAAGGGTTGAATTGTCCACAACCAGCAGCGCCAGGTCTTCCGCCGACGCCCGCGACGGGCGCTACGAGATCGGTGACGTCGCCATCCTGGTGACCTTGTCCCTGCGTACCGCCAGGTTCTACGAGGAGGCGGGCCTTCTCGTCGCCGTGGGTCGCTCGCCGGGCGGTTTCCCACTCTATGACGATGATGCCCTCGATCGATTCTTTTTGATCAAGAAGATGAAGCCGCTGGGTTTCACGGTGGAGGAGATGCGCTCACTGCTCACACTGCGTGAGCGGCTGGCGCGGCCGGGATTGTCCCCGCAGCTGCGCGCCGAGCTTCAGGATCGGCTGCAGACCTGGGTCAGCCTGGCTGAGGAGAAGCTTGCCTCGCTGCAGGAGCAGGTGCGCCTCGCCGAGGATTTCATGATCGGTCTGCATGACGACACGGCCCGGTCGCTGCGAGGCGACGCCGACACGGACGGATCGGGGCATGGCTCCACCAGGCCGGCCGCCGGCCGTTGGCCTGACCTGGACGACTCCATCCTCGACTTCCTCGACGACCCGTTCGGCGGCGACGAGCACTAACGTCGTGGCACGTCGGAATGGCACCCGGCGCATGGCACCTGGCGCATGGCACCCGGCGTATGGCGCGGTGTCAGCGGTGAGCGTCGGCGTCGCGGCCTGTCTGCCGTGAGCAGATCTGCTGCCGGCAGATCGCCGGTACAGGAGCGCCTTTCCCGGTGACTCTGGAGGGGCCGGCCCTTCGTCGAACGCGACGAGTCCCGACTCGGCCGGCGGGAGGACACGTCTCATGATCGACATATCGGCGACGCACGCGGGGCCCGGCGGTGGCCGGCCCCGTCGCCCCGCCGCCCAGGCCGGCACTGCCGGCACTGCCGACGACCAGGTGTTCGGCCGGCTGCTGGAGAACCGCATCGTCTTCCTCGGCGCCGTGGTGGAGGACGCCGTCGCCAACGCGATCAGCGCGAAGCTGCTGCTGCTCGCCGCCGAGGACCCGATCTCCGACATCTACCTCTACATCAACTCGCCCGGCGGTTCGGTGAGCGCCGGCATGGCGATCTACGACACGATGCAGTACGTCGGCAACGACGTGGCCACCGTCGCCCTCGGCTTCGCCGGCTCCATGGGCCAGTTCCTGCTCTGCGCCGGCGCCGCGGGCAAGCGTTACGCCCTCCCACACGCGCGGATCATGATGCACCAGCCGTCGGGAGGGATCGGGGGCACCGCCGCCGACATCTCCATCCAGGCCGAGCAGATGCTGTACACGAAGCGGACGCTGCAGCAGCGCATCGCCTTCCACAGCGGCCAGACCGTCGAGCAGATCGAAGCCGACTCCGACCGTGACCGGTGGTTCACCGCCGAGGAGGCCCGCGACTACGGCCTGGTCGACCACGTCGTCGAACGGGTCGATCAGGTGCCCAGCGGCGTCGGCGGTTCCGGTCTCGGCCCCCGCCATGCGGCCGGTCGCACCGGCTTCGGCCCCGCCGGGAGTGCCCGGTGAACGCCGGCTGGCCGGTCCACGCCGGCCTCGGCGCACCGAACGCCCAGCACATGCCGAACGCCCGTCACGTCCTGCCCAACATCGTGGAGCGGACGTCGCGCGGCGAGTACTCGATGGACCCGTACTCGAAGCTGCTCAAGGAGCGGATCGTCTTCCTCGGCGTTCAGATCGACGATGTGTCGGCGAACGACGTGATGGCGCAGCTGCTGTTCCTGGAGTCGGAGGATCCGGACCGGGACATCTCGATCTACATCAACTCGCCGGGTGGGTCGTTCACGTCGTTGACGGCGATCTACGACACGATGCAGTTCGTGCGGCCGGACATCTCGACGATCTGCATGGGTCAGGCGGCGTCGGCGGCGGCGGTGCTGCTGGCGGCGGGGACGCCGGGCAAGCGCTTCGCCCTGGCCCACAGCCGCATCCTCATCCACCAGCCGTCGGCACAGGGGGAGGGCCAGTCCAGCGACCTGGAGATCCAGGCCCGCGAGATCCTGCGGATACGCGCCCTGCAGGAGACCCTGCTGGCCCGGCACACCGGCCGCAGCGAGACGGAGATCCGCCGCGACACCGAACGCGACAAGATCTTCAGCGCCGCGGAGGCCCGCGACTACGGCCTCATCGACGACGTCATCACCAGCCGCAAGTCGACGACCGCACGCCCGGTGGCCGGCGTGGCCTGACCCCACCCCCGGTGACCCGGCCGCCAGCGGACCTCGGCCGGATCACCGGACGGCCCCGCGCCCGGCCCGGAACAGCCGCGGCGTCAGGCGCCGTGCCAGGTGGGCCGGCGGCGCGCCGAGGCGTAGATCGCCTCGACGTCCGCCGGCTGCCAGACACCGGTCAGTCCGCTGAAGGCGTCGGCGATCAGGTCGTGGTGCGTCGCGTAGACGTCCCTGAGCGAGGGCTCCACGGTGAGGGTGTCCGCCTCGACGAAGACCAGCACCCCGGCGACGGCGACGGGGAAGCCGCAGGCGTCGCTCAACGCCACGGCTGCGCGTTTTGCTTCGCTTCTGGACTTGTCGACGTACCGATAGGGCTGGCCGTTCACGGTGGCCGCGCGGTCGCCGACCCATATTCGCGCGCCACGATGATTCTTGGTGTTGAGGGTGAAGACACCGCCCGGGCCGATCAGCAGATGATCGATGTCCACATCCCGTGGCAGCGGTATCGAATGCAGCACCCGCCAGCCCCGCGTCGTCAGCGGTTCCAGTTCCGCGGCCACCATCTGCTCACCGGCCAGGCCCTTGCGCCAACTTTCCGTTTCCGGCCGAGGGCGCCGGAGCAGACGGTTGGCCAGCGCGCGCCAGAATCCCGGGGTCAGCTCCGCGATTTTTGCGTGGATCGCCAGGCCGGGTGGATTGCCCGCGAGGTCGTCCGGATACGTCGAGAGATCCGCCGTTTCCGCGCTCGCGGGAGCATGGCGCGCCCGGCTGTTGACCGCCGGTGTGCTGTGCGCCGGTGTGTCGTGTATCGGTGTGCTGCGCGCCGATGTGCGGGCGGTCGGCCTACGGGTGTTCGTCGCGGGGGCGGTGGAGGCTTCGGCAGACAGGCTCGTTCGGATCACCGGCGTCGGCAGGTCGGGTAGATGGGGCGCCAGTGCGGCGAGTACCGCGTCCCGGTCCACGTCGAGCAGGAAGGTGAGCTCACTGGTCCGCCGGTCGAAGCAGGCGGCGCTGCGGCCGTCGTGCAGATTCACGTAAAGCCGGTCCTGGCCGAATCGTTTCCAGGGTCTGACCTGTAGTTCGATCACGCTCCGCCCATCGACGACAAGACGACACGACGCCGCGCAACGTCATGCCGTGGTGGAATTCCTTACCGCCCGGACGGCGGATTCGGGCCGCCCGTCCGGCTGCGGTTTCACGCTATCGCCGGGCGGACCTGCTTTCCACCGATATGCGCGACGCGCGTCCGGAACGTTGCGGTGTGATTCCCGGGTTATCGTTCTGACCAGCGCAAACGCAGGGAACGAGCCGTAGTGGCACGCGGTCGGCCGTCCCGCCCCGGCGAGCACGGTGTGCACCTGTCGCCATAGCGCGAGTAGGCGCAGTGTCCGATCAGTCCGCGGATGCGGATACGGCCTCAGCCTCGGGGGCGGTCTCGGGCCGGACCGGTGCCCACGGCCAGGGCGGGTCGGGCAGGTCCCGGCGCAGTGCCGGGGCCACCGCGGCCTGGAACAGCTCCAGGCTCGCCCGGTGCTCGGCGGCGGGCAGCCCGCCGGCCTCGGCGTGCAGGTGCAGCACACTGTGGCCGAACTGCTCGTGGTAGCGGTGCACCTTGTCGACGATCTGCTCGGGGCTGCCGATCAGCGCGGAGCTGCGTTCGACGAAGTCCTCCAGCGTCGGGAACACCGGCTCGAGGCCCATCGAACGTTGGAAGGCGAGCTGCCCGGCGAACACCGGCGCGTAGGCGGCGATGGCGTCCTGGGAGCGCCGCGCCACGTGGAAACCGGCCGTGCCGGCGCCGACCGTGGCCAGCGCCGGGTCGTGGCCGTACTCCGCCCAGCGCTGCCGGTAGTAGTGGACCAGCTCGGCGTACGGTTCGATGGGGTTGGTGACGTTGGCGGAGAACAGCGGGTCGCCGTAGCGGGCGGCGAGGTCGACCGATTCGCGGCTGGTGGCGCTGCCGTGCCAGACCCGGATCGGCTGCTGGAACGGGCGCGGCCAGACCTCGGCCTCGTGCAGCGCGGGCCGGAACCGCGGCTGCGCGGTGATCGTGTCCTGCCGCCAGATCTGCCGGAACAGCTCGTAGGACTCGGCGTTGCGCTCCCACTGGTCCTCGGGGGTGACGGCGAACAGCTCCCGCTGCGCCGTGCCGTTGCCCTTGCCGATGATCAGTTCGAGCCGGCCGTCGGAGAGGTTGTCGAGGGTGGCGTAGTCCTCGTAGGCGCGCACCGGGTCGAGCAGGCTCAGGGTCGTCACCGCGGTGAACAGCCGGATCCGCGAGGTGCGCGCCGCGAGGTGGCTGAGCACGACCGGTGGCGAGGAGGAGATGAACGGCCGCTCGTGCCGTTCACCGACGCCGAACCCGTCGAAACCCAGCTCCTCGGCCAGCACCGCGCTGTCGACCACCTCGTGCAGCCGGTCCCGGGTCGACGGGGTGACGCCGGTGACCGGGTCCGGCCGATGGACGATCAGGGTGATGACGAGGAACCGCATGATGCCTCCCGCTGGGTGTTCGCCGGTCAGCCTGCCGAGGGAACCCGAGCCGACTCGGGGTGGGTGGTCCGCCCGACCGGCCCGGCGGGGCGGCGTGGGTGCGTCGGCGGGCAGGTCCGGCGGGCAGACCCGGGACGAGCGCGCCGCGCTGCGCGGATCGCTCCGGCGGCGAGCCGATGGGAGGAGCGGCGGGTGGCCCGCGCGCCGGCCGGGACGACTGTCCGGCCGGCGCCGAGCACCGCCTCGAAGCCTGCTGACACCCCCAGGTTCGGGGAAACACCGTGCTGGTGCGCCGGAGAGCCGAGTCCCGGCGGGGTGACAGGGCCGTCGCCGTCCC
>NZ_JAMPTM010000530.1 GCF_025403375.1 Frankia gtarii
CGCCAGAAGGCTTCGGCGACGATGGCGTTGCTCATCTTCGAGGTGCCGCGTTCGCGTTCGATGAAGGTGATGGGCACTTCGGTGACGCGGAAGCCGGCGCGCCAGGCCTGCCAGGCGAGGTCGACCTGGAAGCAGTAGCCCTGGGAGGAGACGCCGGACAGGTCGCGGTCGCGCAGGACGTCGGCGCGGTAGGCGCGGTAGCCGGCGGTGGCGTCGCGTAGCGGCATGCCGAGGGCGGCGCGGACGTAGAGGTTGCCGCCGCGGGAGAGTAGCAGCCGGGTGCGGGGCCAGTTGCTGACCTCTCCCCCGGGTATCCAGCGGGAGCCGATGACGAGGTCGGCGTGGGCGAGGGCGGCGAGCAGGCGGGGCAGCTGTTCGGGCTGGTGGGAGCCGTCGGCGTCCATTTCGACGATGACGGTGTAGCCGTGTTCGAGGGCCCAGGTGAAGCCGGCGACGTAGGCGGTGCCGAGGCCGGATTTGCTGTCGCGGTGCAGGACGTGGATGTGGTCGTCGTTGTCGGCGAGTTCGTCGGCGATCTTCCCGGTGCCGTCGGGGCTGGCGTCGTCGATGACGAGCAGGTCGACCGTCGGGTTCGCCGCGCGTAGGCGGCGGGCGGTGTCGGGGAGGTTGTCCCGCTCGTTGTAGGTGGGGACGCAGACGACAACGCGGTGGAGATCCACGCGGTTCCTTTCCTGATCGGGGGCCATGTCCGTCAGGCCGGCCCGGCGGGCGTCACTGTGGGTGTCGTCTCGTGGGGTCGTGGTGCCTGCGGGGTGATGCCGATGTGGTCCTCGCCGGTGGGGCGGGTTCGGCGGCGGATCACTCCCGCCATCATGGCGCCCACGCCGAGGGCGAGCAGCACCGCCTCGGGGACGATTCCGGCACGGTCGGCCAGGGTTTGGCTGGTGCGTCGGGGTAGGGCGGCGGTGAGGATACCGGGTTCGTACAGGCCGGTCTTGGCGAGCAGGTGGCCGTCGGGGGCGATGAGGGCGCTTTCGCCGCTGGTGGAGACCTGGACGGTGGCGCGGCCGTGTTCGACGGCGCGTAGTCGGGACATGGCGAGTTGCTGCTGGCTTTCGCCGTTGCGGCCGAAGGAGGCGTTGTTGGTCTGGATGACGAGGATCTCGGCGCCGTGGTTGACGGTGTCGCGGACGAGGCCGTCGTAGGCGACTTCGAAGCAGATGACGTCGCCGATGGTGGTGCCGGCGGCGTGGAGGGCGCCGGGGGTGTCGCCGGGGACGAAGTCGCTGGGCATGTCGTCGGCGAAGCGGCCGATCAGGCGGGTGAGCAGGGCGCGGCCGGGGAGGTATTCGGCGAAGGGGACGGGGTGTTGTTTGACGTACATCTGGCCGGTGAAGCCGTTGGCGGTCCAGATCATGCCGGCGTTGCGGACGTGGTGGGGGCCGGGGCCGTCGAGGACGGCGCCGACGAGGAG
>NZ_JAMPTM010000531.1 GCF_025403375.1 Frankia gtarii
GCCCCCGACCTCGCCTCCGACTCCGACGCCGCCCCGGCTCCCGCGCCCGGCTTCGGCACCGATCGGATGGATCGTCCACGGCTGCTTGTCGCACTGTCCGAGCTCGACGAGCAGATCGGCCAGGCGGTGGACATGCCCGGCTGGTCCCTGTCCGACCCCGAACTCGACAGCGCGGTGCTGGACTGCGCGGTGTTGCTGGCCCGGCTCGCCGCGCTGCGTCTGGGGTTGGTCCGTGAGATGCACGGCCGCGGCAGCGCCCAACGCGAGGGCGCCACCAGCACCGCCGCGCTCCTGCGCACCCGGCTACGGATCCGCCCCGGCGAGGCGCAGCGGCTGCTCGCCCTCGCCCTCGCCGTCGACGACGATCTCACCGCCACCGGCACCGCCCTGACCGCCGGCACCATCAGCATCGACCAGGCCTTCGCGATCCACACCGCGCTGCGCGCCCTACCTCGCGGGGTGGACCTCACCAGACGACGTGAAGCCGAAGCACTCCTGCTTCAGTGCGCGGACACCTTCGACCCCGCCGATCTCGCCCTCCTCGGCCGCCACATCCGCGAGCGGCTCACCGACATCGACACCAGCCCCGGCGGCGACAGCCCCGACCCTGCAGGCAACAACAGCGGCGGCGAGGGTGAGGGCGGGAATGATCACAACGGCGACGACGGCAACGTCGTCGGTGGCAACGCCGCCGGTGGCAACGCCGCCGGTGGAGACGATCCAGCGTCGCGCTGCCACCTGTCGATCACCGACCTATCCGACGGGATGACCCGGATCAGCGGCGAACTCGACGCCGAGGGCGCCGCACTCCTACGCACCGCCCTCGACAGCCTCGCCGCCCCCAGCCCCGCCATCGACGGCACGCTCGACCCTCGCAGTCCCGCCCGCCGCCGGGCCGACGCGCTCGTCGAGCTTCTGCACCGCGCCCTCGACGCCTCGTCGGTACCCGTCTCCGGCGGTGTGCGCCCCCATCTGACCGTCACCATCCCGTGGGCGACGCTGGTCGGCAGGGGCGGGCCGGCCGCGTCGACCAGCTGGGGCCAGCCGATCCCCCGCTCCGTGCTACGCCGTCTGGCCTGCGACGCCGAGGTCAGTCGCATCGTCCTCAACCCGGACAGCGTCCCCCTCGACGTCGGCCGCACGCAACGCACCGTCCCGGCCGACCTGCGCCGCGCCCTGGTCGCCCGCGACCGCTGTTGTGCGTTCCCCGGTTGCAACAGGCCGCCGAGTTGGTGCCAGGCGCACCACATTCGGCATTGGACCGACAACGGCACCACCTGCCTGAACAACCTCGTGCTCGTCTGCGGCTGGCACCACCGCTTCCTCCACCACCACGGCTGGACCGTCCGACTCGGCGCCGATCACCGACCCGAATTCCTCCCGCCCCTCTGGGCCGAC
>NZ_JAMPTM010000532.1 GCF_025403375.1 Frankia gtarii
GGCGTAGAGCTGGTCGGCGGTCAGTGCTGTGGTGACGAGGCGGTTGACGAAGGTCGTGGACCGGCCGAGGCCGCCGCCGAAGGGGGCGTCGAGGAACTTGGCATGGCGGCCGGCGGTGGCGAGGAGTCGGCCGATGCCGGCGGCGTGGTCGAGGATCTCGCCGACGCGGGCACTGGGCCGCGGTGGATTGGCCGCGGCTGCGGTGGCAATGCGGGCCGCGGCGTCGGCGAGGCTGCCGTAGGTGAGAGGTTCACGCATCGCTCGGCGCGGTGGGTGCGCGTGCGGGCAGCGGTGTCGCTGCGGGTGGAGGGAGAAGCTGCCGGGCGTGCGGCGCGTGAGCGTCGCAGCGGCGTTGGCCGGGGCGGGGCCTGTGCCGCGGGGCCGGCTCCGCCGGGGCTGCGCTGGTCGGCCGGGTCATCGGGGTGGCCGACCAGGGGAGCGTCCAGACGTTCGGGCTCCTGGTAGCTCGGGTTGCCGTTGGTCGTGCCCCCTGGTCTGGCCCCGGCTTGCCGTCGGCACACGCGTGGGCAGCGGCGGGCGCGGTTGGGAACTCATAGATGCGCCGCTGGCCGGTCGGGGGGCCGCTGCTAGCAGGGCCCGAGGCGCGCCAGCCGACGTGGCCGGTTGAGGGTCGGGGTCGGCCTGGTCCTCCTCACCAGTCAGACCGAGGGCGTGGAGGAGGTCGGTGGTGCGGACGCGGTAGAGGCGGCCGTAGCGGCGAACCGGGCAGGGGAAATCGTCGGCGCGGGCGAGGTTGTAGGCGAGGGTCCGGCCGAGCCCGAACAGCTTTGCCGCGGTGGGGAGATCGACGATGGGAGGGAGGCGTCGGAGTCGCGTGAGCTGCCAGTCGGTCCAGCCATTGCCCTCGAGGCCGAGGCTGTGCAGGAGGTCGGCGGTGCGGACGCGGTAGAGGCGGCCGTAGCGGCGGACCGGGCAGGGGAAATCGTCGGCGCGCGCCAGCTCGTAGGCGAAGGTGCGACCGATCCCGAACAGGGGTGCCGCGGTCGACAGGTCGAGGACGAGGGGTAGGCGTCGGAGGTTCTCCGGTGAGGTCGGCGAATGCATGTGGGCTTCTCTCGGGGTCGAGATTCGGGGTGATGCGGCGACAAGCAGCGGGGCCCGCGGTCCTGATCACAGGCCGGGCGTTGGCAGTCCCGGCCAGGCGGGGAGGTCCAGTTGCGGGACGTCCGGATCTGCTGGCGGTGTCGTGGGGGTTGCCGGTCCGGCTCTCGGGCGCCGCCCTGGCTCCGGCTGCCTGACGGAGGGAGCAGATTCGGCCCGGTGCGGCAGCAGCCCCGCCGGCTCGGTTCCTGGCTGCGACGGTTGCTTGCGCGGGGCTGCGGGGGGTGGGG
>NZ_JAMPTM010000533.1 GCF_025403375.1 Frankia gtarii
CACCGGCCAGGACGCCCCCGCCGGCCAGCGTGACGGCAGCCGATCCGCGTCCCGGCGGCGTGCCGGGTCCCGGCGAGGCACCCGGTCCCGGCGAGGCACCAGGTCCCGCTGGGGTGCGCTGACCCGCCAGGACGACCCGTGGTGCCTGCGGGAGGTGGTGCTCGCCTGGCTCGCCGCCCGGCTGGTCGTCCTCACCGCCCTGGCGATGACGAAGTTCATCGCCGACAACGCCCGCGGCGATCAGGGCGTCCGGCTGCAGACCACCGACCTGCTCGGCTGGGACGCCGGCTGGTACAAGACGATCGCCGAGGCCGGCTACAGCGGCGCCGGCGATGAGAGCCGCCGGTTCTTCCCGCTGCTGCCCGCGCTGGTGCGCGTCCTGTCCTACCTGCCGGGCGCCGGCGACCACGTCGGCATCGTGCTGCTGCTGCTGGTCAACCTGTGCGCCCTCGGCTTCGCCCTGGCGCTGGTCCGCCTCGCCCGCGTCGAGGGGCTCGGCCCGGACACGACCTTCCGGCTGATCTGGTTCGCCGCCCTCGCCCCACCTGCGTTCGTCCTGGTCATGGGGTACGCCGAGGCGCTGGCCGGGCTGCTGGCGGTGGTGGTGTTCCTCGGCGCGCGCAGCCGTCGGTGGGAACTTGCGGCCGCGGCCGCCCTGCTCGGCGGGCTGTGCCGGCCGCTCGGCGTGCTCCTGGCCGTCCCCGTCGCCGTGGAGGCGGCCCGCGGGCTGCCCCTGCCCGGCCTGCGCCGCCTCGGCCCCCCAGCGCAGGCCGTCGTGGGCCGGGCGCGACGAGCCACGTCCGCGGGCGGCGGCGGACGCGACGGCATCGGCGGACGCGACCTGCTACGCCGGCTGATGGCCGTGCTCGCCGCACCCGCCGGCGCCGCGATCTACGTGATCTGGTCGGCCCGGACCTACGGCGACGGCCTGGCGCCGTTCACCCTCCAACGCGACGCGGCCCGCCATGGCAGCACCGGCAACCCGCTGTCGGTGCTGTGGCACGCCGCCCGCGGAGCCTTCTCCGGCGAGCTGGGCACGGGCCTGCACGTGCCGTGGCTGCTGCTGGCCCTGCTCGCCCTGGTGGTGATGGCCCGGCGGCTGCCCGTCCCCTACGTGCTGTGGAGCGCGCTGGTGCTTGCGGCCGTGCTCACCGGCAGCAACCTCGACTCGGCGGAACGCTACGTGTACGGCGCCTTCCCGTTCCTGCTGGTCGCGGCGCTGGTCACCGCCCGCAGGGAGGTCTTCACCTTCGCGCTCGTCACCTCGACGGCGGCGATGACGCTCTACGCCACGCTGGCCTTCACCCTCTCCTACGTCCCCTGAGGCCCCGCCCGTCGCGCACCCGCCGACC
>NZ_JAMPTM010000534.1 GCF_025403375.1 Frankia gtarii
CCGCCGGCGAGTGCGGGCGTCCTTCTCCCGCACCGGATGCCCTGCCTTCGCCTGGTGGTTTTCCCCCGGCGAGGATGGGCGGAATGCCACATCACCCGCATGGCGATCTCACGATGGCAGCAGGCGGAACCCGATCCTTTTATCGGCCGTCCCCGCAGGAATGCGGACGCGGGCGGGTCCGCTGGGCATGCCAGTACGAGAGTGACGAGGAATCCCGGCTGCGGTCATTTCGCCGCCCCGCAGAATCCGGTGTGGCGCTCGCGGCCTGTCGGACCAGGCGGGGGCATGATGGTGCCCGGCGCCGCGGGCGGCGCACCTCACCTTCGAACGGCACGTTCATCGCGCATCCACAGGCCCGCGCGCCGTTGCAGCACCCGCCGCACCGGCAATCCGCCGGCACCGCCCGCGGAGGGACATCCTGCCGCGGCGCGGCATCATCCCGCCCAAAGTCGGCCGTGTCACGGCCGGCTGCTTGACGACCAGAAACGGGGCTGACCGTGGGAAAGATCGCTGACGGCGTATACCGAATCCGCATCGACGGCCGGGACAACCTGACCCTGACCTCCCCCGACCGCAACAACATCTTCCTCCTGCCGGGTGAGGGCCCGGGGCAGGAATGGGAAATCAAGCAGTCCGGAAACGGTGGCAACGGTGACAGCACCTACACGATCCGGCAGAACTCCGCGCCGCTCTTCGTCGGTTTCGACGGTTCCCCGGACGTCTTCGAGCGGGTCCGGCCCCTCCCGGAGCCCCGCGAATGGCGGATCACCGAGGGGCCACGGCCGGGCACGGTCAACATCGGCGTCGTGGAAAACGACCTCACGCTCGGGCTGCACCCCGCACTGATCTTCCCGCCGCTGGTGGCCCTGTCGCCCATCTTCAGCGAGGACCGCGGCTGGTCCCTCCAGCCCGCCGGCTGACCCGCCGGCTGATCCACCAGCTGATCCACTGACTGAACTCGTAGTGCCGTGCCGCGGCGACCGCTCATCGGGCTGGTCCGCCGCGGCACGCCACTGTCGGGAACCGATCCCCGTGCTGGCCGGATGCGCTCGAGCGCCGATTCCGCCCAGCAGACCCTGTCCGGTTCACCACCCACTGATGCGGCCTCGGGCCAATCTGCTGTCATGAACATTCCCACGCTGACGACAACGCGGCTGATCCTTCGGCCGATCGAGAACGGTGACGTCGACGGGTTCACCAGGATCTGGGCCGATCCGGAGTTTGCCAGGCATGTCGGTGGGCCCGTCACGCTGCCGGACGCCGTCTGGCATCAGATGGCCGGGTGCCTCGGATGCTGGCTGCTCACCGGGGTCGGGCCGTGGTCGGTGGTGGAACGGGACAGCGGGGCGC
>NZ_JAMPTM010000535.1 GCF_025403375.1 Frankia gtarii
GCCAGGGACGGCCGCACCCCCAGCACCCCCAGGGACGGCCGCACCGCCAGGGACGGCCGCACCCCCGGGGACGGCCGCACCGCCAGGGAGCGCCGCACCCCCGGGGACGGCCGCACCGCCAGGGAGCGCCGCACCCCCGGGGACGGCCGCACCACTCCGGCAGGGAGCGGCCGTCCGGCTGTGGACGGTCAATCGACCGGGGGCGGTCAAACGGTCGAGGGCGTCCAGCCGGCAGAGCAGATGCAGCCGCCTGACTTCGCGGGTGTCGACCTGGATGCGCCGACGGTACGGATCACCTAGCGGCGCGCTGCCCTGCCCCTGGCCGGGTAAGCGAACGACCGTTCGCCTACCCGGCCGAACCGCCCCCCGCCCACTCCGCTTACCTGACCGCGCCGCTTACCTGACCGCGCCGACTGCGACAGGAGATGTCGGCCGAATCCTGGTTGTGGCCGGGTTGTCCGGCTTGGATGCCGGGGTGCGGATTGGTTCCCGCGTCGTCTCCGCTCACAGCGTACGAACACATGTTCGACATCCGGGATTGGTTGTTCTACCGTTGACCCATGGTTTTCGATGAGGACATCGGGGACGATCCGGATCCGTCGACACGACTGGCGATGATCGCCGGGCAGGTCGACGGGCTGCTGGCCGCAGACGCGTGGCAGTTGCCGGACGGGGAGTTGGAGGGGCTGATCGAGGGAGTGTGCCGGCTGGTCGGTCGGGTCACGGCGGTGCGGGGTCTGCTGTTCGTCGAGGCCCAGGACCGTGGGTTCGCGGTCCGCCAGGGTGCGACCGATCTGGCGGGGTGGTTGCGGGACCGGCTGGCGTTGACCGCTCGGGACGCCCGCCGGCAGGTCGCTCTCGCCCGCGACAGCACCACGGTGTGCGCGGCGACCGGGGCAGCCCTGGCCGCCGGGACAATCACGGTCGAGCACGCTGTCGTGATCTGCGACGCGATGCGCACCCTGCCCACCGGTACCACTTCCGAACAGCGCACCGCCGCCGAAAAGGCACTCCTCGGCTTCGCCCGCCAGTTCGACGTCATCCACCTCGCGAAACTCGCCGCCCGCCTGCGCGAAACGCTCACCACCGTCGATACCTCTCCCGGCGGCGACGATCCCCACGCCGACAGCCGCACCGGCGAGCACACCAACCCCGGCACCGGCAAAACGGGCAACGGCAACGCGGGCTGCGACGGGGGTGGAGGTGGAGGTGGGGAGAAGCCGAGCGCGGACCCGGCGGACATCCGCCGGCTCACCCTCACCGACACCCCGGCCGGCACCACCCTGATCGGCGGGGAACTCGACGCCGAAGGCGCCGCCCTCCTGCGCACCGCCCTGGACAGCCTAGGCC
>NZ_JAMPTM010000536.1 GCF_025403375.1 Frankia gtarii
GGTGACGGGGCCGAGCCACGGGAGGTCTCCGCGCCGGGCGGCGGGCGCGCGCGTTAGGCGACCCGGCCAGGCGCGCTCGGCCCGTCGACCGTGGCGAACGCCGCCTCGGCGACGGGCCACCCGCCGGCCGGGGTCAGCTCGGTCGTGCCGGCTCGCCGCGCGGGTCGGGCGCCGGCGCCCGGCGGACCCGCCGCACCCCGGGCGGGGGTGCGGTGAAGATCGCGAACGGGTCGCGGTCGTCCGCCGGCTGGCCGGTGTTGACGGCGCGGGAGATCCGGTCCCAACGGAACCAGCGTGGGCCGCTCCGGTCCAGGCACCAGGCCAGCAGGTACCAGTTGCCGCCGGTGAAGGCCAGCAGGTGCGGCTCCACCCGGCGGCCCAGGGTTCGGCTGCCGGCGGCGTCCTGGTAGTCGATCGCGAGCACGCGGCCGGCCCGCAGTGCCTCTTCGATCGTGGTGGCGAGCGCCGTGCGGGCGACCACAGGCGGCCCCGCCCAGCCTCGGGAGGCCAGCTGGGCGATCTGTCGCTGCTCCGGCGGAGGCATGATGTCGAGCAGCTTCTCCAGCGCCGCGGCACCGTCGCGGGTCAGCGGGCCGGTCGCGGCGGCGGCCAGCGACACCGCGGCCGCGGACGCCTGGCCCTGGGTGAGCGCGACGGGCGGCAGCATCGCGTGCTGGGCGAGTACGTACCCGCCGCCCGGCCCGGAGATCCCGCCGACGGGAACCCCGGCGTCCTGGAGGGCGAGCAGGTCCCGGCGGATCGTCCGCACGCTGACGTCCAGCCGGGCCGCCAGGCTTGCGGCTGTTCGCCCGGCGGATCCGGCCCGGCGCAGCTCCTCGACGATCGCGGTCAGTCGATCTGGGTGCGGCATGCGTTCCACGTTGACAGGGGCCAGTCACGACTGACGGCGAAACGGCGCGACTTGGGCAATCTCGCTGCCTCATGCCCGTGATGTGCGAGGACGGGGCGCGGTGCCAGCCGGCTCGCGGGGGCGGGCGACACGGCGCGATGACCGGCCCGGCGGCGGGTAGGTAGCCGGCCCCGACGGGTGCGCGGGGTGCACCGGGCCGTGCCGGCGGTGCGCCGATCGCGGCGTGGGAACGGATTTCATGACCACCCCGTTGGCGTCTTCGACGGCCACGGCGGCTGGTGTGATCGGCCGTTCGACATTCCGTCCTGGCGATGCCGTGATTCGTACCATGATTATTTCCTCTACATGTTTCGATGATTTAGGATGACTGGTACGCCCGTTACCGTGCGCGACTCGCCGGGAAGGGAAACGTTGACCACCACGATGCGCTAGTTACCCTGGTCGCGGCCGGTGGCTGGGCTGGGTG
>NZ_JAMPTM010000537.1 GCF_025403375.1 Frankia gtarii
GCCCGGCGATCTGGTGGAACTCCCGCGCCGAGAGCAGCCGCACCCGGGTCCCGTCGTACTTCGACAAAGACGTGAACACCACCGTGCGAATCGGCACGTTGATCCCCACCCCGAGCGTGTCCGTCCCGCAGATCACCTTCAGCAGTCCCGCCTGCGCGAGCTGCTCGACCAGGCGGCGGTACTTCGGCAGCATCCCCGCGTGATGCACCCCGATGCCATGGCGCACCAGCCGGGAGAGCACCTTGCCGAACCCGGCGGCGAACCGGAAGTTCCCGATCGTCGCCGCGATCTGGTCCTTCTCCGCCCGCGACGACACGTTCACACTCATCAACGCCTGCGCCCGCTCCAACGCCTGCGCCTGGGTGAAGTGCACGACGTACACCGGCGCCTGATGGGTCTCGAGCAGCTCACCGATCGTCTCGTGCAGCGGCGTCGTGACGAACCGGTAGAACAACGGCACCGGTCGCTGCGCCGAACGCACCACCGCCGTGGGCCGCCCGGTACGCCGGGTCAGATCCGCCTCGAACATCGACACGTCGCCGAGCGTCGCCGACATCAGCACGAACTGGGTGCCCGGCAGCTCCAGCAGCGGCACCTGCCACGCCCACCCCCGCTCCGGATCGGCGTAGTAGTGGAACTCGTCCATGACGACCTGACCGACGTCGGCGGCCACCCCGTCGCGCAACGCGATGTTCGCCAGCACCTCCGCCGTGCAGCAGATGATCGGCGCCGTGTCGTTCACACTGGCGTCCCCGGTCATCATCCCGACGTTCGCCGCCCCGAACATCGCGCACAGCGCGAAGAACTTCTCCGACACCAACGCCTTGATCGGCGCGGTGTAGAACGTCCGCCGCCCGGCGGCCAGCGCCACGAAGTGCGCCCCGGCCGCCACCAGGCTCTTGCCCGACCCCGTCGGCGTCGCCAGGATGACGTTCGACCCGGAGACGATCTCGATGAGCGCCTCGGACTGGGCGGGATAGAGCTCCAGGCCCTGCTCACCGACCCAGGCGGTGAAAGCGTCGTAGAGGGTGTCCGGGTCCGGCTCGACGGGTACACGGTCGGCAGCGCCGGCTGCCGGTATCGCGGATGCGGGAAGGTGGTCGGTGAGTGTCATGGTCCCTCGATCGTGCCTGACGCGCGGCGCGTCCGACCGACGGGCACACCCCCGTCTACTGTTTGGGGCGGACCCGAACCGGTTCCGGTGGCCAGCACCCGTGACCCGGCTCGGAGAACCGACGAGGGTTTCCGGGTGTCCGACGAACCTCGTGAGAGGAAATATGTGTTCTCCGAACCGACATCCCCACCGACATCCCAGCGCGTCGACGCGAGCC
>NZ_JAMPTM010000538.1 GCF_025403375.1 Frankia gtarii
ACCGTCGACGGGATGGGGAGGCGGCGCGAGTTCAGTGCACTCTGTTGAGAGTTTGAATGGTGGAGACGCATGACCAGCCGTGCACGGAAGATCCAAGGTGATCTCGCTCACGACGTGCACCCCCGCCGGGGCGCGGGCCTGGCCGACCATCGTCACGAGGGAGAAACATCCCGGTAGTGCAGGCCTTTCAGGTGTTGCCGGTGCCAGCCGGGTAGGAGTCGGGGGCCTACGGACGCCCAGCCGGAGCGGCGCACCCCAGGCGAACCAGGCGAGCTGTCGAGCGACCGTTAATAGGTCGACGGGGTATTCTCAACTCGGTTCCGGCGCGTGGCTGAGGCGTCACCACGATGAACGTTCGGCGCGGATGGGATCGACCGGGGGCGCGTGTTCACCCGACGAGGGGTGGCGCAGGCCCGCCGGGCACCGAGCGGTGTCCGTTCTCCTTTTCTCCCGACCGCGGCGCGGCGGCCACGGTGGGCGGGGCTTTGGCGGCGGCGCCCTACGGCCGTCCCGGTGTGCGAGGTGACCGACGAGACGACGCGCCGCCAGGCGCCGAGGAAACGGGTGGATAACGCCGTGGACGCTGCTCTGGAGAAGCTGGGGTTGCCGCGCCAGGCTGCGGCGATGGCACGGCCCGCCTGGGAGGAGCCGACCCCGTCGCCCCTCTCGCCCGCGGATGGCATGGCAGCTCGGCGTGACGCGGCCGCGCAGCTCGGCGCGGCCGTGCGCGCGTTGACCGACGCCACCGTGCGCACGCTTGTGCCGACCGAGACCCTGCTCGACATCGCCGCCCGGATCACCGAGTGCCTGCCCGCGTTGACCGCCGAGCAGCGCGACATCGGCGAACCGGCGCCGCTGGACGACCCAGCCGCGAAGATGTGGCTGCACAACCCGGTCATCGGGCGGGCCAACCCGATCGCGCCCTGGGTCGAGACCACACTGGTGGACGGGGTCCTCACCGGCCGTGCCACCCTCGGCCTGCCCTACCAGGGGCCGCGCGGCTACCTGCATGGTGGGATGAGCGCCATGATGCTCGACCAGATCCTGGGCGACGTCGTCAGCGCGAGTGGCCGGTCCGGCCTCACCGTCTCCCTGTCGACCCGTTACCGCGGGCCGGTCCCGCTGCTGGCTCCGCTGCTCGTGGTCGGCCAGGTCGTCGAGGTCGCCGACCGGAAGATCACCGCGGTCGGCACGATCGCGCTGGAGTCGAAGCCCGACCAGCCCCTGGTCGAAGGCGTCGGCATCTTCGTCGTGCCCCGGCCGGACCAGGCCGCCCGACTGTTCGGCGTCTCGGCCCCCGACGCCCCCGGCACGATCCCCTCCGGCGC
>NZ_JAMPTM010000539.1 GCF_025403375.1 Frankia gtarii
GCGGTCGCGTGCAGGTCGACGACGGGGATGGCTTCGCCCAGACCCGGCACCGAGATCGTCGGCCTGGCACTCGCGTCCGCGGCGGCGGCCGGGGCGGCGGAGGCCGGGCGGCCGAGGTCGGGCAGCTGGGGCGCGGCCGGAGTCGGGCGGTCGAGGTCGGGCAGCCCGGCCGCGCCGAGCACCGCCGTTGCTGGACGGTCGAGGTCGGGAGACGTCGCCGACGCCGTGACGGCGATCCCAGGGGCAGGGTGGGTGCCGGCGGCCATGGCGGGCATCGCCGCCATCACCGGGGCGACGCCGGCGACCAGGGTGACGCCGAGGCCGAGCTCGATCAGCCTGCGCATCGCGCGGGGCAGGATCAGACGGGCCAGCGCCGCGCTGAGCCGGCCGACGGCGCCGGGGACGGCGGCGGCCACCGCGAGTAGGACGCCCAGGCACAGCCAGAGCAGGCACAGCCAGGCCACCGCGCCGACGACAGTGACGAGGGCCTGCTCGGGCGCCGCGGTGAACCAGCCCGGCACGTCGCCGAGGCTGCCCGGCAGGTCCGCCAGCCGAGGGCCGAAGACGATCAATATGATCGCCGTGCCCACGGCTCCGGCCGCGCTGGCGAACAGCGCCAGCGTCCGCCGCGCCGCTCCCGCGATCATCGTCACTGCTCCTGTCCGCCGGATGTGGTCGAACGACTTCGTTTGCCTATGTTTGGTTGTGTAAACCTCTGGAGCCGCACTGTCAATCCCGCTTGCGTCGTGCGTGAGGATTCGAGTCGTCCGGCGTGCAGCGGAACGTACCCGTACGGGAGGAGAACCGATGCGTTGGGAGGACCTGTTCGCGGACCTCGAGCTGCAGTGGGAGGAGAACGAGGCCGCCGAGCTTGCCGCCGAGCTTGCCGACCGCAGCCGCCGGGAGGCCGCCTACCTGCGGCTGATCGACCGCCTGCGGCCGGTCGTGGGCCACCCGGCGCGCTGCCGGGTGCTGGGCGGGCAGCTGGCCCCGCAGACGTTGCACGGCACGCTGTCCGCGCTGGGGGTGGACTGGTTCCTGCTCGCGGAGCCCGGCGCGACGGAGGTGCTGGTGCCGATGCGATCGCTGCTCGCGGTCGAGAACCTGCCCGTCGTCTCCGCCCAGCCGGGTCATGAGGGGCCGCTGGCCGCGAAACTGGACCTGCGCTATGTGCTGCGCGGACTCGTGCGCGACCGTTGCGCGTGCACGCTGCTGCTCGTGGACGGAACAAGCCTGCACGGGATGCCGGTGCGGGTGGGGGCGGACTTCCTCGAGGTCGCCGAGCACGCGGTGGGCGAGTTCGCCCGCCGTGGGCGGGTCCGGGC
>NZ_JAMPTM010000053.1 GCF_025403375.1 Frankia gtarii
CCGCCGCACCCCGCCGCCCGCGACCTCGCCGCCCGCGACCTGGGCACTCCGGACATGGGTTTTCGTGACATGGCTACTCGTGAAGTCGGCGCCGAACCGCTGCCCGCCGCGCCGGACATCGAGATGGTCATCGAGGCACTCGCGTGGCGGCTGGAGCAGGCGGTCGCGGACCTCGGCCTGGACCCGGAGGAGTAGGGATGGCCGGGGACGACACGGGGGGCGCAACGCCCATGATCGGAGACACCTCGCTCACCGCGGCGCAGTGGATCCGCCAGGAGACCGGCGCCGGTCTCGTCGCGCTGCGCGTCCCCGGCCTCGAGGGCAGCCCGCACCAGCGACTCGGCCGCTGGTCCCACCGCGTCACGATCTCCGGGCTGCTCGTGGGCGAGGACGCCGCCGACGACCTCGCGTCGTTGCAGAAGCTCGCCCGGGACGGCACCGCCACGACCTTCACCGCGGACATCGTCACCGCCCTGGAGATCCAGCGGGTCGTCGTCGAGTCGTTCGTCGCGGAGCAGGTCGTCGGCCGGCCCGGCCAGTACGCCTACACCGTCGTGCTCGCCGAGAGCCCACCGCTGCCGCCACCGGCGCGGGTGAGCGCGTTCGGCGGGCTCGACGGTATCGGTGATCTCGGGGGGCTCGATGATCTCGGTTTCGACGGTCTCGACGACACTCTGGCCGGGATCGCCGATCAGGCCGGCGAACTCACCGGCGCGCTCGACACGGCGCTCGCCGCCGCCGCGGCGGCCGCGGGCCTCGCCGCCATGGCCGGCGGCATCGACGCCATCGACAACCCGCTGCGCCCGCTGCTCGACACGACCGGGCAGCTCGCGCCGGTCGGGGACGCGGTCAGCGGGATCCTCGGCAACCTGCGCGGGCTGCTGGGGTAGGTGTCGATGACCGGTTCCCCGCCACCCGGCTCTCCGCTCGCCCCGGCATGCGCGGTCACGCTGGGCGGCCAGCGGTGGACGAGCCAGGCACTTGACGTCGACGTGCTGCTCGCAGCGGCCCCGCTGGTCGGTACCGCGCGGGCGCGGTTGCCGGCAGGCGCGCCGGTCGAGGCGGCGCCCGGCGACAGCGTCGTCGTGGAGCTCGACAGCGGGGAGGCGGCGGCGACCGTGTTCACCGGCACGGTCAGCGCCGTGCGCCGCGAGTTCGGCGCGACGGTGGTGACGGCGGTCGACGCCGCCGGAGCGCTGGCCCGCTACCGCCCGGCGACGACCTACGAGAAGGTCAACGCCGGCACGGTCATCCGCGCGCTGGCGGCCGACGTCGGGGTCGGTGTCGGTGCCGTCGACGACGGCGTGGCGCTCGCCTTCTACGTCGCGGATCCGGCCCGCACCGCCCTCGACCACGTCGCCCGGTTGGCCGCCTGGTCCGCCGCCCTGGTCCGGGTGGACGCGGAAGGTAACCTGATCGCCACGGCGGTCGGAGCGTTGCAGGCCGACCTCGCGCCGCGCTACGGTCGGGAGGTTCTGGCTCTGGCACAGACGACGCACGGCCATGACGTCGAGGCGTTCACCGTCGCCGGTGAGGCCGGGGCCGGCTCGACCTCGGCGCCGGAGGCGCTGCGGCCGACCTCCGACTTCTTCGCCGGCCGCCGCCCCAGCGGGCCGGACGCGACCCACCGCTGGCGGTTCGAGCCCGCGCTGCGGACCACCGGGGCGGGCGGCACGGCCGGCGCCGCGACGGAGTGGCGCTACCGCGCCGGCCGGCGAACGGGATCGATCACCATGTTCCCGCAGCCCGCGCTGCGGCCCGGGAGTGTCATCGAGGTCGCCGATCCACCGGATCCGCTCGTCCGGGGTCCGTTCTGGCTGGATCGGGTGCGGCACCGGTTCGGCGCAGCCGGCGCGTACACCACCGCGCGGTGGCGGACCGGCGGGCCGGCATTCAGTCCGCTGGCCGCCGTCGCCGGTTCGGCAGCCTCCGGGCGGCTCGGCGGATGAGCACCCGGGGGTCACGATGCAGGAGATAGTGGACTCGATCCGGCGGATCGCCCGGGCCGAGGCCGACCGGCTGTGGTCGTGCGCGCTCGGTGTCGTGAGTTCCGTGCACACCGGGGACGACGATCCCGAGCTGTCGTGCACGGTCGCGCTACGCGAGACGGGTCTGGTGCTGCCCAGGGTGCCGATCGCGGTCGGGGTGCTGGGGCTGGCCGCCCCGCCGGTCGAGGGCGACCTGGTGCTCGTCGTGTTCGCCGGCGGTGACCCGCACGCCCCGGTCGTGGTGGGGCGGCTGTACGACGAGCGGGTCGCGCCACCGAAGAACAGCCCCGGGCAGGTGGTGGCCTGGCTGCCGCGGGCGGAGGCCGACGACACGAAACGGCTCGAGATCGCGCTGTCCACCCCCGGGGACGGCACCCGGACGGCGGCGCTGACGCTCGCCGGGGACGTGGCGGTGACCATCACCGTCACCGACCAGCTGGTGACCCTCGCCGTCGGCGACACGACCGTGCGGCTCAGCCAGTCGTCCTCCTCGGACGGCAAGGTCGAGGTCGTGGTCGGCGACTCGACGATCGTGGTCGAACAGTCCGGTGACGTCACCGTCAGGGCGGCCGGGAAGCTCACGCTGTCGGGCGACAACGTGGAGATCTCGGCGACCTCCGAGGTCACCGTCGCCGGACAGACGATCAAGCTCAACTAGGACAGCCGACCAGACCGGCACGGCGAACGAAGGGAACGCGATGGGGCAGCCCGCGGCGAAGGACGGCGACCAGGTGGTCGGTACCGACACACACATCGTGCTCGTCCCGTCGGGGCCGGCCCTGGTGCCGACGCCCCTGCCGCACCCGTTCACCGGCCGGCTCTCGGGCGGGCTGGCGGCGTCGGTGCTCGTCGAGGGCAAGGCGGTCGCGGTGGTCGGCTCGACCGCCGATCACACCTCCGGCCACGTGCCGACCCCTCCCGGGACAAGCTTCCAGCGGCCACCCGCCAACCGCGGCGCCGTGCGTTCCGGTAGCGCCACCGTGCTCGTCGAGGGCAAGGGGCTCGCGCGCGCCGGTGATCCGGTCGCCACCTGCAACGACCCGGCCGACGCCCCGGTCAGTTCCATCGTCGCCGCTGGCACCGTGCTGGTCGGGGGATGACGTGGCCGCGAATCTGGGCGTCGACCTGGCGCTGACCCGGTACGTGCCGGTCGCGACCGCGGCGCCGCTGGACTTCGTGCACTCGTGGGGGGCGCTCGACCTCGCTGTCGCGCCGCGCCGCGTCGGGACGCGGGTGACCGCGACGAGCGGGCTCGCCACCGTCTCGGGCCGGGCGAACCTCGCGCAGGCGCTCATCACCCGCCTGCTCACCCCCCGCGCCAGCCTCGCGGCCCTCGGACACCCCGGCTACGGCAGCCGGCTCGCCGAACTGGTCGGCCGCCGCAACGATGCGGCGGCCCGCGACCTGGCTCGGCTGTATGTCATCGAGGCGCTCGACCAGGAGCCGCGGGCCACGCTGCGATCGCTGACGGTACGGGCCGACCCGGACGCCCCGGATGTCGTCCTCATCGCGTTCACGGTCGCCCCGCTCGGTGACCCCGAGCCGCTCGGCCTCTCGCTGGAGCTGGCTACGTGAGGCGCCCAAGCGCCGGCGGAGCCGCGCCATGACCTTCGTGGACCGGGACTACCCCTCGATCGTCCGCGACATCCTCACGACCCTCACCGGCGGTGTCGCGGCGGAGGCGCACCGCGTGCGCCTCGACCCGGACCGCGCGCTCGCCGACATCCACCTGCTGCGCCGCCCGGTGGCACGGGTGACGGCCGTCACCGCGTTCCTCGTCGACGGGGACGGCGCGGCGATCCCCCTGGGCCTCGACGACTACCAAATCGTGGCGGACGCCCGTGACGCCGCCGACCTCTCGACGCTGCGGCTGCTGCCGGCCGGGCGCGCGCGGCTGGCGCCGAACGCCAACGCCAACATCGACATCGACATCGACATCGTCGTCAACTACCAGCCGCGCACCACCGACCCGCCTCTCGTCACGGACGTCGCGGTCGGCAGCGTCGCGCGCACCCTCGTCGAAGCCGTCGCCCGCGAGATCGCCGGCATGTATCTGCAACTCAACGCCGCCTACGACGCGGCGTTCCTGGACACGGCCACCGGCGGCTCGCTCGACCGGGTCGTCGCGCTGCTCGGCTACAGCCGCTACCGCGCCGGTCGCCCGGTCGGCGCGGTGCGGTTCTCCCGCCGGGCCGGCGAGAGCGGCGAGATCACCATCGCGGCCGGCACGCCGATCGCCGACGCCGCAGACACCCTGCGCTATGAGACGACGGAGTCACGCACCATGCTCACCGGCGAGAGCACGGCGCGTGTGTCGGTGCGCGGCGCGACCGACACGACTCCGGCCGTCGGCACCGGCGTGCTGACCGTCATCCAGCGGGCGATCGCCGGCGTCGACACGGTCACCAACGATGCGCCGACGAGCACCGCCTCCCAGGACGAGAACGACACCGAGCTGCGCGCGCGGGTCCGGGTGGCGCTCGCCGCCGCGGCCAAGGGCACCGTCGCCGCGCTCACCCACGGCCTGCTCGCGCTGCCGGGCGTGCGCGCGGTCAACATCACCGAACAGCCGGACGACCTGCCCGGCGAGATCGAGGTGTCGGTCAGCCTCACCGACCCGCCGGCCGACGGGAGCATCCCGGCCGCGGTCATCAACCGGATCGACGAGCTGCGCCCGGCCGGTGTCCGGGTGCGGCTCGCCCGGGCCGAGGACGTCCACCTGGCCGCCCGGGTCCAGCTCGTGCTGGCCGGCGGGTCGGTGCCGATGCCGGCGGCGGACCGGGCCCGGCTGCGCGCCGGGGCCACCGCGACCCTGCTTGACCGGGTCAACAAGCTGCGCGTCGGCCAGCGGGTGCGGGTCGGGGCGCTCCAGGCGGCGCTCGTGGACGGCGACACCATCCTGGACGCGGTGGTACGGATCGGTCCGCGCGGCGGCGAACCCGGTGCCGCCGGAGCCGACGTGACACCCGGTCCCGGTCAGGTCGCCCGGCTCGCCGCGGCCGACGTCGGCTTCGACGACGACCAGTTCGACGCGCCGCCGGCGGCGGTCGCCGTCCCGATCGGCGTCCACGCGGCGGCGCGGCCCGCCGGCCCCGAGGTCGACCCCGCGGCGCTGCGGGCCGGGGTGACCGCCCGGCTGACTGCCTACCTGGCGACGCTCACGCCCGGCGCGAACGTCACCGCCGCGGCGGTGCTCGCCGCGGTGCGCGACGACGCGGCATACGCGCTCGACCCGCTCGGCCTGGTCGTCACGTTCGCCGCGGGCGACCAGTTCGTCGACGTCGCGGTCGGCGGGCACACGTTCACGGTGGCGCCGGGCCAGCGGTTCACGCTGCTCGGCGTGGAGGTGGGGTGATCCGGTGGCCGCTTTGGACCGCATCCTGGAGGTGCTGCCCCCCACCTACGCGGTGGACGAGGGCAGCGCCGTTCGCGAGTTCCTCCGGGCGATCGCCCGTGAGCTCGACGCCGCGGCGGCCGACCTCGACCGGATGCGGCGCGCCCGCTGGTTCGCCACCGCCACGCGACTGGCCGATCTGGACCGGATGGCCGCCCTCGTCGGCGTACGCCGCCGCTCCTGGGAAACGGTGCCGCTGCTGCGGGCCCGGGTCCGGACGCTGGTCAACGCCCGCCTGGACGGCTCGGTCGGCCCGGACGCGATCACCACGTACCTCCACGAGACGGTCCTCGGCATCGAGCGGGCGCTCGGCGGGACGCTCGTCCCCGGGCTCGCCCGCCGCGATCTCCAGGCGGCGTTCCGCGCCGACGCGCGACCGGGCTGGCGGCCGCTGGGCTTCGTGGAGAACCCCGAACGGCGCGTGCGCGGCGCCGCCCTCGCGTCCCGGGCCGGCCGCGTGCCCTACCTGCATCGCTGGACCGACACCAACCACGGCCTCGGGCCGGCCCCGGTGACGGTCACCGTGGTCGGCCAGTCCGGTGGCCGCACCGCCGTGCCGGTGCTCGTCAACCTGACCACCGGCGAGGCCATCGGCTACGCCGGGGTGGCGCGGGTCGGGCAGCGGCTGACCATCGGACCCGCCCCCGGCCAGCCGCCGGACGGCCGGGTGGCGCGCGCCGTACTGGCCGACGATCGCGGCGCCCCCGACCGCGACGTCACGGATCGGGCGTTCAGCCTGTCCGGGTTCCGGCTGGGCCGGCCGTTCGGCCTCGCCGACGCCGAGGCGGGCGGCCCGCGGCTGCCGACGCAGGCCCGCGGCGACAACCGGTGGATGTACGTCTCGGGCGCGCTGTTCGGCGTCGACGGCCTAGACGCCACCTACCTGCAGATCACCGACGAGCCGCTGCGGGAGGGCGTGTTCGACGGGTCGAACTTCGACGAGGCCGTGTTCCCGTCCGGCACCGCGGCGACGGTCACGCTGGAGTGGACCGAGCAGGAGCCGGCCGCGTTCCGGGTGGTCATCCCGCGCGGCCTGGTCGCGCTGCCGCGAGCGCCGGGCGGGGCGGCCGGGGCCGGCGGCCCTAGCACCCTGGTCGGCGAGATCGCCGAGCTGATCTCCGGTGACCTCGCCGACCTGCACGCCGCCGGGGTGCGGGCGCGCCTGGTCCTCGAACCGTTCACCGAGCGGCAGGCGTCCCGGGTGCGGGTGCGCCTGTCGTGGATGCGGCCGCCCCGCCAGATCGCCTCGGCCGGCGAGCGGGTCAGGCTCGGGGTGGGCGGCCGGTTCGGGCAGGCAGGGTTCGGTCAGGCGCGCTTCGAATAGCGGGACGTTCACGAACAGCGGGACGTTCACGAACAGCGGGACGTTCACGAACAGCGGGAAAGGGAGTCGAGGACATGCACGGGAGCGACGGGCGGCGGATCCGCGGCCGGTTACGGCTCGACGCGCGGGCGCCGGACGGACGGTTGCTCGCCCGCCGCCAGGCCACCAACGCGGTGCTGCGCGGCGGTGCGGAGCTCGTCGCCCGCCGGCTGGGCGGGCTGCCCGCCGACCCGATCACCGCAGTCGGCGTCGGCTTCGGCACCGAGGCGGCCGACGCCGGGATGACCGCGCTGGCCCGGCCGGCCGACGTCTCGATCCCGGCGAGCGCGCTGACCAGCCCGGTGTCCGAGGGCGAGATCACGATCCAGAGCGACGGGCCGGACGCCGTCCTGCTCTCGGTGGCGACCGTGTTCCATCCGACCGCGAAGCTCACCGACGTCACCGAGGCCGGCCTGCTCGCCGGCGACCGGCTCTACAACCAGGTCGTGTTCGAGCCGGTCACGCTCGACGTCGACCAGGACGTCACGTTCTTCTGGGAGATCGACTTCCCGTTCGGCCGGTGAGCCGGCCCACGACGACAGGACTCGGCCCGTGACGGCACTCAAGATCAATATCCTCGGCTTCCCCGCGATCAACAATGCCCTGACGGTGTCGGTCAGCGACCCGTCCACCGGCGCCGTCGTCGGGCGCGGGCAGCCCTTCCTCGACGGCACCCTCACCCTGGCGCAGGTACCGCCCGGTGCCTACGAGATCGCCGTCGAGCATCCGAACCTGGCGCTGCCGGTGCTGCGTCAGCCAATCCGGGTGCTGCCGATCGGCGACACCCAGGTCTCGCTGCTGCTCGATCCGAGCCGGCTCCGCGACACCCCCATCGCGGACATCCCCGACGCCAACCTCGGCCCGGTCCGGGACGCGACCACCACCGTCGAGCAGACGGTGCGGCCGCTGGCGGCGAAACGTCCGGGCGAGGCGATCACCGCCGCCGACTGGAACCTGATGGCCGGCAACCTCGCCGCCGTCGCCAACGCCGTCACCCAGCTGACCCGGCTGGTCACCCCGGTCGGCCACAACCACCCCGAGCTCGAGGCAAAGGCCAACGAGATCCAGGGCAACGTCACGACGCTGCTCGACGCCGTGACGACGGCCATGAGCGAGCTGCAACGCCAGATCCAGACCCAGCGGATCCGCAGGCAGGTCGACCAGCTCGCCGACCGGGCCGGCCTCGGCGCGGACAACGTCCGCCGGCAGGCGCTGATCGACGCCGTCGCCCAGCTCGACCGCGGCGTGATCGACCCACCACCCCGGTTCGCCCAGGTCGCCCGCGGCGTCGGCGTGCAGGCACAGACGGTCCTCGGGCAGGTACTCGACGACCATGCCGGCGACCCCGACCTGGCGCTGTCCCCCGAGGTGAAGGCGCTGAGCCAGTCGATCGACCTGCTGCGCGCGACCAACACCACCTCCTACGCAACCGAGCTGACCCACCTGCGCAAGTCCGACCTCACCTTCGGCACCGGCGGGCTGTCCGCCGTCCTGAACAGGGGATGACGGCGATGGCGACCACCGGACGGCTCGGCGACATCGCGGCGCTGACCGATCAGCTCACCCCGCTGGCCGACCGGCAACGGGGGATGCCGATCGAGGCCGCGCAATGGAACACGCTGGTCGCGGTGCTGCGCGGCGTCCTGGAAATCGATCGCGCCCAGGAGAACGGCCTGGCGCAGTCGCTGGCCGACACCTACGCCAGAGCCGACCATCAGCACCTCGGCCAGGTCACGCTGGCCTGGCTCGACCCCGACCTCGCGACCCGCCTCACCGACGCCGGCGGCTCGGTGTCGGTGCGGACCGCCCTCGTCGATGTCGCCGCCCGCCTCGACGACGCCACCCGCCGCGTCGCCGCACTGGCCGACACGGTGGAGCGCGGGCAGAAACGCACCGACGACGGCGCCGCGGACGAGCTCGCCCGGTCGGCCAGGCTGCGCGCACTGGAGGACAAGCTCGCCGTCCTCGACGGCCTGCGTGCGCTGGTCACATCCCTGTCCGCCGCCGTGGCCGACCTGACCCCCTCGGTGCGGGCCGTCCTGGAGCTGCGCGCCGAACTGACCACCGCGGCCGGCGGGCCGATCAACGTGCGCGGCCTCGCCGGGGACGTCGCGACCACCCAGGCCGACCTGCGGGAAGCGACCCTCGGGGTGGACGGGCGCCCGCTGCGGCTGCGGGACATCGAGATCGTCATGCGAGAGACCCAGGACGCGCTCGGCCTCGGCGAGGGAGTCCTGGAGGCGCGCGTCGACGCGCGGGTACGCAAGGCCGTCGACGCCTCCTCCGCAGCGCTACGCGCGGCGTTCGCCGACCAGCTCGACTCCCGGGCCGCGGCGCTGGAACAGCGGATCGACACCGGGCTGGCCGACCTGGACACCCGCATGAACGGCACGCTCAACGCGCGGGCCGAGCAGGTCGAGCGGGAGCTCGGCACGCTGTCCCAGGCGGTGGACGGGCGCCTGAGCGGGTTGGCCGACGAGATCACCTCCCGGATCGTCGAGCAGACCGCCGGCCGCATCGAGCCGGCCGTCCTGGAGAACGTCCAGGGCGCGGTGCGGACCATGGTCAACCAGGCGGTGGGCGACGTCCAGACCCGGCTGAAGGAACTGGAACTGCGGGTGCGCCGCCTGGATCAGCGCTGACGGCCGGGCGGGCGGTGGTGACGGTGATGGCTGCGTGGGCGGGCCGCCCGGTCGAGGCGGGCCCGGTGGTGCTGGCGGGTCCCTGGGTGGCGGCGGGGCGGTGCCCGTGCTGAGCGCGCTGGAGGAGCGGCTCGTCGCCGTCGTCGCCGGGGCGCTTGCCAGCCGGCCCGGACTGGCTGTGGCCGGTGCCGGCACCGCGCCGGACACCCTGGCGGCGGGCACGGGCCGCCTGGTCGTCGGGATCGGCGACGCGGTTCCCGACGGCGTGCACGGGTTCGCGCGCGAGGACCCACCGCCGGGTGGCGGCCCGCCGGCGATCATACGGGTCCTCTCGTTGCGGATCACCGTGACGATCGCCTTCCGCCGCCGCGCCGCCACCGACGACGACGACGGGCACCGGGCGGCCCGGCGCGCACTGCTCGATGACGCGACCCTGGTCCTGCACGCCCTGGACGCGATCCCGGTCCGGACCGGGGCGGCGCTGCGGCCCGCCGACCCCGCCCCGGGCTTCGTCGCGAGCCGGGTCGACCTGGCCTCCTTCACCGTCGCGGCTCTCCCCACGGGCGACGAACAGAACGGGGTCGCGACGTACGTGGCCCAGGCACTGGTCTGGCCGCCGGAGCCGGGGGAGGCGACCGGCCTCATCGAGACGGTCGACGTCGATCTGGGGACGGCTCCCTGATGGCCGGCGCGCGCCTACCGGCGCGGGCGTTCCTGCTGCCCGCGGACCTGCCGGGGATCACCCTCGCCAAGGTCGCGGCGCTCGTCCTGGACCCGGCCGTGGTGGCCCTGGACACGGTGTCGTTCCCGGAGGGCGGCGGCGACGTCGACCTCGAGCTGTCGGTGCCGTTGCGGCCCGGGATGGACGAGGTCGTCGTCGACGAGGCCCAGCTCACCCTCGAGGCGGCGGACATCCCGCTGGCGATCACCCGCTGGCGCGCCGCCGCCGGCCCGGAAGGCCGGGGCGCCTTCCTCATCCTGGACGTCCCGGCGCGGCTGGGTCAGCTCACGCTCGACCCGGCGAACGCGCCGGCCGGTGCCTTCGTCGTCGTACGCGCGGCGACACTCGGCCCGGACGGCGCGCCGGTCGCGGGACCCCCGCTGTTCGCCGGGCCGGGGTTCGACACCGGGCCGATGCTGCCCCGGGCACTCGCCGGGATGGTCGTGGAGGGCTCGGGCGACCAGCTCGTCATCACGCCACCGCTGCCCCAAGGACAGTCCTGGCTCGTGCAGTTCGCCACCGGGACCAGCCCGGCGGCGCTCACGCCGGTCGCCGGGCAGCCGACCATCACCCGGGTGACGGTCGTCCCCGCGCCGGCCGACGTCGCGCTCCTGCTGCGCGGGCGCGGGCCGGACGAGGCCGACACCACCCTGTGGCGCCACCCCGGCGCGCTGCTGCCCGACGCCGGCCGCCAGCTCGCCGACTTCACCCCGGCGGCGGGACGCCGGCTGAACCAGGCGCTGACCGTTCCCCCCGGCGCCACCCCGGCCGCCACCCTCGCCCTCCCGCTGCGGCTGCGTTCCGCGAGCGCGGGCGCCATGCGGCTCGGCGAGCAGATCCTGCACGCGCGTTACGTCGTCCACCCGGCGGCCGGTGCGCCCATGCCACTGACCTTCGACGGGGACTGGGTCGACCTTCCCCTGGACGCGCCGCCGCTCCGGCCGTCGGTGAGCACCCTGACGCTCAGCGCGCGTCATCTTGGCCGCCAGGTCAACCCGGGCTCGCCGCTCCCGCCGATCGCTCCGCCGTCCGGCGGGGTCCGAGTCCGCGCCGACCGGATCATCGCCGCGGCGGTGTCCTGGAGCCCTGCCGACACCCCGACGACCGGGCCCGCCGGGTCGACCGCGTCCGCCAGGTCCACCGGGCGCGCCAAGTCCACCGGGCGCGCCGGGCCGGCGCCGGCGCTCGCCGTCGTGCGGCTGCTCGTCGCACCGGTCGGGGACACCGAGCTCGTCGCCGAGGTCCGCGCCGACGCGGCCGGCGCCCCCGGCGCCCCGCTTGCCGGGCCGCTGGTCCTGCGCCTGGACGAGCGGGCGCGGCCGGGCGGGCCGCGGTGGGTCAGCCTGGCGCTGCCCGTCCCGGTCGCCGTTCCCGCCCCTGCGACGTTGTGGGTCACGGTCCGCGCCAACCTCGGCGAGCTGCGCTGGTTCACCGCCGTCGACGGGCCACCGCCGCGGGTGAGCGTCGACGGCCGAGCCTGGGGGAAGACGGACGCCGGCCTGGCGCCGCCCGGCCGGCCGTGGCTGCGGCTGCTGCACACGGTCGACCCGGCGGCTGCCCCCCCACCGACGCTGGCCTTCCGGCGCGGCGAGATGCCGCTGGGCACCGTCACCCTCACCCCGACCGGCCGGCCCGGGGAGTACACCGGGCCCTCGCCCGCCACACTGCCGGCGGCGGTCGTCGACGCGCTGGCCGCCCCGCCCTCCCCCGGCGCCGACGCGCCCCGGCGGGTGACCACGTTCTCACTGCTGACCACGGCCGCGCTGCGCCTGACGGTGACGGAGCTGACCTGCTCCTACGACCCCTTCGGCTGAGCGCCGTCAGGGCAGCGCCGCCCGGAGTTCCTCGAAGGCGGACCCGGCCTCGGCCAGCCCGGTGGTCACCTCGTCGGCGAGCACGTGCACCGCGGCCAGGACCCGGGCGAACAGCGCCCGGACGTCCAGCTCGCGCACGGTGGCGACGACGGTGGTGTAGGTCTCGATGACCGGCGCGAGCAGGACGGTGGGGCGCAGCTCGTCGGTGGCGGCGGCGATGTCCCGCTTGATCTGCTCCACCGGGCCACGCGCGTCCCGGAACGGATCCCAGGCGGCGGTGTCCCCGACCAACCCGTCGATCGCGGTGACCAGGTCGGCGAGCGCGGTGCTCGGCCGGGCGGCGCCAAGGCCCGCCCGCAGCGACGTGAACAGCTGGGCGATCTCGGCCGCCACCGGCCGGGCGTCCAGCGCTCCCACCAGCGCGTCCAGCTCGGTGGCCGCGGCGCGCAGCGGCGCCCGGACCGCCGTCTCGGCCACACCTCGCAGCACGTCGCGCACCGCTGCGTCGAACGCGTCCGCCCCCGGCCGCAGCCGGTCGGCGACCAGGGCGAACACCTCGCGCAGCGCCGCGCCGAGATCGACACCCGGGTTCCCGCCGGCCCGGGTGACCCACGCCGCGAGGCTGTCGCGGACCGGGGCCAGCGGCTCGAACGCGGCGCGCAGGGCAGTCGACAGCGCGCCGAGCGGCGCCGCGCCGACGGCGGCCAGCCCGTCGAGCAGGCCGTCCATGGCGTCGAGCCGGACGAGCACGTCCGCCCGGGCGCCGGCAGCGACCGTGACCCGGCCGGCGGGGGTGGTCGCCACCAGCGCCGCCAGCCGGTCCCGGCGCTCGCCCGCCGGCAGCGCCCCGACCGCGGCGGTGACCTGGTCGAACGCGGGCGTCGCCGCGGCGACGACGAACTCCGGGTCGGCGGCGGTGATCCGGTCGCGGGCGGCGTGTACGGCCGCGCGAGCCGCGGTCAGCCCGGCGGTGAGGTCGTCGACCGGCCCCCGGCGCCCGGTGAGCCAGTCTCCGACGGTCGCGAACGACGCCAGGTCGAGCGCCGCGGCGGCAGGACCGAGCAGTCGCGCCAGCACCTGCCCGCCGGCTGAGCCGCGCCGTTCGGAGCCGGCGGCGGGCAGCAGGTTCTCGACGAGCTCCACGGCGCCGTCGAGAACGTCGGCCAGCCGGACCAGGTCGATCGCCGCCAGCAGCTGGTCGGTTCCCGCGTCCACCTGCCCGGCCCAGGCGGACAGCCCGATCGTCCGCCGGATCTCGGCGCGGGCGTCATCCAGGCGGGTGACGATCGGGTCGAGCAGCGGTGCCGGGTCGAGGGCGTCGACGGCCCGCAGCAGCGTGTCGAAGGCCTGGTCGGCCGGGGCGAGCAGGTCCTTCAGGCCCCCCAGGGAGCGCAGCGCGTCGCGGACCGGCGCGATGATCGCGTCCGGGTCGAGGGACTGGACGCGGACGAGGAACGGATCGAACCCGTCCCGCTCGACCGCCGCGAGCGACGGCCGCGGGTCGAGCCTGGCCAGGAAGTCGGCGACCTCCGCGAACGCCTGGGCCACCTCGTCGAGCAGCGGCCCGTCGATCCCGGTCAGGATCTCCGCGATGGCGCCGCTCAGCGGCTCTCCCACCGCCTTGCCGAAGTTGATGGCCTTCAGCGGGGTGAGCGCGTCGTGCAGGTCCTTGACGGCGCTGTCCGGCAGCAGGTCGAACGGGATCTTCGAGATCACCGTGGCGGCGTCGTGGACGAAGCCGACGGTCTGGTCCACGGCCGTGCCGATGGGCAGGCCCTCGATCGTGGCGGCGACACCGTCCAACGCGGCTCGTGCGGCGGCCAGCTGCCTTGCGATGTCCAGCCCGCTGACCGCGCCCGCGGCGGCGGCGAACGCGGCCGAGACCCGCCGCACGACCGAGTCGAGGGCGGCGCGCAGCGTGGCGACCTGGGCCGCGACGTCTGCGGCGACGGCGCTGATCGCGGCGGCGACCGGCGCGATCAGCTCACCGAGCCGGGTCACGGCCATGACCACCGGGTCGATGACGGTGTGGATCGCGCCCGTCACGGCGTCCAGGCCGACGGACTCGACGGCGACGCGGACCCCCTCCAGCGCCGCGCGCACCGTTTCCAGGGCGTCACGCAGGGCCGTGCCCACCAGGCGGACGGGCGCGAGCACCGCGTCGGTCGCCGTGGTGACCCGCGCGCCGATCCGGGCGACGTCGATCCCCCGCACGGCGGTGACCACCTGGTCCAGGCCGACCGCGACGGTGTCGGCGAACGCGGTGGGGCTCAGCGCGTTCGGCGTGGTCGGACGCGCGCGCAGGATCGGCTCGAGGCGGGTCACCAGCGTCTGGGCGAGCGCGCGGACGGGCGCGGTGGCCGCGCCGCCCGCCGCGGCGGTGGCGCCGGCGCTCGCCCCGGCGAGCAGGTTCGCGAGCGGGGTCGGGTCGAGCACCTCGACGACCACGCCCGCGCCGAGGACCAGCCGGTTGAGCGCGTCCGCGTAGTCATCGAGCACCGCGAGGGCCGCGGCGACGGCCGTGACGACGGTGTCGTCCGCCTCGGCGCCGCCGACCAGGGCGGCGAGGGCGACGCCGTCGAGGGCGAGCACCCCGGTGCGCGCCGCCGCCAGCGCGGCCGGGTCGCTGACCGCGGCCAGCGACCCGGTGAGCTCACCGACCCGGGCGGCGACCGTGGCCCCGGCCGTGATCAGGGCGATCTGGTCGGTGAGGGTCCGCACCGCGCCGGCCTGGCCGAGCAGGTCGGGCACCAGACCGGCGAGGGCCGGCGGCAGGGCTGCCCCGGCGACCGGGGCGAGCGCCCGCGCCGCCGCGGCGAGCGGAGCCACCGGCAGCCCGCGCAGCGCTTCGGCGCCGGCGACGAACCGGTCCACCGGACGGTCGCCCACCTGGGTCGACAGCGCGCTGACCACACCGGTCCGCAGATCGTCGAGGTGGGTGCCGAGCGCGTCGAGCGCGTCCACCGTCCGCGCGACGATCTCGGCGAGGTGGGCCGGGTCGGCAACCCCGGCGAGCGCGCCACCGTACTTGCCGGCGAGCGCGGCCACTGCCGTGAGCGCTCCGGCCGGGTCCGCCCCGGCGATGTCCTCCGCGAGCCCGGCGACCGCAGCCACGTCGACGTCGACGCCCGCCGGCGCGACAGCGTGGAAGGCGGTCGTCAACAGCCCCAGCGCGGCCGTCAGATCGAAACCGTCCGCCGTGAACGATTCTTCCAGCGTGTCCCGCAGGGACATGACTCCCCCCTCGCCGGTGATGAGGCAACGCTACGGCATTGCGTCGGCCACCGTCGAGTCCCGGGCGTATTCTGTCCAGGCCGGCCCGTCGCGGCCTGAAGGGGGTTTCCGATGGGGGACGTCTCCAGCCATGCCGAAATCGCGCGCGCGGTGATCCCACTGCTGCCGCCGGAGCCGGCGGCGCCCTTCTTTGAAATCGGCAACTGGTTGACCGACGTGTCCCAGTTCCGCGACCCGTTCGCGCACCTGTCCGGCAAGAAAACCATTTTCGAGCAGGGGCTGAACAGCCGCGCGGCACTGCCCCGGGTTTTCAACCTCGGGGATCTGGTCCTGCGCCTGGACAACTACCTGGACGAGTTGCTGGGCGTCGCGCCGGCAGACCGCGCGATCGGGCGCCGGCCGGGCGCGAACCCCGCCGCGGACCGGCCCGACGACGGCGCGCTGGCGAAGTGGATGCGCGACGCGCTGCTGCTGGCGACGTGCAATCCTCGCATCACCCCGGTGCTCACCCACCTGCCCGTGCTCGCCGCCCTCCCGAAGGACGAGATCAAGGGCGTCTTCGACGCGTTGTTCACGCAGTATTTCCCGCACGAGCACCTCGACTTCCCGCCCTTCCCGTCGGACCACCCCCAGCGCGGCGTCCGGGAACCGTCGACCGTGCCGGTGGCCGGCGAGCCCCGCCGGGTGCTCGCCTATTCCGAGGCGCAGCTGGAGTACGTCGCCGACCTGCTCACCGCGATCGAACGGGACTGGGCCCACGTCCCCGCCGCCGGCGCCGACCCGGCCAGACGCCGCGAGCTGTTCGCCCGGCTCGGGCACGCCAGCCACGCCGTCGAGGACTGGTTCTTCCACTCGAACTTCGTGGAGCTGGCCTGGCACATCGCCCATCCCGACCAGGCTGCGCCCCACGGACCGCTGCCGCTGGAGCCGACGACCCCGGCCCACCTCGAGGCGCTCGGGCCGGTCGCCACCGACACCACCCTGCAACGCCGCTTCCACCGCCGGCTGCGCGAACCCCGGTTCGAGGGAAACAGCGACGTGCTGCGCCGCGACGCCTCGGAGGAGGCCACCCGGTGCTACACCGGTTCCTTCGGTGGCGACGACATCTTCTTCACCCTCATCGACGCCCTCGGCAGCCGTCTCGGGGCAACGCGGCCACCGGGGCCCGCCAGCGCTCAGGCCGAGGGCCTCGACGTGCTGCTCACGGCGCTGTTCGGCACCGACAAGGAACGCAAGACGGCGCTGAAGAAGTGGAATGAGGGCATCAGGAACGGCCGCTGGGTGCTCGCCGCGCGAGTGCTGGGCCGGCTCGGCAGGTTGGAATCCTTCGAAGTCGCCGCGGTCGAGCGCATGTGCGCGCTCGAGAAGGATCTGCTGCACCGCTACTCGTTCATCGGGCTGGGCATCGTCGGCATGATGCAGAAGATCATCGAGAAGGGGCGTGTCACCGCCAAGAAGTCCCGCGAGCGCGGCGTCGCCCTCGACGAGGACCCCGCCCGCCGGATCACCGACGACCGGTCCGACAACGACGCGCCGGGCGAGAACATTGGCTGCCACAGCCTGATGTGCAAGGACAGCACCCGTGAGGAACCACTGCGGCAGGCCGCGGTGAACTGCGCGACGTCGGTCGCGCAGTACGTCACGAAGACGATGGTCGACCGCACCGCCGAAAAGTCCCCGGCCCGTCCCGACGACTTCGTCGACTGGGCGGAGCTGCTGCGGTTCTTCGTCACGCATCCGGCGCAGGTCCCCGGCGCGTCCGCGACCCCGTGGTGGCGGGAGCCGTTGGAGGCGGCGTCCCCGCCTGGCCCGGCGACCGGCCACACCGTCGTGATCGTCCCCGCCGCCGATGCCGGCCCGCGCGCCGAGCAACCCCACCTGGCCCCGCTCGAGCAGCCGTACTACGACGCGGCGGTGGACGCCGAAAAGCGGTTCAAGACCACCGTGGACACGCAGCTGGCGCTGAACTCGTTCCTCACCGGTCTGGTCGTCGGCGGCATCACCGGCATGGTCGCGGGGGGAGTCGACCGGCAGGGCGCAGCGATCGCGGAGGGGATCGGTCTCGGCCTGGTGACCGGGGCGACGGTAGCCGGCGCGGCCTCCGTCGTCGGCGCCGGCCTCGGGCTGGCCATCAACCGCCACGCCGGTGCGGCCGTGGGCTCGACGGGCGGCATCGTCGGCGGCATCCTGGCCGCATACTTCGCCGCCCGCGCGCTCACCGATCATCTGTAGCCCGCGGCGTCCGCACTCGGCCCCGCGCCGCACCGGCATGTTCATCGAGGGTCCGGGCGCAGTCGGAACAGGGCGGATGAGGAATCCGAGTGCCCGGCTGTGCTGATGTGTGCTGGGCCAAGGGAACCTCCAGCCGTCAGTGGCCGACCACCTTTTCGGCATCTTTGCGCGTTTCACCGGTCGCCGCGTGGGAGGGACGGCTGCGGGCCGTCCGGGTCGAGCAGGGGGCCTTCCACCAGATCGCAGTCCAGCTCCTGCAGGACGCGCAGCTGGGCCGGGGCCTCGATGTTTCCGGCGATCACCTGCGCACCCAGCAGGTGGGCGAAGTGAATGACGCTCGCGACGGCGGCGTGCTTCGTCCGGTCCCGTTCGACGCCGCGGACGTATCCATCGGCGATGCGTAGGCCGTCGAAGGGGAAACCGATGAGGCCGCGGGGGGCGGGGCTCACACTGGGGTCGCCGACGCCCACGAGTACGCCGAGTCTCCTGATGTCGGCGAGCGCTGCGGTGACGGCCGGGCGGCCCGTCCCAAGCTCGTCCTCGTCGAGTTCGACGCACAGGCGATAGCGGCTGCCGCCGCCGGTGTCGTGCAGCAGGGTGGCAAGCTCCGGCACGAACCGTTCGTCGGTGATGCAGGGGCCCCAGGCTGCGACCATGAGCAGGGGCGGCGGTTCGCCCGGTGGGCGCTCGTGCCAGCCCGGCTCACCGCTGGCGGCTCGGCCGGCGGTGCCCAGCGCCCAGCGGATGATCGAAACCCGAAGGTCGGCCTGCCGCAGCCGGGGAAGGATCTCGTCGAGCCGAAGCAGCCCGTTCGATGGCTGCTGCCAGTGCGGTATCGCTTCGGCACCCGCCAGCGCGCCGTCGGGGGTCCGGATCGGCTGGTATCGCATGGTCAGTTCGTGGGCGTCCTGGGCCCGGCGCAGGTCATCGGCGCGGGTCAGCTGGTCCATGAGTCGGGTGCGCATCGACTCCTGGAAGATCCGGTACCGCCCAGGACCGTCACGTTTCGCGGCGTACATGGCGATGTCGGCGGCATTGAGCAGCTTCTCGCTGTCCTGCAGGTCCGGGCCGGACAGCGCCAGGCCGACGCTGCCGGTCGCCACGACGCAGTGGCCGAGGAGCCGGCTCGGCGTCTCCAGGGTGGCGAGGACCCGTTCGGCGATGGCCTCGAGATCCGCCGGACCGTCGACGGCCTCGCACAGGACGGCGAACTCGTCACCGGCGAGCCGTCCCACCACGTCACCGGGCCGCACGGCCCGGGCGAGCCGGGTCGCGGTCGCGCGGAGCAGGTCGTCGCCGGCCTGGTGGCCCAGGGTGTCGTTGATCGCCTTGAACCCGTCGAGGTCGAGGAAGAGCACCCCGATCCGCCGGCCGTCCCGACCGGCTCGGCGCAGGGCCCGTTCGAGGTGCTCCAGCAGTGCGGTCCGATTCGGCAGGCCGGTGAGCCCGTCGTGCCGGGACTGGCGGCGGATGTCGCTTTCCATCTGCAGACGCAGGCACGCCGAGCCGAGCACGGCGGCGACGGACTGGACGAAGCGGGCGTCCTGGTCGGTGAGCGGGTCCGGTGCCCGCTGGATCTCGATGACCGCCAGCGGCCGATCGGGTCGCCCGACCTTCACCGTCAGACGGTCGACGGGCCGGGGCGTCTCGACCTGCACCGTCTCGACCTGCACCGTCTCGACCTGCGGGCCGAGGGGGGGCGTCGCCGGTGCCGCGCGTCGATCCGCGCGGGCGAGCAGGCTGCGCCGGTCCCCGCTTTCGTCCAGCTCATGCACCTGCACGAAGTCCGCCCGGAGATGGTCGGCCAAGGCCGTCACCGCCCGGTCCCACAACGGAGCCGGGTCCCGGGCCTCCAACGCCCGCTGGCCGAGGTCGGCCACCACCGCCTGCTCGGCCGACCGAGCCTGCAGGCTCGCCAGCGCCTGCTGTCGTTCGGTGATGTCGGTGGCCACCGCGGCGACGGAACCCACGTCACTGCCGTTGCCCGGGATCGGCACGAGATGCACGTCGAGGCAGCGGCCGAACACCTCCATGATCTCGTGAACCCGCTCCCCGGCCACGGCCCGTCGCATGATCGAGACTGCCTGCGGCAGATCGGCGAAGGTCGCAAAGACGGATGACTCCCTGGCCTCCCCCAGCCCCGCGGCGGCCTGCGGGTTCGCTGTCCCCTCGCTCACCAGCACCCGTCCGGTCCGGTCCACCAGGAACATCGACACCGGGGTGTTCTCCACCACCAGCCGCAGCCGGTCCTGTGCCGCGATCTCCTCGGACACGTCCTGGAAGTGGGAGAGAAAGTACTGCTCACCGTCCGGATCGGTCAGCAGGGCGATGGTGGCGAGGGCGTGCACGACGGTGCCGTCCGGGCGCAGCAGGCGAGTGATCATCCGTGCCCGGGGCTGGCCCGCCGCGACGCGCAGCCGGGCCTGGGCGTCCCAGCGTTCCCCGTCGTCCCCGACGGCGACATCGTCCCAGGTCAGGCCGGTGACCTCGGCCTCCGAGCGGCCGAGGAGGGCGCAGGCGGCCGGGTTGGCGCGCCGGACACGATGATCCCGGACGCCCGTCTCGATGACGGCGATGTCCAGCACCTCGAAGGGGTCCGGACGTTCTCCCTGCGTCACATCTGCTCACCCACTCAGCCGGCTTCACACCGGTGGCCGTACCCCCGAACGTACCTCTGGTGAGCAACTGCATACAATCTGTATCTGACATCTCCGGGCTTGACGGCATCGGGTGGCGCCGGCGGGCGAAGATCCCGGATAAGGCCACAGGTCCGGTGAGACCGTGACATCTGGTGCCGCGACGCTCATGATGACCTCCGTATCTGCCGCGATGGCGTTGGGAGGCCAGGTTGTCCGACCGCAGCGACGGGCACATCGAGTGGATCACCGGCTGGTTGGAACGTGATGTGGGCGGGAAGGTCGTGCGCATCGAGCGGCAGGCGCGGTGGCGCCCGGCCTGGTGGGTCGATGTCGAACGCGACGGCGTGCTCTTACCCTTATATGTGCGTGGCGAGCGGGTCGACTCGCCGTCGGCGTTCCCGCTCGCGCACGAGATGCGTTTCCAGTCGGTTCTGCAGGAGCACGGCATTCCGGTGCCGGCCGTCTACGGCTGGTCGGAGGAGCCGCGGGCGTACGTCATGGCGCGCGTCGAGGGACGGGACTCCTTCGACGGTGTGCCGGACGACGAACGTCGCCGGGCGATGGAGGACTACGTCGACATTCTCGTCCGGTTGCACGCGCTCGACGTGGCGCCGTTCGTGGATGCGGGCATCGTGCGCGCCGGTGCCGGTGAGGATCCCGGCTCGGTGGGCCTGCGGCACTTCGAGGAGTCCGCCTACCGGAAGTTGAAGAAGCGTCCCGACCCCTTCCAGGAGTTCGTGCTGGGTTGGCTGTCACGTCATCGTCCCGACTCGCGCGGTCGCGAGTCGGCGATCGTCTGGGATGCCGGCCAGCTCCTGCATTCCGACGGGCGTATCACCGCACTGCTGGATCTGGAGTTCGGGCACGTCGGCGACCCCATGCAGGATCTCGGGGGAATGTGGGTACGCAGCCCGTTCGTCTCCCTGGGCGACCTCGCCCCCCTCATGCGCCGCTACGAGGAACGCAGCGGCACTCCGGTGGACCTCCAGGCCGTCCATTACCACTACATTCTGTGGGCGCTGTCGAATCAGCTCGAGTTCCACTCCGTGCTCGCCGATCCGGTGCCCGGCACGGACTACATGCTCAACCTGCACTGGTGCATCGAGACGAACCTGATGGCGCTCGAAGGAATCGCCACCGTCGTCGGGGCGCAGCTCGCGGAGGTGGCAGAACCCGAGCCGGTCGTGTCGGCCTACGGGCCGGCGCACCTGCACCTGACCCGTTCCCTCGAGCGGCAGGACCTCGGCGCCGGCGCGCAGCGCTACCACAACCGCATGTCCGTGCGGCTCGCCCGACATCTGCAGCGGATCGACGAGATCGGGGCCGCGGTCGTCGCCGCGGACCTCGACGACACCGCCGCCCTGGTGGGTCGGCGCCCGCGGTCGTGGGCGGACGGTGAGCGGGAGCTGGAGAACTTCGTCCTCGCCGACGACGGCCGTCACGACGCCGAGCTCGTCGCGCTGTTCCATCGCCGCCTGCACCGGGCCCGCATGCTCAACGGCCCGGCGGGCTCGTGGATCACACAGCACCGTGACGTCCCGCAGCCCAGCACGGGCGTTTAGGGGCGCTCCCCGTTGAGGTAGGCGACGACGGCCCGGACGCGGCGGTGTTCGTCGGGGGTGGGGGGCAGCCCGAGCTTGGTGAAGACGCTGTTGACATGTGTTTCCACGGTGCGCAGCCCGACGAAGAGGCGGGCGGCGACGGCGGCGTTGGACAGGCCCTGGGCCATCAGGCTGAGCACCTCCCGCTCCCGGCCGCTGAGCGCGGCGAGCGCGCCGCTCGGTGACCGGCGCTCGACGAGGGCGCGGATGACGATCGGGTCGAGGACCGAACCGCCGGCGGCGACCCGGCGGACCGCGGCGAGAAAGTCGTCGATGTCGATGATCCGGTCCTTGAGGAGGTAACCCAGGCCGCCGGCGTCGGCGGTGAACAGGTCGAGGGCCCCACCGACCTGGACGTGCTGGCTCAGGAGCAACACGGCGGTGGCCGGGTGGTGCTCGCGGATGATCCGGGCTGCGCGTAGTCCCTCGTCGGTGAAGGTGGGTGGCATCCGGATATCAACGATGGCCAGCTCAGGTGCGGCCTCGGCGACGTGGTCGAGCAGCGCCTCGGCGGTCCCGACGACGGCGGTGACGGTGATGGCGTCGTCGGCGAGGATGCGCAGGATGCCTTCGCGGAGCAGAACCGCGTCGTCGGCGACGACTACGCGCATGGCAGCACCGCACATGGCAGCACCGCGCGCAGGTCGGTTCCACCGCCGGGTGGGCTGGTGACGGTGAGCTGGCCGCCGGAGGCGTCGACCCGGTCGGCCAGCCCCCGCAGCCCGGTGCCGGAGTCGAGGGTCGCACCGCCGGGGCCGCTGTCGGTGACGGCGACGACGAACGTTTTGTCCAGGCACCGGGCGGTGACGGTCACCGTCGCTCGGGGCGCGTGTTTGACGGCGTTGGCGAGACCCTCGGCGGCGACGAACCAGCCGGTCGCCTCGAGGCCGGGGCGGTGGCGGTGGTCGGGTGTGCAGAGCAGCCGCACGTCGGCGGGTTGGCGGTCGACGAGCTCGCGCAGCGCCGGGCCGAGTCCCTCGGAGGCCAAGGCCGCGGGGAGCAGTCCCCCGGCCAGCGTCCGCAGGTCGGCGACCGCGTCCTGGAGCTGTCCGACGGTCAGGTCCAGCAGCGCCGTCATGGCCGGGTCGACGGCGAGACCCTGCCGACGCTGTTCGGACCGTAGCCGCACGGCGAGGGCGACGAGTCGCTGCTGGGCGCCGTCGTGGAGGTTGCGCTCGATGCGGCGGCGTTCCGCGTCGGCGGCTTCGACGATCCGGGCTCGGGAGGCTTCGACCGCCGTGAGCTGCACGCGCAACTCGGCCTGCAGACGTGCGTGTTCGACCGGCATGGCCGCCGCCGCCAGCACCTCGACGAGCAGCCGCTGTTCGTGGGCGGGGATCGGCCGGTGGACCAGGCGGCCAACTTCGCCGTCGCCGCCGGCGAGCCGGCTGACGGTACGCCGATCGTCGGCGGGAACGGTCGTCGGCGTGCCGGCGCCGTCGACGAGACGGCCGGCGCCGTCGACGAGGCGGCCGTCGGCAAGGGCGAACGTCAGCGACAGCTCGGGATCCCGCAGCGCCTCGGCGAGAACGGCCTGCAGTTGTCCTGGCGCGGCTGGTCTCGTCCCGAGCTGGTCGGCGTAGGCGCGGACGCGGGCGACCGCGTCGAACCTTCGCCGGTCGAACCGCCGATCGATCGCGTCCTGGACGCCGCGCCGCGCCGGAGCGACGAGCGCGGCGGCGGCGAGGGTGGCGCCCGCGACGGCGAGGTTGCGCCCGTAGGCGACTCCACTCAGCAGCAGGCCGAGGCCGGCCGCGAAGCCGGCGTAGGTCACCGCGACGAGCGCGGTGAGGGTGCCGTAGACGAGGGTGCGGTTGATCAACCGGTCGATGTTCCACAGCCGGTAGCGCTCGATCGCGATGAGGATCACCGCCTCGGACGCGAGGGTGCCGGCCAGGTTGAGGCCCGCGTGCGGTGCGGCGATGTCACCGGCCAGGTTGAACGCGACCGCCGCCGCGCCACCGAACAGGTACCACTTCACCTGCTGGCGGACCTCCGCTTCGGCGTGGCGCAGGCGGCTGACCAGGCTCGCCAGCCCCACCGCCAGCCCCGTCGCGGCGGCCGCCGCGATCAGGACGAGGCACACAGCGGCGGCCGCAGCCGCCGGACCTGGCGGCTGCGGTGCGTCGGGCAGTAGCTGGTGGCCACGAAACGGCCAGCTCAAAGCCGCCACGGCGGCGGTCGCCGCCAGCGCGACTGCGGACGGGAGCGCCCCGGCGCGCCAGCGGCGTCCCGGCGGCCGGCCGTCAGGAAACCACAGCAGCGCCAACGGCGCGACGGCCGCGGCGGGAAACCGCGTCCAGAAGGCGACCCAGGACGCGGCCGGCCCGCCCGGCCACGACCCCGGGTCCACCAGGTAGACGTGCCGGGTCCACACCGTCGCGGCGACGAACACCGAGCGGGACACCCCGACCAGCAGGAACAGCCAGGCCAACCGGTTACCCGGTTCGCGGTGCAGGACGGCGGCACCGAGCAGCGGGAACGTCGACGCCATGATGACCGAGAATCCCGGGTCGCCGGTCGCAAAGGCCCGCCAAGTCAAACCGTCGCGCACATCGACGACGACCGCCGCGACGGCGAGCGCCACGGCGCACGCCGCGAGCAGCCACAACCACCGCTCGCCGCGGCCCGTCACGCTCACCCGCCCATGGTGACGCAGCCGGCGCCGCATCGCCTCCGTGCCTGCCCGGACCGCAAAGACCCGCGCTGCCACGGGAGCCGTCGAGCCCCTGGCCGCCGCACAGTCATTCCAACGCAACGACCTGCCTCAGGAGGTTCACGATGTTCGCCATTCTTCCGCTGCTCGGCGGGGTTCTGCTGGGCCGCTTCGCCTCGACCCGCATCGCGGTCGCAGTCCAGATCGCGTTCTACGCGATCGCCTCGGCGGTACTCGTCGCCACCGCCCCGGACCATGGCGGCAGCCACACCGACGGCCTCTGGCTCAGCCTCGTGCTCGCGCCGTTGTCCGCACTCACCGTCTTCATCGGCTGGACCTGGCGCCGGCGCTCCCAGCGCTCCGCGCGCGTCTGACGACAGCCTGCCGATCGGGCCCGGTCAGCGCCGGTAGCTGGCGGGCGGATCGGATCTGCCTCCGGCCGGATTGGTGCGGCGGCTCACGGGCAACCCGCTGACATCCATGCCGCGTGCGGAGGCGGCATGCCAGCGGAGGTCACCACCGGACCAGGAAGCTTTGCGGTCAGCGGGTGCTCCAGTAGCCGCAACCCCGCCAGCAGCGCCACAGCACTACTCCGGTTCGCTGCCGAACGCGGATGAATGACGAGACTCCGCCTCGCCATCTCCTGCCGCGTTGCCATCCGCCGAGCATGCTGGGTCGACGCATCTCCCGTCGGCAGAAACGTCGGACGGACCCGTACTCGACCACCTTGGGCGACCTCACGCGGACCGGATAGGATCACCGCCGCTACGGCCAGCGGCAACAACACCACCGCAGGGAACATGAACGCTGCCAGGAGACACGCCCCGCGAGCTACCCAGAAACGGCGGCGCATGACTTCCTCTATTGCGCGTCGACCGTCAGGCCAAATGGGTGAATTTCACCGTCGAGCGCCTCGGTGCCCATGACGTCGACCAGTTCACATCCGGCCTGAGCGAGCAGGCACCGGTACTCGTTCTCGGAGATGAAGAAATCCAACGCCGCCCCCGCGGCCACGGCCTCCCGGACGGGCATACTCCCGCCGGAATCCCCCATACCGGCTGAGCCTGCCATCGGGCGTGCCCGCGGCCCCACCCGGGCGGCCTCCTCCGGCCACCGCGGCCGGCACTGCAACGCCTTCCGGGCTCCGGCAGGGGAAGCGGACCGTTACACGGTCTGGCCGGCCCGGCCCGTCGACAGCCACGTGATCGACCACCGTGCGAGCGTCGGCAGATGTCCGGTAGACGACATCCATTCTGATCATGCCGGCGTAGCAGCGGACAGCGGCCCGCTATACCGCCGGCTGTCGGGAATCACCCGCCTTGAAAATTGATCCGGTGGCCAGGCGAATCGCGCCATCATGGCCCTCCGACCCATACGACGAGAAACGACCACGAGAGCCCAGTCAACACGCTTCCGGTAGCGGTGTCGACTCTGCCGTTCGGAATGAAACCAGCCGCTGCCGAACCGGATCAAGGATTGCCATGATCATAAAATTCAGTCGATTTCGCCGGATATTCTTCGCGACTCTTGCAGCCACTCTTCTTGCGCTAGGGGTTTCCGTGGTGGACGCCCCGGTGGCCTCGGCGGCGCCCGCCACATTCACCCTGCGCTCGCAGCTGAACAACAAGTGCCTGGAACTCCTCTCCTTCAATAACAACAACGGCGCGCCGGCCGGCATGTGGGACTGCTGGGGAGGCGCCAACCAGAACTGGTACTGGGATGGCAGCCAGATCCGGAACCAGATGAACAACAAGTGCCTGGAACTCCTCTCCTTCAACAACAGCAATGGCGCACCAGTGGGCCTGTGGGACTGCTGGAACGGCACAAACCAGCGATGGTACTGGGACGGCAGTCAGCTTCGGAACAGGTTCAACAACAAATGCCTGGAAGTTCTCTCCTTCAACAACAACAACGGCGCAAGAGCTGGCCTGTGGGACTGCTGGGGAGGCGCCAACCAGCACTGGTACACGAGAAACAACTAGCCAACACATCGAAATGATCGGATCGACGGACGAACGCGTGACCCGACCCCGATCCCGCAACCGCGGGTGAAGCGGTCGGGCTGCGAGGTGGACGCTTTTGCGGGGCAGGTCGAAGTTCGCTTTGCCGTACAGGCGCCTTCGACCTGCCCCGAGCGGGCGGCGCTGCTGCGGTTCACTCCGCCTTTCGATGAGGCTACCCGGCGAAGACAGGGCGTTCGGCCGCTGGTTCCGGGGCCGGCTGTGCCTCTCGCACCGCGGCGACCACGGCGGCTCTGCTCTGCAGACCCAGTCTGCGATAGATCTGTTCCAGGTGTTTGTGCACGGTGCGCGGGCTGATTCCCAGGGCGCGGGCGATCTCGCGGTCACCGATCCCGTCGACGAGGCGAGCCACCACCTCGCGTTCCCGGGGGGTCAGCCCCGCGAGGCGGCCGGCGGCCCGGTCCGCCGCCGAGGCGTGGCGCTGGGCGTCTCGCAGCGCGCAGGTCAGCCGGGTGAGCCGCTCCCGGTGCGCGATCGCCTGGCAGACCAGCGGCGAGACGAGGTCGAGCAGTTCCCGGGCCCGCCCGGAGAATCCTCGCCGCGACCGGTTGAACACGAGCAGCGCGCCCTGGCGGCGGCCGACCGTCACGATGTTCAGCAGCTGGTCATGGGTCTGGCGCGGCCGGTAGAAGTCGGCGTAGATCGGCAGGCTGCGCAGGGCGCGAAGGTCCACGAGGTCCGTCAGGGCCACGGAGCTGCCGGTGGGCAGCCGTCGTTCTCGGTGGGCGATGAACGCCGGATGCTGCCCGAGCACCGCGGCGAAGGCAGCCGACTCGCTGAGGTCGGTGCTCGCCGGCTCGACGACGGTCGCCAGCAGCCGCTGGCCGGCGTGGTCGACCCGGCAGTAGGACGCCGAGTCGCAGCCCACCATGGCCGCCAGCCGGGCCAGCACCGGAGTCGGCATCTCGCCGCCCGCGGAGTCCCCATGTAGGACGCCCACCAGCTCCAGGATATCTCGCAAGTCCTTCTTGGTGGCTTCCGCCGGCATATCTGCACCTCCTCCTGCGCCCGCAATCGCACGCGCGTCCTTGCGCGAGGATTCCATCCCCGGCTAGCCTGGGGATGCGGTTGTCCGCCAGCAGACACATTGATTACCGGTCACCGCGGGACGCGGGGCCCGGCTACGCAGAAGTGCGTATTCCTCGGTGGCCCGCGGAGCTGGTTCGGTGAGGTCGACACATTCAAGCGGCCACGCTTCGACGAATGCGGTGTGGCCCATTTTGAAAGAGGTCGACCGAGATGTCTCGTTTCATCATCACCCGCCCCCGTCTGTTCGCCGCCGCGACCGCGCTGGCGGTGACCGGAGCCCTCGGGGGGACGGCGTTCGCCGCCGACTCCCCCGCGGACAACGTCGGGGAGTCGTCGCCGCGTACGTCGAGCGCGCCGGCGGTCAGCGCACTGCCCGTCGACGCCCCCCGCTTCGCCGTGATCGACCAGAACGGCCAGGTGGTCCGCGGCAGCCTCGGCGTCACCGCCGGTCTCACCAGCGCGCAGAACGTCGAGGTGCTGTTCGACCGGGACATCCGAGGTTGCGCGTACACGGCGACCATCGGCGGTAAGGCGACCGATGTGCCGTCGCCCGCCTTCATCACCGTGGCGCAGCGCGGCGGGAAGGTCAACGGCGTCTTCGTCGCGATACGCAACAGCGACTCCACCAAGACGACCCGGCCGTTCCACCTGACCGTCACCTGCTGACGATCGTCACCGGCACAGCGGCGCAGCGGCGCCCTACCCGCTCCCCCTCGCGGCCGCCGCCGGTTGCAGGTTCTGGTTGGCCATCTCACCGGCCGCCGCTCTCGTTGCGAGAGATGGCGGCCGGCGAGGAGGCTTCACCGCGTCCGTTTATGACGTGGCGGGTTTGACGGGGTAGCGGCCAATCCAGTGGTAATTGTTGTTGGCTCCCGGGGGTGTCGCTGTCCGGGAGATGAGTGGGTTGGTGGGTGTGACGGTGATCGTGCGGTGTGGGGTGACCCCGGGGGCGGTCGGCATGGTCAACGACGCGGGCGCCTGACCGGCCTCGACCCAGGACATGAGGGGAGTCACAAAGTCGGGGGTGACCTGCGGGTCGCCGCCGCCGATGGCGAGGCAGTGATACTGGCCGGGAATCAGGTAAAGCCGGGAGAACTGCTCGGCGTTGGCGTATCCGTTGGCCTGATGTACGACGGCACCGTAGTAGTCGACGGTGCCGAAGGGAGGAATGGCCTGGTCGGCCCAGCCGTGGTAAAGAATGATTTTTCCGCCGTGGGCGTGAAAGGCTGACAGGTCGGGGTTGAGGGCGTCGTTGACCGCACTGGCGGCGTGCTGGACGGCGTAGGCCTCGGACGTGAACGCGATGTCCTGCAGGTTCTTCGGCTGGCCGGGCCGGGCGGTCGGCGCGAGATAGTCGTAGTAGTTGAGAGCGAGCTGGCCGGCGATGGAGTCCCGGGTGGCGTTCGGGTCGGCGGCCGGGCCGAAGTCCCAGGTGGGCCAGGCGAGTTCGGAGCCGTAGGGCAGGCCGCCGTCGTAGAGGTTGTGTCCCTGCTTGTCGACGGGTCCTCGGTAGAAGTTGCCGACGACGCCGATCTGGGCCGGGGTCAGGCAGGACGGCGTGTCCTGGCCGTCGGGGCAGCGCAGGGTGGCGGGGTTGAAGTTGCAGGTCCGCGGGTCGTCGATGAGTCCGTCGGGGCCGGCGCAGGCGGCCATGACGGCGGTGTGCAGGGCGCCCATCTTGTCGGGTCCGAGGATCTGGTGGCCGGCGGCGTCGGTGTTCACCCGGGCGATCCACGGCTCCAGGAAGCCGACGAGCCCGATCGCGTCCAGGGCCGGAGCCCCGGCGATGATGCCGTTGAAGTCGGTCGGGTAGCGCTGCGCCTCGTTGAGAGCCTCCCGGCCGCCGTCGGAGCAGCCGTCGAAGTAGGAGAACGTCGGTGGCTGCCCGTAGAAGGCGCGGATGAGGGCCTTGCTCACGAGAGCGAGGCTGTGCTCCGAGGCGTAGCCGTAGACCGTGCGAGCGGCGGGATCACCCTGTGCCCACAGGGCGTCGGTGACGCCGGCTCCGACATGGCCCTCGTTGTCGGTCGCGAGGACAAGCTCTCCGTTCGTGACCGGCACACATCCGGTGGAGGTCTGCGGCTGCTGGGTCAGCTGCACCCGGCCGCAGTAGCCCCCGCAGCCCTCCTGCAGGTACTGGCCGTGCCAGGTCGACACCGGCAGCTGGATCTGGAAGCTCGTCTGGGGGCCGATGTAGCCGGTGACGGTGCAGGAGGCGACGCCTTGTTGGTGGTCGGTGCGGCGGTCAGCACGCGCGCCGGCGCGTCGGGCACCGTCGTCAGGTCGAAGCTGGTGAGCGCCGCGCAGTCCATCTTCGCCGGGATGGCGGGTGCCGGCGGGGTTGCGCCGGCCCTCGCGGGGGTGACCGAGCCGGCGACCGACAGCGCGATCGCGGCCACCGCGGTCACGAGGACGACGGCGAACGGGCATCGGCGCCGGGTGCTCCCGCGGGCGGCAGCAACCGCGGCGACGGGGACGGCGGCGGGAACGGGGACGCCGGATGGTGGTCCGACCGCCGACAGGGACGGCCAGAGCCGGGGGACATGCACAGACAACCTCCTAGAACATCCGTTATAACGAGTGTTATAACGGATGTTGTAGCCTAGGTTGCGCTTCATGGCAAGGGACATGGCGTGACAGGTGGCCAGGGCATCGCCGCGGACGGGCCCGGCGCACAGGTCCCCTACATCCGCGCGGCGCTGCAGGTGCTGGCGCAACACGGTCCCGCCGGTCTGACCGTCCGGCGGGTCGCCGAGGCGGCCGGCACCTCGACCATGGGCGTCTACACCCGCTTCGGCAGCCGTAACGGCATCCTCGAGGCGCTCTACCGGCGGGCCTTCGGCATGCTGCACGACGCCCTCGCCGAGGTACCCGTGACGACCGACCCACGCGGCGACCTCATCGCCCTCAGCCTCGCCTACCGGCGCTTCGCCCTGGACTACCCGCCCCGCTACACCTTCATGTTCGAGCGCCCCGTCCCCGAC
>NZ_JAMPTM010000540.1 GCF_025403375.1 Frankia gtarii
GTTCATGGCGGGGCGGGACATCGAGTACGAACGTCCCATCCTGCTCGGCTGCGGCGGGTGCGATGCCCGGTGGACGGCGCTGACCGCGGCGCACTGCCCGGGGTGTCATGCGACGTTCGCGGGTGCCACCACCGGTTTCGACGCGCACCGGGTGAACGGGGTCTGCCAGCCTCCGCAGCAGGTCGGGCTGCGTCATGACCGCGGCTACTGGCTGGTCGCGGGCGAGAAGCCGCCGGGGCGCGTTCTGCACCGTTCCGGGGAGGTGGCCGGTGGGCGCGGTGATCCGGGTGGATCGGCCGGGCCATCCGGCGGCGAGGTTCGGATGGCCGGCTGACCAGGTCAGGCTGATCAGGTCAGGCTGATCAGGCCGGCTGCCTCAGCGGGGCTGGCCGGCCGGGCGGGCCTGGCGGGAGGCGATGCGCTCGGCGGTGGGCCAGCGTACGTCGTGGGCCCAGCCCAGGCGTTCGAACCCGCGGATGAGTGCGGCGCTGGGGTCGAGCTGGCCGGACAGGACGCCGTGGCGGGCACTGGTGGGGTCGGCGTGGTGCAGGTTGTGCCAGGACTCCCCCAGTGACGGGATGGCCAGCCACCAGACGTTCCTCGACTGGTCGCGGGTGGCGAAGGGCCGTTCACCGATGAGGTGGCAGATCGAGTTGATGGAGAAGGTGACGTGGTGTAGCAGGGCGATGCGTACCAGGGAGCCCCAGAACAGGGCGGTGAGCGCGCCGGTCCAGGACATGCTCCACAGCCCGCCGGCCAGTGGCGGGATCAGGACGGAGGCGGCGACGCACCAGGGGAACGCCGCGGCGACGGCGGCGATGTCGCGGTCGGCGAGCAGGTCCGGGCAGAACCGTTCGGGGGCGGTGCGCTCGCGGTTGAACAGCCAGCCGACGTGGGCGTGCAGGAAGCCCCTGGCCACGCCGGTGGCGTCACGGCCGAAGCGCCAGGGCGAATGCGGGTCGGCCTCGCCGTCGGAGTACTTGTGGTGGCGGCGGTGGGCGGCGACCCAGTCGGTGACGCTCATCTCGGCGGCGAGGCTGCCGGCCAGGGCGAGGGCGATGCGCAGGGGTCGGCCGGTCTTGAAGGAGCCGTGGGTGAACAGGCGGTGGTAGCCCACGGTGATCCCGAAGCCGGAGACCAGGTACATCACGGCGCCGATGACGACGTCGTGCCAGCCCAGTCCGTGGCCCCAGGCCACGGGCACCGCCGCGATGACCGCGAGGAGGGGGATGGTGAGGAAGAGCAGCAGAATCGCCTGTTCGAGGGGGGTCTTCAGG
>NZ_JAMPTM010000541.1 GCF_025403375.1 Frankia gtarii
CCCATCCCCAGGCGCCCCAACCGGTGCTGGCACCGCAGCAGACCGCGTACCCGCCGGTCGCACCCTCGGGCCCTTCCACGTCCTCAGGCTTTTCTGCATCCCCTGGCTTTTCTGCATCCCCTGGCTTTTCCTCGCCCGCAGCCGCCGCCCCGCCCGCGCCACCGGGAACGGCCGGCGGGTCGGTCGGCGCGGCGTTCGCGCCGACGCGGGCGCCCGAGCCGCGCCCCGGGCCGGGGTCGCGGGTGGGGCCGGACGGCTTCGGCGTGACCGGTGCGGGCCCGCGCCCGGCCCGCCCGGCGGCGCCCGGCGGCGGTGGCACAGGCTGGACCAGCCCCGACGGCTACGGGCCGCCCGGCGGAGCCAATCCGCCCGCCGCCATGCCCGCCGGGTCGGCCAACGGGCGGCCAGCCCCTCGGCAGACAGATCCTTGGAACGGCCACAGCTCGCCGGGGCTGCGGCTGCCGGTGTCGCCCACGGCCGACCCGACCCAGGGCGCCGGCCGGGGGACAAACGGACAGGCCGCCGAGTACCCCTCGGTGCCGCCGCGCGGCTTCGGTGGGGTGAATGCCTACCCCACCCCGCGGGAGTCCGCCCCTGGGGCCCCGGGGGCCGGCCGTTCGGGTAACCCCGGGACGCGTGGCTCGGCGCCTGGCGGGCCGTCGCCGGCCGGTGCGGCGCCCGCTGGCGGGGTGATCTACGGTCGCTCGGGCTCTGGCCTGGGACACGGCGCCGGCGTGGGGCCGCCGGTCCCGTCGGGACCTGTCGGCGAGAACGGACGGGAGCCCACGGGCGGTCGCGGCCGGTCCGCTGCCACCGCGACGCCGACCGTTCGGCCGGAACGCTCCTGGGAGGCCCAGGACGGTGCGGCCGATGGTTCGGGCTGGCGTAACCCGCTGACCGACACCGGTAGCTTCGTCCGCCCGCTTCCGCCGCCCGGCGTCCCCGGGGCGCTCGCCGGCCGGGACGACCCTCTGTCGGGGCCGCTGCCGACAGGACGCCGCCGCCGTGAGACCGGAGCCGGGGAAGCCGGGGCGGGCTGGCGCGCGCCCGCGGCGCCGCAGGCGAGGGAACGTCCCGTCCCGCCCGCGAGGGTGGGGGACCCGACGGGTGCGGAGCGGCCGGGGGCCCCTGCCGCGCCGGACGCCGCCCCGGTTGGCATGCGAGCCGGCGGCCCGCCCACGCGGCGGGTCGAGGAGACGATGACGACGGTCCGGCCGCTGTACCGGCCGGACGCACCGGCCCCCGTCGGGCCGCCCGCCGGCGGTCCTGGGC
>NZ_JAMPTM010000542.1 GCF_025403375.1 Frankia gtarii
GTGGTGGGGGTTGTGGTGGCAGTGGTGGCAGTGGTGGTGTCGGCGGTCGGCGGCAGCGTCATGTCCTCAAGGTCGGCCCCACGCCTGCGCAGACCCTGTGCCACCCCTGTGTGATCCCTGTGAACCGTTGCCGGCCTGCGGGCGATAAGGCTTACTGGTCATGCCGCCTCGCCTTTCGGCGAGGCACCCCTGGTCTCGTCGGCCGGAGCCGTGCCGGGTGTCCGTTTCGTATCCACCTGCCCCGTGCACCTGCCCCGTGGGCGGCCATGGATCAGCAGCAGTTTCATCCCTGCTTGGTCCGGGAACCCGTTCAGGCAGGTCCAGCTGGTGACGGGGCTGGTGATCGGCGGCCCGCGCGGCAATGCTGTGTCCGGACAGGTTGGCGACGAAAGGTGGGATCACTTCGATGGCGGTGCTTGACCAGCAGGTTCGTGCCTTGTTCGACGGCCGGAACTTCCCGGTCGTGGCGACGGTCGACCCCGATGGAACTCCACGGTCCTCCGTGGTCTGGATCAAGAGAGACGGTGATGAGCTGCTGTTCTTCACCCCTGCCGGGCGGACGAAGGAACGCAACCTCAGCCGTGACCCACGGATCAGCGTCTCTATCTTCGACGTGGCGAACCCGTACGTCTCGGCGGAGATCCGGGGCACTGCGAAAGTGATCCGGGAGGGCGTTCTCGAACTCGCCGACGAGCTCGGCCGCAAGTATCTCGGCGAGCCCAATCAGCCGGCGGACGGCCTGCCCCGGGTGGTGGTGCGGATCGTGCCGGAATCGGTGGTGGTGTTTCGGAGCTGACCGGCTCGACCGGCTGCACCCTCAGCCCGCCGTCGCTCGGCCCGCCCTCGCGGAGGTCGGGAACACCCCGGAGCGTGGGGTATCGATTCAGGCAGGAAACCCGTTCACATGGCCGCCCATGCGTACGGCGTACAGGAAACGCATCCCTGCCTCGACATCGCGGTGTCATCTTTCTCGACGAGTCGCGCCAGACGACAAGTGCACCCGGGTCGGGTGTCTGGGTGCTGCTCACGCCGGTCGCCTGCCCCGGCGCTGTCGAGTCGCTCAGCCTGGCTGTTGTCGCGGGTGACGCCGACGGCCGCAAAATTAGCCTGAATGATCACTTGTTGCTGGATTCAACCCGCTCGCCCCGCCTGTCCGGCGAATCGAGGCGACGCCGGACATTCGCGAGACGACCGTCGCGGCCGTTCGGGTCAGCGGGCGAGCTGGTGGAGCCAGTCGTGCAGGAGGGCGGTCTCGGTGGGGCGCAGGGGGAG
>NZ_JAMPTM010000543.1 GCF_025403375.1 Frankia gtarii
GATCCCCGGTCGCCGGATCTCCGCCTGCCCAGCTCCCAGCCGCCCGATTCCTGGCCCGTCGACTCCCGTCCGGCCGACTCCCGGGCCGCCGGCCCTCACCCGACCGATTCGTCCGCCCGCGCGGCGTCCTTCGGCACCGGGTTGTCGATGGATCCGCCGACGGGCCCGCTGACTGACACGCCGAACGATCCGCCGCCCGGTCCAAGCCTGGACGCGCCGACCAATCCGCTCTCGGAGCGGGCCGTCCTGGTGCACGGTCGACCCCCGTCCGGGCAGCCGGTGAACCCGCCCGACTGGGACGAGGGCACGGCGCTGTTCCAGATCCGCCGGCCCGGTGCGCGCGGCGACGGCCCCGGATGGCCGGGCGACCCCCGGGCGGACCTGGCCGCGCCCCCGTCAGTGGATCATGAGCCCCCGACGCCGCCGATGCGGGTGCGGACGCACGGACCGCGCCCGAGTGGCGAGACGGACGTCCTGCGCTGGTCCGAGACCGGCGTCCCGCCGCGGGACAGCGGGCGCCGCGACGACGCCGAGTTGAACGGCCGTCACGCTGAGGGGCAGGATGACTCCGGGTTCACCCACGGGATACCGCGCACCGGAGCATGGACCGCTGCCCGCGACGCCTGGCTGGCCGCCGATCCCCGCAGCGGAGGTCGGTGGGCGCCGTTGCAGCCGTCCGGCCCCGTTGTCCCGGCCGCCGCGGATGGCCTCGCCGCCCGCGGCCACGACGGCACCCGCGCTCGCACGGGCCCGGCCGGAACACGGGCTGCAGGCCGGCAGGACGAGGGCCGGGATCGCCGGACCGGCCAGGACCGGGGCGGGTCAGAGCGAACCGGAATTGGCCGAGACGGATCTGGCCGAGACGGATCTGGCCGGGCCGGATCTGGCCGGGCCGGATCTGGCCGGGCCGGGTCAGGCCGGGTTGCGTTGGGCCGAGGTGCGCCGGAGCGGGTCCGGTCGGAGCGGGTCCGGTCTGACCGGGCTGGAGCAGACCGAAGCGGACCGGATCGGGTCGCTCTGGACTCGACCGGGCTGGGCCGAAGCGCGCCAGACCGGATTCGACCAGGACGGTCGGGGCCAGCTATTGCCGGCTCGGCGCAGTCCGGCTCGGTGCAGTCCGGCTCAGCTCGGTCCAGCTCGGGTCAGTCCGGCTCAGTTCGGTCCAGTTCAGGTCAGCCCGGTTCGGGTCGGTCCGGTTCGGGTCGGTCCGGTTCGAGTCAGGCGGGGTCGGGCCGAAGCGCGGCGGGCAAGGACGCGGCGGGCAAGGG
>NZ_JAMPTM010000544.1 GCF_025403375.1 Frankia gtarii
CACCGGCGGGGACGGTGGCCCGGTCGGACGGGGTCGGGGGCGAACGTTCTGGCCGGGATCGCCGCCCGGCATCGAGGGGGGAAGGAAGACCGCGGGAGGCGGCGGGCCGGTGGCCTTACCGCTGGCGAGATCGTGCATAGGTACCGCCGGTATCGGTTGGAGGAACTGGGGGGTGGTCCGGCCGCGCGGAGGCTGCCGTAGCGGCCGGCGCGTGATCGGGTTCTGTGCCTGTCGCCGAGGAGGAGGCGTCTGGCGGCGGCGGCCGGTGGGGGTGCGCTGGGGGCCGCGGCCGAACCGTCCGCCGCCCAGCAGACCCAGGGCGCGACCGGTGACGTAGGCGCGCACGATCCGGCCCAGAACGCTGCTGCCGCCCTGGCCGATCTTTGGCATCATCCAGAACGGGATCTTGAACAGGAAATAGATCAGGGTGATGGCTGCCAGCAGGTTCACCAGCCCGTCCGGTTTCGGGCCGAACACGGTGAAACCACCGGGGGCGAAGAACACCTTGAAAGACGCGATGAGAACGAAGGACTGGGCGATCTGGATACTGATGCAGGCGAAGAATGCCTTCCACCACCAGTACGCGACCTTCTCGGTCTGCGGTAGAGCGTGTCCCGCGAGTGCCAGCGGTGCGGCTCCGATCAACGCCACGGTGATCGTGACCCGGGCAATGTAGGTGCACAGCAGCGCGACGATCGAACCGGCGAGAAACAACCCCAGGAAAATGACGAAGATGCTTCGGTTGACGACACCTGTGGCGCCGGTGGGCCCGATCGGTGGCGCGATCGCGCCGAGAATGATGTTCCGCAACTGTTGGGAGGCCGTGTTCGGGTCGAGTCCTTGCCCGAGGATCGCGGCGGGCAACGGATTCGCGATTTCGATGATCTTGCCGGCCAGGAACTGGGACAGGGTCGCGGCCAGGAACCCGAGGGGAATGCGGGGAGCGATCTCCTTGATGGACGTCCGGGCCTGCACCGACTGGAACGTCATGATCGTGATCCCGCCGATCATGATGAGGATGCTGTAGGAGGCGACGGTGATGCCCCACGAGGTTGTCCACAGTTCACCGATCGCCGGCAGCTCCGACGGTTTCGGTGTGGTCAACAGCGTGCGACCCAGCAGATCCAACAAGGGGTTGAGAGCGGCGGTCACCAAGCCCCGGAAAAAGCTGTTGATCGCGCTGGTGATACCGCGGGTGATCCAGCCGACAATTCCGCCGCCGCCTCCGTCGCCGCCGGTATCGGGCGCGGTCGGGGTGGTGTGCGG
>NZ_JAMPTM010000545.1 GCF_025403375.1 Frankia gtarii
GCTGGGACGACACCGCGCGAATCTGGGACGCCACCACCGGACACCACCAGCTCACCCTCACCGGCCACACCAACACGGTGACCAGCGGCACGTGGAGCCCCGACAACACCCGCATCCTCACCACCAGTAACGACCGCACCGCGCGAATCTGGGACGCCACCACCGGCCGGCCGGTGGGCTGGTGGCTCGAGCAGCTCTCGGACAGTGAGCTGGCGCTCTGGTCGGCTGACGGGGATGAACTGCGTGGCGCCTCCGAGGGCTCATGGAGGTGGCTGGGTTGGCTGGTGCCGCGCGGCGGCCAACTGGTCCGATTGCCGGCCGAGACCTGGGGCCCGCTTCCGCCGCTGCCTCGGTCAGCCGCTCCGATGCCCTGACGCTCTGCCGCAACGAAGGTCGTACCGGCGAGGATGAGGTCCATGGCGCAGACACGGCTTCTCCTGATCTCCGGCAGCACCCGCGGCACGTCGACGAACACCGCCGCGCTGCGGACCGTCGTCGCGCTGGCGCCGGCCGGGACGGCGGCCGTCCTTTACGACGGCCTGGCCGACCTGCCGGCTTTCACTCCGGACGCTGACGATTCCGCGCCGCCGCCCGCGGTCGCCGCGCTGCGGGCCCAGCTCGCCGCGGCCGACGCGGTGCTGTTCTGCACGCCGGAGTACGCGGGTGCCCTGCCCGGCAGCCTGAAGAACCTGCTCGACTGGACCGTCGGCACCGGTGACCTCTACGACAAGCCCGCCGCCTGGATCAACGTCGCCGCCCCCGGCCGCGGCCTGGGCGCGCTCGCGGAGCTCGCCACCGTGCTGGGCTATGTCACTGTCGAGGTGATCGAGGCGGCATGCGTGGCGATCCCGGTGGCCCGCGACGCCGTCTCCGCGGACGGAACGGTGTCCGACGAGGCCGTCCGGGCCGCGCTCGTCGCCGCGTTGCGCGCGATCACCGATCATCTCGCGGCGCGGAACTCCGCGCCCCCGGCCGCCACGCCAGCCTGACCGTCCACCCCGCCCCTCTTCGCCGGATCGTCACCTCACGGTCGCGCTGCGTGCGATATCGTCCGCCATGGGTGCATTCGCCAGAGCGACGGCCGGGAGGAAACGATCAGCCCCTCCAGCCGCCGACGAAGCTTGGCCCCACCCAGGCGGCCAGCCCGAGCCGGATGCAGGCGGCAGGGCTGATCCGTGGCCGAGTTCGACAACCCGCGCCCGGCCGACGTCCCCGGCGGGGATGCC
>NZ_JAMPTM010000546.1 GCF_025403375.1 Frankia gtarii
CCCCCGCCCTGCCCCGGTGACGATCGCCGTCGGTGTCTTCGCGTCTGCCATTCCGCCCTCGTTACGGTATGAGCGCATGCGACTGTGGGCGTCGAAGGAGCCGGAACGCCGACGGTCGTCATCATCCTCCGTATTCTATTCGCCGATCACTGCGCGGACAGGTATGCCCGTGACCTGCAAATTTTGCTTGCAGTGCTATTCGTAATATTTTTCTTCTTCGGTGGGCGGACCGGCGGGCACCGGGACGTCGGCGTGAAGCGCGCACCAGGGGCGGGTGCGGCGGTGCTACGTCGATGAGACCTTCGGCTGACCCTGCAGCTCGCTCTGCCTCTCGACCTGCATCAGGGTGAGCAGCTCGGATTCCGCCGGGGGCGGCGGTGCCGGGGTTGCGGCGGCGGCCTGCAACCCGTCGAGCAGGAGGGCGATCAGCCGAGCGGAGCTGTCCTGGGCGCGCGCACCGGCACGGTGGACGAGCCCGGCGTTCGCCATCAGAATGATCAGGATGTCCTGCGGGGCGAAATCGGCCCGCAGTGTCCCGGCGTCCTGCGCTCGGCGGATGGTGCGCACCACGTCCCGCCGGGCGTTGTCGCGCGCCGCGTCGATTGCGACGTCCGGGAAGGCGTCACTGGTCAGCAGGTCGGCCAGCCCGCGATCCGTGGCCTGCATCCGGCACAGCGACGTCAGGTAGCCACGCAGTGCGTTCCATGGATCGGGCTCCGCGGCCGCGGCGGCGGCCATCTCTGCGTACCTTTCCATCTGCTCGGACAGGGCGGCGGCGACCAGCTGGCAGCGCGAGCCGAAATGCCGGTAGAGCGTGGCGTTCCCGACGTTGGCGCGCTGCGCGATCTCGTCCAGCGAGGCATGGATGCCCTGCTCCGCGAACACCTGGCGAGCGGTGGCCAGAATGGCCTGCCGATTGCGGCGGGCATCCGCGCGGACGGCCGGCTCAGGACCAGACATCCAGTCATCGTAGCCATGAGCGTGGACGTGCCCCCCGGTTTTGGTAGCGTGGTCGACGAACCGGGGATGCGTCCCCGGTGGGGCGCTGGAAGCGCGCAGGCATGGGAAAGAGAAACCGGCTCGGGAAAACGTCGCCACCAGATGAGGCAGGATCATGGACACTCAGCGCTTCACGCGCCAGCTGATGGCCGGTTTCGGTCCCGGCGAGCAGGAGCGTCTGGGCGGGGCGACGGTGCTTGTGGCCGGGGTGGGAG
>NZ_JAMPTM010000547.1 GCF_025403375.1 Frankia gtarii
CTTTCTCTACCGGCCCGCGACCGGACCCCGACCTGCTCATGCCGGGCCGTCCGCGCCCGCCGCTTGCAGCGGATCCGCGGATAGCGGCGGCGCTCGCTGCCCGCAACACCCACCTCGCCCCCTTCTGGCTGCAGCGGCACGTGCCGAGGGCAGTCGCGGTGCCCGTGCTGACCGGCCGCAGCGTCCTCATCGTCGACGCCGAGGACAGCTTCACCGCCATGCTCGCCCACCTGCTCCGTGAGCTCGGCCTCGCGGTCACCATCCGGCCGTGGCAGGAGGCGGCGGGGCTGCCGGCGCGCCCCCCGGCCGAACACGGTGCCGGCGGCCCCGTCGACACGGAGTTCGACCTGATGGTGGCCGGGCCTGGCCCCGGCGACCCCAACGACGTTGCCAACCCGAAGATCGCGACCATGCGGCGAGTGATCGCGGACCGGCTGGCGGCCCGGCGGCCGCTGCTCGGCGTCTGCCTCGGCCACCAGCTCCTCGCCGGCCTGCTCGGGCTGCAGCTACACCGGCGCGCCGCGCCGTACCAGGGGCTCGCGCGCACCATCGACCTGTTCGGCCGGCCCCGCCGGGTCGGGTTCTACTCGACCTTCACCGCGATCGCCGGCAGCGGCGATCTCGCCACCGCGCACGGCCCGGTCCAGTTGGCCCTCGACCGCGGCGACGGATCGGTTCACGCGCTACGCGGGGCGGCGTTCGCCGGGTTGCAGTTCCATCCCGAGTCGGTGCTCAGCGAGGATGGCCTGACGGTCCTGCGCGAGCTGCTGACCGAGCTACTGGCATCCGCGGGCGCGTCGGCGGACCGGGCCGGCGAAACAAGCCTCAAAACGGCGGCGGCATCCGGCGGCGGGGCCGGGCCGGGGCTCGACGAGTAACCCGCAAAGGACGCCGGCGGTCCGCGGCGGCCGGAACCCCGAACCACCGGCCGGCCGGGACGCCGGACGTCCTCGGCTTCGCCTGCGGGCCCTCCTCGGTCTGCACGGCGCCGTTACGACCTCGTAACCAGTGCCGGCGCCGCCCCCGCCGGGCGCTGGTGCGGGCGCGGGCGCGAGGAATGATCCGGGGACGTGACTCCTCTGACGGTTGAAGCCGTCAGCTTCTCAGGCCGCCCGCGCGTCAGCCCGACGGGCAAGCCCGGCCCACAGAATGTTGACAGCCGCCTCCTCGTCCGCGTCCGCGACATGCCCACACCGCACACAGACGAACGC
>NZ_JAMPTM010000548.1 GCF_025403375.1 Frankia gtarii
CCCCACTCCACCCGCCACGCCCCCGCTCCACACTCGCCGCGCCCGCCGCACGGGGCGGAGTCAGGCTCGAGGCGTGCCGAGAGTCGGCGCGAGAGGCGAAGAAGAGGTCCGCGCGGGAAGCGAACCGGGATCGTAGCCGTGAAGCCAGGACGTGGCGCCCTCGTAGACGCGGGGAAAGACCACCGGCATGATCACGTTGCGCATCCGGCGGGCGATCGGGCCGGCCGTCTTGACGTCCCGATTGCGGGTCGCCTCCCTCACCATCTTGTCGACCCGGGCCCGACGCTGACGCTCGTAGCCGTCCAGCGCCCGCTCGACCGGCGAGGCGACGACCGGCGAGGCGACGACGCCCTCGGCGTGCAGGTGTTGGGCCAGGGCGATGGCGTCCTCGAGTGCCATCGACGCCCCCTGGCCGGCGCCGACCGGGTGGGCGGCGTCGCCGATGAGCACGAGCCGGTCGCCGTGGTGGCGGGGCACCCGCGCGAGCACGTGGTGCAGCGTGGCGCCGTGGATCCGCCGGGTGGCGCGCAGGATCTCCACCGCCCGTTCCTCGGTGCGGTAGATATCGATCAGATCGTCGATGCCGACGGCGTGCACGTCCACCGGGCACGGGCCGCTGACCTGCGCCGACCACCAGACCGACCCGTCCGGTGCGCCCAGATAGAGGAAGGCGCCACGGCGGGCAAAGATCATGTTGAAGGTGCCGACGTCCACGCCGAGGCCGTCCACGTGGGAGATGCCGCTGACGCTGTACATCCCGCCGTAAACCGGCCGCGGGGCCTCCGGGTCGAGCACCTCGCGAACGCCGGACCACATCCCGTCCGCGCCGACGATCAGATCGACGCCGTCGCCGTCGAGACAGGCCCGCACGCGGGCGGCGTCGAACCGGCTGCCGGTCACGATGCGGGCGCCGAGCCGCACCGCCTCGGCTCGCAGCGCGGCGACCAGGTCGGCCCGCATGAGGGTGACGCTGACCATCTCGTCCCCCCGAGCCCGGCCCCGTGCCACCTCGCCGAGCGATCTGCCGGCCGATGACCACATCCGCTGCCACGGCAGCGCGAACCCGGCCGCGCGCACCTGCGGCAGGCAGCCCAGCACGGCCAGGGCGCGCAGTCCGTTGGCCGCCAGGCTGACGAATGATCCGACCGGGCCGGCGGGCTCGTCGTACGCCTCGTGGACGGTCACCTCGGCACCGATGCGCCGCAG
>NZ_JAMPTM010000549.1 GCF_025403375.1 Frankia gtarii
CCAGCCCCTTCGAGTCCAACGCATCCTCAACCGCCCCCCGCAACCCGCCCAGCGCCGACACCGACACCGACCGCGGCGGCGACAACCGGTCGGCGATCTGCAACGACACGCTCTGATACGCCGGCGTCTGCGGCCGCACGCTGGCCTGACGCAACGCCGCGTAGATCGCCGCCGCGAACGGATACCCCCCCTCGACGAACGCCCGATCCGAATACAACGCCTCCAACGTCGGCGCCAACCCCCCATCGACCGCCGTACGGATCTGGTTCGCCCGAGAGCGCAGACAACCGATCGCCGCCCGCGCCTGCCCGCCGTGCCGGCTGTACGACGACACCGCCAGGTTGTAACCCCCCACCGTCGTATGCGACGGCCGACCGGCCACCAGACTCGGCCACTGCGCCCACCCGATCCGACCCACCAGATCCGGCGCGTTCGCCCGCGCCGACGGATAGACAAACGGATAGTTCAACTGGAACGCCGCCGATCCCGCCTCGAACGCCAGCCGATTGTCGTCCTCCCGCTGGTTCGACCACGACGGATCCGCCGCGGGGGAGTGCGCCAACGCCGCGATCGCCTCCACCGCCCGGCGCGCCGGCTCACCCAGCGCCACCCGGCTCCCGTCCGCCGACAGAACCGACCCGCCCGCCGAGGCCACCAGCGAGTTGAACAGCACCGTGTAACCCTCGTACTGCGCGCCCTGCACCTCGACCAGATGCGGCCTGCCCGCGGCCGCCAACGCCCTCGCCTGCGCCAACATCTGCGCCCACGTCGCCGGCGGCCGCGCCACCAGATCCTTGCGATACCACAGCAGCTGCACGTTGGTGTTCAACGGCGCCGCATACAACCGGCCCCGCCAACCACCCGTGCGCACCGCCACCGGCAGCGTCCCCGCCGTGATCGCCCGCGCCGACACCGCATCGAACGGCACGATCCACCCGGCCTCGGCGAACTCCGCCGTCCACGTCACGTCCAACGCCAGGATGTCCATCGAGGAATCCTTCGCCGCCAGCCGCCGCACCAGCTGCGCCCGCTGCCCGTCGGCGTCGTTGGGCAGCACGCTGATCGAAATCCGGTAGGCGCCGTGCGACGCCGCCGAACAGTCCGCCGCCGCCTTCGCGAACGACCCCGACGACTCGTTGTACACATACCAGCGCACCGTCACCGGCCCCCGCACCGGACTTGACGAGGCACACCCCGCCCACC
>NZ_JAMPTM010000054.1 GCF_025403375.1 Frankia gtarii
GTCCCCGTCCCCATTCCCGCCACCGCCACCGCCACCGGCGGCGCCATCGCCGGCACCTGCGCCCTCGCCGGCCGACGCGGGCACGTCGACGGCGAACAAGGCGGGGCCGGTGTCGGTCGTGGCGGCGACGAGCAGTGCCCGCGCGGCCGTGGCGTCCGCGACGACGGGGGCCGTCCCGGTCAGCTCCCAACCGCCGGCCACCTGCTCGGCGCGCACCGTCGCCAGTGGCGTCCAGCCGTCGACGGTGCGTCCGACCGCGACGGCCGCCGGTGTCAGGCCCGAGGCGATCGCCGGCAGCAGCGCGGCCGCGGCGGCCGCACCCGGTGCGATCCCGTCCACAACGGCGAGCAGTGCGGCCTGGGCGATCGCGCTGGACAGCAGCGGCACCGGTGCCACCCGGCGGCCCAGTTCCTCCTGGGCGACGGCCAGCAGCGCCAGCCCCGCCCCCTCACCACCGTGCTCCGCCGGGGCGGCGAGCCCCACCACGCCCATGGCCGAGAGCTCCGACCACAGCTGTCGATCCCAGCCGCCCGGCGCGGCCGCGATCCCCCTGACCTGTTCGATGTCGCAGCGTTCGCGCAGCAGCCGTGCCAGCGCGTCGCGCAGCTCGTCCTCCGCCTCGGTGGTGTCCACGCTCACCTCGCTCCTCGTCGTCCCGCGGCACCGACGCGGCGCCCCGCGGCACCGCCGTGGCCTCTCACCCGCGCCCGACCCCCGGCACCGGGGGCGGTGCCGGCAGGCCCAGCACCCGCTCGGCGATCGTGTTGCGCTGGATCTCGGCGGTGCCGGCGCCGATCGTCGACGACCGGCTCATCAGGTAGCCGTAGGTCCACCGGCCGCCCTCGGGCGCGGTCGGCTCGCGGTTGCCGAGCACCGCGTCCGGGCCGATCACCCGCAGTGCCACCTCGTGCAGACGCTGGTCGAACTCCGAGCGCATCAGCCGGTTGACCGAGGACGCGGGCCCGGGATCGCGTCCGGCGAGCACCGTTTCCAGGGCCCGGCGGCTGTTCGAGGCGAGGATGCGCACTCCCGCCTCCATCCGCGCGAGGTCCTGACGCACCACCGGGTCGTCCCCGGCCGGCGAGGCGGCGGCGAGCGCGATCAGCTCGGTCACCACTCGGCGGTAGCGGAACTCGTCCGACAGGAACGCCGTGGCCCGCTCGTGGCCCAGGCTCGTGCGCGCGATCGACCAGCCCTCGTTCTCCTGGCCGACGAGGTTCTCGACCGGCACGCGCACCTCGTCGAGGAACACCTCGGCGAAGTGCGTTCCGCCGCTGATGTCACGCAGCGGCCGCACCGTCAGCCCCGGCGAGGTCATCGACAGCAGCAGGTAACTGATTCCCTTCGGGCCCGGTTCACCGGTGCGTACCAGCGCGAACATCCAGTCGGCGAGGTGCGCCTGGCTGGTCCACACCTTCTGGCCGGTGACGACGTAGTGGTCGCCGTCGCGCACGGCCCTCGTCGACAGCGCCGTCAGCTCGCTGCCGGCGCCGGGCTCCGAGAAGCCCTGGCACCAGAACTCGTCCGCGCGCAGCAGGGGACGCAGGAAACGCTCCTTCTGCGCGGGTGTGCCGTGGCGGATCAACGTGGGGGCCACGATGAACGACAGGCCGCACGGGTGCCGGGGAGCCCGGGCCCTCGTCATCTCCCGGTGGTAGGCGATCTGGTCGGGCAGCGAGAGGTCCATGCCGCCGACCTCCTTCGGCCACCCCGGCGCCGCGAGCCCCGCGTCGGTCAGGTCGGCATGGAAGGCGCGGGCCCAGGTGAGCCGCGCGGTGCCACCACGGGGCGCCGCGCCCGCGTGCGCGGCCAGGAACTCCCGCAGCGGGCCGAGGAACTCGCCCTGCCGGGGCCGGTCAACGGTCTCCACCGCTGCCACCACGCCTCCTCCTCGTCGTGCGGACCGCGTCCACAGGCGGGCCCTGTCCCTGGCGACGGACGCCGCCGTACGAACATCGTTGCAAGGTTACATGGTTTACTAAGTTCGCGAGGAAGACAAGAACTGGAGCGGCGGTTCCCACCGGCCGATCGGCGCCCGTGGCGCCGCCGGGGCGCCACGCTCCCGACGCGGAGGTGTCGAGACGTGCAGTGGGGACTTCCCTGGCCGGGCCCGCAGGTCGCGGAGCTGGCCGAACAGGCTGGGGCAACCGCCTTCTGCGCCGGCGAGTTCGCCGACACGAACTCCTACCTGACAACGGGCGAGATGGTCGCCGCCACCCGCCGGGCCCTGGTCGGGCCCGGCATCGCCTACGCGTTCGCCCGCTCGCCTTTCGTGCACGCCTCGGCGCTGCGGCACCTGTCCGCGCGCGCTCCCGGGCGGCTCTTCCTCGGCCTCGGCTCCGGCACCTACCGGATGAACACCGACTGGTTCGCGTCGGCGGCCAGCGAGCCGGTCCGGCGGATGGAGGACCTCGTCGGGGCCATCCGTGCCTACCTGACCGCGGAGAACGGCCGGCCGGTGGTGCACGAGGGCGAGTTCTACCCGATCCACGCCGACATCCGCGCCCCCGTTTTCGGCCGGCTCGACGTGCCGATCCTGCTCGGCTCGTTCAACCGGCGGATGGTGACCGCCGCCGGGCGGACCGCCGACGGCATCCTGGGCCACGGCGTCTTCACCGACCGGTGGTGGACGGAGACGATCCGCCCGAACCTGCACGACGGCGCCACCGCGGCCGGCCGGGACCCGCAGTCGCTGCGCCGCTGGGGCTGGCTCATCACCGCCGTCGACGAGCAGGACCCGGAGCGGGGACGGCGCGACGCCCGGCTCCAGATCGCCTTCTACCTCACGGTGAAGACCTACGACACCCTCGTCGAGCTGCACGGCTGGGGCGACGAGGTGGCCGCGATCCGCACCGCGTTCCGCTCCGGGGACATTGCGGGGATGGCCGCGGCCGTCAGCGACGAGATGCTCGACGCGATCGCCCTGTGCGGTGACCTCCAGGAGGCCGGGCAACGCCTGGCCGCCCGCAAGGCCCTGCCCGACCTCGCGTTCCTGTCCAGCCCGGCGTTCATGGTCAGCGACCGGCGCCGGGCCCGCTACGCCGAGTCGGCGGTGCGTCTCATGAGCGCCGTCGCCGCCGCCTGACGGGGGCGGAGCTCACCAGCCGAGGAGATCCTCGGGGAGGTCGCGGATGTAGCGGACCCGCGCGTCGCCGTGCTCGCGGGACAGCGCCGCCGCGGTGTCGGCGTCGCCGTCGCCGACCGCCTCGGCCACCTGCCGCCACTGCTCGCAGGCCAGCGCAATGCTGTCCGGGTCCAGCAGGAGGGGCCGCGAGGTCGGGTAGCGCGACAACGAGCCGAGCACGTCCTCGAACAGCTGCAGGGTGGGGCTGCGCGCGAGCTCGGCGAGCAGGATCCCCCACTGTGCCCGGGCCCGGGCGTGATCGCGCTGGTTGCCGCCGACGGCCTGCTCGACGAAGGTCAGCAGCCGCCGGCGCTCGGCCTCGTCCGGGTTGAGAGCGGCCAGCCGGGCGCACTCCGTGGTGATGAGGGTGTAGGTGGCGCTGATGTCGGCGAGGGAGGCCCGCCGGGTCCGTAGGAACACCGAGGCCACATGGGCGACACCGGCCGCATCGGGCCGCTGCCCGTACAGCCCGCCGTGATGGCCGCGGCGGACGGTGAGGATCCCCTCGGCCTGCAGCAGCCGCACGGCCTGGCGCAACGACGGCCGGCTCACCCCGAACCGGGCCAGCAGCTCGTCCTCCTGCCCCAGGTAGAGGTCGCCGTCCTGGCGGCTGAGAATCTCCTCGCGCAGCACGTGGGCGACCGCCGACGCGGTGCTCTGCGCGGCCACCCGCTCCATGCGCCCCCCACTCAAGCGTGATGTGCGCGAGATACTACTTTCAGATACCTGCGGGCGGCCCGCTCGCCCTCACTCGCCAGCGCCGGCGACGGCGACGGCGACGGTGACGGCCGCGACCCGGAACACCGGCAGCTTCCATCCGTCGGCGATCTCGATGAAGTCGACGGTGAGCGGCGTACCGATCTCGACCGCGCCCGGATCGGCGTCGACGACGTTGCTCACCAGCCGTGCGCCCGGCGCGTCGGGCAGGTCCACGACGACGGCGGCCAGGGTCAGCTCCGGCTGGCCGGGCAGGCCCTGCACGATGCTGAAGCTGTACACCGTCGCCCGTCCGGACAGGGTCACCCAGTCGACGTTCTGCGACTGGCAGGTCGGGCAGAACGGCGACGGCGGCAACCGGAAGGTCCCGCAGTCGGCGCACTTCGGCGCGACCAGCCGGTTCTCCTTCGCCGCCTGCCAGAACGGCTCAGTCGCCGAGTCTGTGGTGATCTGGATGCCGGCGGGCGGCAGGGTCGTCGTCAGGGTGCTCATGCCGTCCGTCCCAGGATCAGGCCGCTGACCGGCAGGGTGGCCGGGCCGCCGGTGACGAGCGCGAGCTTCGCGTCCGGCACCTGGTTGACGGCGGTGCCGCGGAGCTGCTCGACGCCCTCCACGATGTGCGTCATGCCGATGATGTAGGCCTCCGAAAGCTGGCCGCCGTGCGTGTTGACCGGAATCGAGCCGCCCTTGTAGCGGATGGCTCCGGACTCGACGAACGGGCCGCCCTCACCTTTCTTGCAGAAACCGTAGTCCTCGAGCTGCATGAGGACCATGGGGGTGAAGTGGTCGTAGATCAGCGCCACGTCGATGTCGTCGGGGGTGATCCCGGCCCTGTCGTAGAGCCGCCTGGCGATCGGGGCGTGCCCGGAGGAGGCGAAGTACTCGTCGGGCATCCCGTACCAGGCGAACGCCCGACCCCACTCCCGCACGCCGCCGTGCGCCGCGGCGACCACGCCGACCGGCGTGCGCCGCAGGTCCTTCGCGCGCTGCGCGCTGGTCGTGATGACCGCGACGGCACCCTCGGTCTCCAGACAGAAGTCGAACAGGCACAACGGATCGGCGATCATCCGCGCGTTGAAGTAGTCGTCCAGGGTCAGCGGAGTCCGCATGATCGCCTTGGGCCGGGTGAGCGCGTTCTCCCGGCTGGACAGGGCGATCTCCGCGAACGCCTCCCGGCGGGTGCCGTAGTTGTGCATGTGCCGCCGCGCCAGCACCGACATCAGATGCCCCGGGCCGACCAGCCCCGACGGCTGCAGGAACGAGTTCTCCGGGCTCGGCGCGACCGAACCGAAGACCGTGCCGAGACGCTGCTTGACCTGCTGCAGCGCCATCACGGTGACGACGACGGTGGCGTCCCCGGCGAGGATCGCCGCGCGGGCCAGGCCGATCGACCCCGCCGATCCGCCGCCGCCCGAGGTGAGCGCGGCGGAGAAGGTCACCTCGGGGATGCCGAGGGTCTCCATGAACGTGGCGGTGTCCATCGACTGCCCGTAGCCGGCGCCCGCCCCCGAGTAGTAGGCGAAGCCGTCGATGTCCCTGACCGACAGACCGGCGTCCTCGCACGCGGCGATGATGGCCTTGCCCGCGAGCTCGGTGATGGTCTGCGGCGCGGAGCCGCCGCGCCGGTAGTACGGCGTGGCGCCGACGCCGACGATCGCCGTGTCGAACGGACCCGAGGCACTCACGCCGCCACTGCCACGCTCGGCGCACCGACGCCCGGGAACAGCTCGAGGAACGTGTCGACGGTGATCCGCTTGCGGACGTCGTCCGCCACGCCGTCGAACAGGCCGTGCAGCGTCTCCTGGGTGTGGCCGAACGTGCCCTCCATGTGCGGGTAGTCACTGCCCCACATGACGTTGCGGTAGCCCATGCCGGTCAGCGCCGCGACCGCGGAGGCGTCGTGCTGGAAGGAGGCGTACACCTGCGAGTACAGGATCTCCTTGGGGCTGCGCGTCAGCTTGGGCCGCACCGCCATGTGGTGCTGGCGGTAGCCCTCGGTCATCCGGTCGGCGAGGAAGGGCACCCAGGTCGCGCCGCCCTCGGCGACGAGGATCCGAAGGTTCGGATGGCGGTCGAGCGCCCCGGAGGCGACCATCTTCATCGCGGCCCGCTGGCCGGAGAACGTCGTCTCGGTGTAGTTCAGCACCGCGCCGCCGGGTCCGCGGTAGACGACGCCGACCTGCTGGCTGCCGATGTCGATCGGGTCGGTGCCGACGTGGAAGGCGAGCACCATGTTCGCCGCCTCCGCCGCCGCCCAGAACGGCTCCCAGGAGTCGCGGTTCCAGTCGTCGGCCAGCGGATGCGGGGTGGTCGGCAGGAACACCGCGCGGTAGCCGAGCTCGGCGGTGCGCTCCAGCTCGGCCACCGCGTCGTCGACCTGGAGCGTGGAGACCTGCGCGGTCGGGACCAGCCGCGGCGAGACGTTCATGATCGCATCGATCGCCCAGTCGTTGCTGACCCGCAACGCCTCGCGCAGCACCTCGGGGGTACGAAACGACGAGCTCCACAGGCCCAGCGACGGGAACACCAGCTCGCCCCAGACGCCCTCGGTGTCGAGGTCGGCCAGGCGCAGAGTCGCGTCCCGCGCGCCGGGCGCCCGGCTGCTTTCGTCGAGGAACTCCTGGGCCGCCACGTTCGGCAGCTTGCGGCGGAAGGACTGGCCGTCGACGTGGACGGTCTCGTAGGTGCCGTCGGGGTCCTTCACCGCTCTCGGCACGAGTTCGGCCAGCCGCGGCGGCAGGTTCGACCGCCACAGGTCGTCGGGCTCCAGAAAGTGCGAGTCGCCAGAGTTCGCCCAGATCTTTGCCATGTCGTCCTGCCTCCGCATGGGTTGCGCCGACCGGACGGGTGCCTGCCGCCCACAGCGCGCGTGCTGTCGCCGGAACCTGATGGCACGGAACCTGATGGCACGGAACCCGCCACCATCAATGGCGACTCAGTTGACATGGTTACTTTAGATACCTGAAAGACCTGTACGCAAGTGCCGGGCGCCCGGAGTCCGCGCGGGAGTTCCTCCAGCTATGGCCACCCATCCTAGTGAACTAGGTATATTTTCCTGGATGTGGCGGCCGCCATACTCTCGCCGAGCCGAGGAGCGCCGGTGCACCCGGAGAACGCGCGACCTGCCCACCTGGTCGAGCCGGCCAGAACCGTCGAGGCACTCCCGACCGCCAACCCGCCGCGGTCGCTCACGCCGGTCCGGCCGCTGCCCGACATCGCGCCGCTCCCACTCGCCGCGCTGCTGCACCTGGGCGCGGCGGGTCATCCGGACACCCGGTTGGCCTTCCGCAGCCCGGTCGACACCCTCACCACGGATCTGGGCACGCTGTACGAGCGGGCCGCGCGGGTCGCCGGCGGCCTCGCCGCACGCGGGATCGGCCCGGGGGACGTCGTCGCGCTGCAGTTGACCAGCCGGGTGCAGAGCGCGATCGCGCACGCCGCGGTGCTGTTACGCGGGGCGGTGCTGCTGCCGATCGTGCCCATCTACGGGATCCGCGAGGTCGCCTTCATCCTGCGGCAGTCGGGGGCAAGCGCGATCATTCTGCCGGGACGGCAGGCGGCGCAGATCGCCGAGCTGCGCGGGGCGCCCGACGGGCTGCCGGCCCTGCGCCACATCGTCACCGTCGCCGACGGCCCCACGGCACCGCCCGACACCACACCGCCCGACACCACACCGCCCGACACCGTGCCGTCCGACTCCGTGCCAGCCGACACCGTGCCGTGGCAGGAGCTCGCACTGGCCCCGCCGCTGGCGCCGTGCGCCCGGCCGCTCGACGAGGTCGCCGTGCTCGTCTACACCTCGGGGACGACCGCCGCGCCCAAGGGCGTCACCCACACCCACCGCTCGGTCGCCGCGGAGGTCGCCTCGTTGCGCAGCCTGCGCGCGGGCCAACCCGACCCCGTTTACCTCGACCTGTTCCCGCCCGGTCACATCGCCGGGCTGAGCGTGCTGCTACGGACCCTCGTCGACGGGCTACCGACCGTCTTCCTCGAACGGTTCGATGCGGCGGAGGCGATCAAGCTCGTCCACGCGCACCGGGTGACCGCGTCCGCGGGGGTGCCGTTTCACCTGACCGCGCTGCTGGATGCGGCCCAGCGCGACGCCCGCGGCCTCGGGCCGCTGCGCGACTTTCTCGTCGGGGGGGCCAGCGTGTCTCCCACCCTCGTCGAGCGGGCCGAGCGGGCCGGCGTCAGCGCCTACCGCGCCTACGGTTCCAGCGAGCATCCGACGATCAGCTCGGGCAGCGCGGCCGACCCGCTCGACCGGCGGGCCGCCACGGACGGGCGGGTGATGCCGGGCAGCGAGGTCCGCATCCTCGACCCCGCCGGCCACGACCTCGGCCACGGCGAGGAGGGCGAGATCGTCACCCGCGGCCCGGAGCAGTTCGCCGGCTATCGCGATCCGGCGCTCGACGCGACCGCGTTCACCGCCGACGGCTGGCTGCGCACCGGCGACATCGGCCGGGTCGACGCCGACGGCTACCTGACCATCACCGATCGCATCAAGGACATCATCGTCCGCAACGGGGAGAACGTCTCCTCGAAGGAGGTCGAGGACCTGCTCATGACGCATCCGGCCGTCGCGGAGGCGGCCGCCGTGGCCGAGCCGGACAACCGCACCGGCGAACGCGTCTGCGTCTTCGTCCTGCCGCGGCGGGGATCGGTCCTCGACCTTGACGAGGTGCGGGCGCACTTCGCCGCCGCCGGCGCCGCAAAGCAGAAGACCCCGGAACGGCTCGTGATCGTCGCCGATCTGCCGCGGACCGCGGCGGGCAAGGTCCGCAAGCACGAGCTGCGCGCGGACCTGCACGCCGGCGGAGCCCACCACCTCCCCGCAACGGACGGACCGAGCTGACCGGCGGGCTGACCGGGCCGACCGGCGGGCGGCTGATGCGCGGCAGGACTAACACCGGGACGCCCGCGCCGTGGCGGTCAGCCGGCTGCGCCGACCAGGGTCAGCGCGAACCGACCGTAGGTGTAGACGATCTCGTCCTCGCTCAGGTCGCCGTCCTCGCGGTACCAGGCGGCCACCCCCATCCCGAGGTCGAGCAGGGCGTAGGAAGCGAGCTTGACCGAGGCCACGTGGAACCGGGAGGCCGCGACCCCCTCCTCGATCAGCGCCCGGATGAGCCGCTCGTAGCTGCTGCGCCGGGCGACGACCACCGCCCGGTTGGCCTCGTCGAGACTGCGGATCTCCCGGTTGCCGACGAACGCCTCCAGGCGGTGGCGGGTGTGGAAGCGCACGTGCGCCTCCACGGCGCGGCGCAGCCGGTCCGCGACATCGTCGACGCCGGCGACGGCGAGGGCGTGGACGTCGTGCAGGACGTCCATCGCGTCGAGCATGATCGCGAGGAGCAGGTCCTGCTTGGAGCTCACGTGCTTGTACAGGCTTGGACCCCGGATGCCGACCGCCGCGCCGATCTCCGTCGTGGTGGTGGCCTCGTAGCCGCGTTCGGCGAACAGCTTCAGCGCCGCGTCGCGGATCGCCCGCCCGCGCGGGCTGAGCTGCGGTCGCGCCAGCACCGCCCGGTCCGATCCACTCATCCGTCCCCACCCACGACCATCGCCGCGGCTACGAACCGGTAGCCACGGATATGCGGACCACTGCCCGCACCATGCCCATGTTAGCAGGCATGAATTTCCCACAGGACTGGCGGATCGCCGCCACCCCTGCTATCAAGGCTACTGAGCATTAGCCTTCCAGCCGACCCGCGCCCACGGGGGCCGGCGCTCGCACCGAGGCGGGAGATCGTCATGCCCATTGATTTTTCGCAGCCGCCCGAGGTCGTCGACCTCGTCGAACGCACGGCTGCCTTCGTCCGCGACGTCGTGATCCCGGAGGAGGAGCGCTACGCCGGCGTGCTCTCGGCCGGCGGGGAGGCGCTGCGCACCCGGCTGCAGCAGGCGGCCCGCGACGCTGGGCTGTTCGCCCCGCACGTCTCCCAGGAGTACGGCGGCCTCGGGCTCGGCATGACGGCGCGGGCGCCCGTGTTCGAGGCCGCCGGCTACTCGCTGTTCGGGCCGCTGGCGCTGAACTGCTCCGCGCCCGACGAGGGCAACATGCACATGCTTGAGATCATCGCCACCGACGAGCAGAAGGAACGGTATCTGCGCCCCCTCGCCAGCGGCGAGGTCCGATCGTTCTTCGCGATGACGGAGCCGGCGCCCGGGGCCGGCTCGGATCCGGCGGCCCTGACGACGACCGCCGTCCGGGTCGACGGCGGCTGGCGCATCGACGGCCACAAGTGGTTCTCCACCGGCGCGGACGGCGCGGCCTACGCGATCTGCTTCGCCCGGACCTCCGGCAAGGTCGGCACCGTCGGCGGCGCGACCATGTTCCTCGTCGACGCCGACAACCCCGGCCTGAAGATCGTCCGGCACATCGACACCCTCGACCAGGGCATGATCGGCGGCCACTGCGAAGTGATCTTCGACAACTGCGTGGTGCCGGACTCGGCGATCCTCGGCGAGCTCGACCAGGGCTTCGCCTACGCGCAGGTGCGCCTCGGCCCGGCCCGGATGACGCACTGCATGCGCTGGCTCGGCATCGCCCGGCGCGCCCAGGACATCGCGATCGACCGGATCGCGCAGCGCCGGCTGTTCGGCTCCAAGCTCACCGAGCTCGGCATGGCGCAGCAGATGATCGCCGACTCGGAGATCGACATCGCCGCCTCCCGCAGCCTCATCCTGCAGGCCTGCTGGGAGCTCGACCAGGGGCAGCGCGCGGCGCAGTCCACCGCGATGACCAAGACGTTCGTCGCCGAGGCGATCTGGCGGGTCGTCGACCGGGCCATTCAGCTCTGCGGCGCCGCCGGCGTCTCCGGCGAGCTGCTGCTGGGCCGCTACCTCAACGAGGTCCGCGCCTTCCGGATCTACGACGGAGCGTCGGAGACCCATCGCTGGGCGCTCGCCCGGCGCGCGGTCAAGCAGCGACTGAAGGCGACCGGCGCCCTCGAGTCGGCCTCATGACCGCGCTCGAGCCCCCGCGCGGCGCCGAGGAGGGGCTGGTCGCCCCGCCGGGCCTGGACCTGGCGGCGCTGTCCGCCTACCTCGACGCCGCCGTCCCCGGCCGGTCCGGGCCGCTGCGGGCCACCCTGCTCAGCGGCGGCCGGTCGAATCTGACCTACCACGTGTGGGACGACGCCGCGCACTGGGCGCTGCGCCGGCCCCCGCTGGGGAACCTGACGCCCTCGGCGCACGACATGCGACGCGAGTACCGGGTGGTGGCCGCGCTGCGCCAGACCCCGATTCCGGTGGCCGACGCGGTCGTCTACTGCGACGACCCCGCCGTGCTCGGGGTGCCGTTCGCGATGGTCTCCCTGGTCGACGGGGTGGTCCTGCGCAGCCGGGCGGACCTCGCCCCCTACTCCGACGCCGACGTGCGTCGCTGCGCCGAGAACCTGCTGCGCACCCTCGCCCGGCTGCACGCCGTGGACCACCGCGCCGTCGGACTGGAGCGGTTCGGCCGACCCGAGGGCTACCTGCGCCGCCAGGTCGACCGCTGGTGGGGGCAGTGGGAGCGGGTGCGGACGCGGGCGCTGCCGGACCTCGACGCGCTGCACTCCCGGCTGGACACCGCCGTGCCGGCGGAAAGCGACGCCTCGATCGTGCACGGCGACGCCCGCATCGACAACTTCGTGCTGGACCCGGACGACATCGGCGTCGTGCGGGCCCTGCTGGACTGGGAGATGGCGACCCTCGGCGACCCGCTGGCCGATCTGGGTCTCACCGTCGTCTACCGCGACCCGGACTTCGATCCGGTGCTCGGCGGCTCGGCCGCCGCGGCGAGCGACCGGATGCCCGGCGGGGATGAAATGATCGAGATCTACGCGCGCGAGTCCGGCCGGGACATCGTGAACATGGACTTCTACCTGGCGCTCGGCTACTTCAAGCTGGTGGTGATCGCCGAGGGCATCCACGCCCGGCATCTCGCCGGCAACACCGTCGGAGAGGGTTTCGACCTCGTCGGCCAGGCCGTGCCGGCGCTCGCCGCGGGCGGGCTGCGCGCACTCGCCGGCTGAACCGCCCCCGGCCGGGGTTCAGCGGAAACCGCCCCCGGCCGGGCCGGCACCCTCACACCCGAAACCGGCGCCCTCACCCTCACCCGGGGCCGGCTCAGCCGGGCAGCTCCAGGCCGAGATGCTCGCGCAGGGTCGTGCCGGTGTATTCGGCTCGGAAGACACCGCGCTCCTGCAGCAGCGGCACGACCTGGTCGGCGAAATCGTCCAGGCCGCCCGGGACGATGTGCGGGACGAGGATGAAGCCGTCGCTGGCGTCCTGTTGGACGAACCGGTTGATGGTCTCGGCAACCGTGGCGGCCGAGCCGATGAAGGACTGCCGCCCGGTGACCTCGATGACCACCTCGCGCAGCGAGAGCTTCTTCGCCTCGCTCAGCTCGCGCCACTGACGCACCGTGGCCAGCCGGTCGTCGAACATCCGCACGCTGGCCCGCCCCTTGGAGATCGTGTTCTCCCCCGGCAGCGGGTCGACCTCGGGAACCGGCCCGTCCGGGTCATAGGACGACAGGTCCCGGTTCCACAGCTGCTCGGCGAACAGAATCGCCGTCGCCCCGCTGACCTGCTGGTGGCGGATCACCTCGGCCCGCTCGCGCGCCTCGGCGTCGGTGTCGCCGAGGACGAACGTCGCTGCCGGCAGGACCACGAGCTGGTCGGGCCGACGGCCGAACTTCGCGAGCCGGCCCTTGATGTCGGCGTAGAAGGCCTGGCCCTCCTCGAACGTGCTGTGCCGGCTGAAGATCGCGTCCGCCGAGGAGGCCGCGAACTCCCGACCGGCGTCGGAGTCGCCGGCCTGGAAGATCACCGGCCGGCCCTGCGGGCTGCGCGGCACGTTGAACTGCCCGCTGATGTCGAAGAAGTCGTCGTGATGCGCGAACGCCCCCGGCCCGGGCTCGCGCAGGAACTGCCCGGTGTCCTTGTCCGCGATGATCTCGTCACCGTGCCAGGAGTCGAACAGCTCCCAGGCCGTGTGCAGGAAACGCCGGGCCCGCTCGTAGCGATCCTGCTCCGCGAGGTAGCCCCCACGGCGGAAGTTCTCCCCGGTGAAGGCGTCCCAGGACGTGACGACGTTCCAGGCGGCCCGCCCCGCGGAGAGGTGGTCGAGGCTGGCGAACTGCCGGGCGACCTCGTAGGGCTCGTTGAACGTGGAGTTGATGGTGCCGGCGAGCCCCAGCCGGTCGGTGACCGCGGCGATCGCGGCCAGCACGGTGAACGTGTCCGGCCGGCCGACGACGTCCAGGTCGTGGATGCGGCCGTTCTGCTCGCGCAGGCGAAGCCCCTCCGCGAGGAAGAAGAAGTCGAACTTGGCCCGCTCGGCCGCGCGGGCGAGGTGGACGAACGAGCTGAACTCGATCTGGCTGCCCGCCGCCGGGTCGCTCCACACGGTGGTGTTGTTCACCCCGGGGAAGTGCGCCGCCAGATGGATCTGCTTGGTCGGCCTGCTCATGGAGGTCCTCCGCTGTTGTGGACAGGGGTGCCGGCGGCGGGCTAGACGGCGGCCGTGGAGTTGGTGGCGGCGGCTGCCGCGGCGTAGCGGTTGGCGGGTCGGGCCAGGCCGAGCAGGCCCCGCAGCGTGGCCGCCTCGTAGGCGGTGCGAAAAGCCCCACGGGACTGGAGTTCACCGACGAGCCCCCGGGTGATGCCCTCGAGGTCGTGCGGAATGGTCGCGGGACGCAGCCGGAAGCCCGCCAGCCCGGCCGACTGCCAGTCGAGCAGGAGATCGGCGAGTTCGCCGGGGGTCCCGGCGACGATGTGCGCGTCGCTGCCCTGGGGGGCGCCGGCCCGCTCGTCGAGCCGGGCACGGTTGTCAGCGGCCTGGGCCGCCGAGTCGGCGAGGTGCACGACCAGATCGGCGAACACGTGCACGGTCTCGTCGCCCCGACCGGCCGCGTCCTGCTCGGTCCGGATCTCCCCGACGATCCGGCGAGCGTCGTCGGCGTCGCGGGGCGTCACGTAGACGACGTCGGCCTGGCGCGCCCCGAGCCGATAGGGCACCGTGTTGTGGCCGAGGACCGTGACCAGCGGCTGGCCCTGCGGTGGGCGGGGCACGATCGAGGGCCCGCGCACGCTGAACCAGCGTCCCTCGAAGTCGATGTAGTGCAGCTTGTCCCGGTCGACGAACCGACCGGTGGCGACATCGCGGATCTCGGCGTCGTCCTCCCAGCTGTCCCAGAGCCGGCGGACGACCTCGACATAGTCGGCCGCCTCGTCGAACAGTTCGGTGATCAGCGCGACGACCTCGGGCCGGTCCAGATCCGCGACCGTGATTCCGGGAATCTGCCGCCGGCCGAACAGGGCCGCCTCGGCCCCGCCGCTGCCGGCCCTGACCCGCAGCCCGCCCCGCCCCGCGCTGACGTAGTCCAGCGTCGCGATGGCCTTGGAGATGTGGAAGGGCTCGGTGTGCCCGGCGATGACCGACGGGACGAGACCGATGCGCGTGGTGAGCGGGGCGACCCGAGCGGCGATGAGCACGGCGTCGAGCCGGCCGCGAACCCGGTCGGTCCGGTCGTCCGGACCGTCGAACCGGTCCGACTGCAGGCCAAGGGAGTCCTCGATCGTGACGAAGTCGAGCAGGCCGCGCTCGGCCTCCTGGACCAGATCGGTCCAGTACCGGGCGTCGAGCAGTTCCGCGGTCCGCGCGCGTGGCTCCCGCCAGGCTGCCGGATGCCAGCCGGCCCCGTCCAGCGCGAGGGCGAGGTGCAGCGGCGGGCGGGGGGTCATCGGACGCAATCCTGCACGGGGCGCAACGGGCACTCCTCGGATGGTGGGAACCGGCTGACGAACGGCGGGCGCAGGACGAGACCTGGCCTGACCTGACCTGGCCTGACCTGGGGCTACCGGGACAGGACCTGGGCTGCAGGCGAGGGACTGGGTGGCAGGGAGACGCACCCGACGGCCATGAGCCGCGATCGGCGGCGGGTCCGGTGGCGGACCCTGGTGGGCGGCCGCGGCGATCGAGAGCCGGCCGGCCGCCGGGGTTAACGGCTCCCGGCCCACCAGGGAATGCCGGGGTTACCTCCGCATCAACGACAGCGACTGGATTCGGCGCGTCCGAAATCGATGCATCGGCGGCACGTCAACAGCGGCGAGATGCGCACACCATTTACTCTGAGTAGGTCGGCTTTCCTCGGTCAAGAGCAGATGCTGTGATGTGCAGCACAAGGCGTTCTACAATGATAATTCGCAGGCGTTCCGCTTCCGCCGCGACGGCCGACCCAGGATCATCATCCCCGCGAACGCCGCGAAGCGCGGTACGGTTTCGCCCGCGCGGCCGGCGGACGAGGGGTGGGCATCGTGAGTACGGTCGATTTGTCTGGATTAGCCGACATTCTCAGTATCTCCCCGGGTCTCAGCGGGTACCTGGCCCGACCGGCCACCAGGGGCCCGGTCCCCACCGCGGTCGACGCACCGCCGGTGAAGGAACTCCCGCGGCCCGGCGTGATCGTCCTGCACGAGGCATGGGGCCTGGACGAGACCGTGCGCGCGATCGCCGACCACCTGGCCGACCTCGGATACCTCGCCCTGGCCCCGGACCTGTTCAGCGCGGGTGGCGCCCACCGCTGTCTGGTGGCGACGGTGCGGGCGGTGACCTCGGGACGCGGCCGGGCGTTCGACGACATCGAGGCCGCGCGGCGGTGGCTGACCGCCCTACCGGCGTGCAACGGCAAGGTGGGCGTGGTCGGCTTCTGCCTCGGCGGCGGCCTCGCCCTGCTCAGCGCAGGTCGGGGCTTCGAGGTCGCCGCGGTCAACTACGGACCACTTCCACGTGAGCTCGACGCCTCGCTGCGGGCGGCGTGCCCGGTGGTGGCCAGCTACGGCGGCCGGGACCGCATCCTGCGCGGCACCGCCGGCCGGCTTTCCGCGGCGTTGGACCGGGCCGGCGTCCCGCACGACGTCAAGGAGTATCCGACGGCCGGGCATGCGTTCCTCGGCGCGCGACCCGACGGCAGCCCGAGCGGCCCACGAGTCCTGCGCCCGGTGCTGCGCGCCGCCGGGATCGGCCCCGAACCGGTCGCCGCCGCCGATGCCTGGGTCCGGATCGAACGATTCCTCGCGGAGTATCTCGGCCCCTGACCCTGCGGGGCGCTCGCGCGTCGACCCCTCTCCTCCCCGGTTGGCCGGGCCGCCTGACCGGCGGGTTTGTTCAGTCCCATGATGAAGATGTGGCATGGGTCACTTATCCCTGCGGTTGGCGGAGTCGTGTCCGCCGTGTTTCGGTCTGTACATGCCGACTCCGCCCCCGCTGGTGCACAGACGGCACATCGACCTGATGCTCGTCTCCACCGCCGTCTGTCCCGCTCGCCGCTCGGCTTCCTTCGGCTGACCGCGACGGTCTACCGGCGCCGGCACGCCAGGCTCCCATCGGGCGCCGCCTGGGCGCTTTCCGCATGACGCTGCGCGCGGATGCGGTCGTCCGGGCGGGCGCATCCGCGCGAGAGGAATGCTTCCCGTCCGGAGGGGTATTGCCCGTCCGGCGACCGCTCGGCCCCACAGGACCTGCTGCCGTCCCCACTCGGCCGCCGACGCGCCGCTCCCGGCACGCACCGACACCTCGGGCCCGGACACGCGCTCCACGCAATGCCATCCACCTCAGTCGCGGCACCAGCCGCCAGCCACGCGGCCGGCCGCCCGAAATCCAGCTGGAGAAACAAGATGACCGTCACCGATGACCTGACAAGCAACGCCGCCCGGTATGCCCGCGACTTCACCGCCGGAGACCTGCCCCTACCTCCGAAGCTGGGGGTCGCGGTCGTAGCGTGCATGGACGCCCGGCTGAACGTCTACGGCGTGCTGGGACTGACCGAGGGTGACGCACATGTGATCCGCAACGCGGGCGGCGCGGTGACCGACGACGAGATCAGGTCACTCGCCATCAGCCAGCGGCTGCTGGGGACCCGGGAGATCATCCTCATCCACCACACCGACTGCGGCATGCTCACGTTCACCGACGAGGCGTTCAAGGCGCAGATCGCCGCCGAGACGGGCATCCGGCCGCCGTGGGCCGTCGAGACGTTCACGAACCTGGCCGACGACGTCCGGCAGTCGATCGCCCGCATCGCGGCCAGCCCGTTCATCCCGCACAAGAACTCGGTTCGCGGGTTCGTCTACTCGGTCGAGAAGGGCACGCTCACCGAGGTGCGCTGAGCCCTCGGACCGGCACCGCACGAGCGGCCCCGCTCCCTACGCCATCGACCCGGCCCCCACCGCCATCGACTCCGGCGCCGCCGTCGACTCCGGCGCCGCGGTGCGCAGGTCGTACGCCTGCTCGGCCGCGCGGATCGCGTCCACGTTGCTCTCGGCCCAGGTCTTGAGGGGTGTGATCAGGGGATAGAGGTCACGGCCGAGTGCCGTCAGCTCGTAGTCGACGCGGACGGGAACCGACGCGGTGACCCTCCTGTCGACCAACCCGCTGCGTTCCAACGTCCGCAGGGTCTGGGTGAGCATCTTCGGGCTGACCCCGGCGATCTCCGTCTTCAACTCGCCGTAGCGCCGCGGTCCCGCCGAGACCGCGGTCAGCACCAGGCCGACCCACTTGTCGCTGAGCATCTCGAAGACCTTTCGAGACGGGCAGGTCGCCATGAAGGCGTCGTAGGCCATTTTCGCCTCGGCCCGCCGCTGCGCGGCCGTCCTGGTGGCCATGGGGTTCCTCCGGGAAACTAGGGAACTCTCAGGTAACTACTACCCGAAAGATACTCGCACTCGTAGCGTTCGGACGACCGCCGCGGCACCCGCCGCGGCACCGAACCGGAGGTAGATCCGATGCGAGCGCTCACGATCCCGGCCTATGACGAGACCAGCCCGCTGACCCTGACGGAGCTTGCGACACCGCTCCCCGCCCCCGCAGAGGTCCGGGTCCGCGTCGAGGCCGCGGGGGTGAACCCGGTTGATCCCTTCATCCGGTCCGGCGGCTTCGCTGCGGTGTCCACCCAGCAGTCACCGCAGGTGGTGGCCGGATGGGAGCTCGCGGGTGTGGTCGACGCGCTCGGTGCGGGGGTCACGGGATGGCCGATCGGCACGGCGGTCGTCGCACTGATCGACTGGGTGGGCGCGCCGGGCGGGGCCCACGCCGAGCAGGTCGTTCTGCCCGCCGACCTGCTCGCCGCACGCCCGGACGCGCTGGCTCCGGCAGTCGCGGCGACCGTTCCACTCAACGCGCTCACGGCCCATCAGGCGGTGGCCGAGCTGCACCCGAGGGCGGGTGCCACCGTCGTCGTCACCGGAGCGGCCGGGGCCGTGGGCTCCTTCGCCGTCCAGTTCGCCGCCGGTACCGGAGCGCGAGTCGTGGCGGTCGCCGGATCCGAGGACGAGCAGACGGTTCGTCGGCTGGGCGCGGAAATCTTCGTCGCTCGCAGCGACGATCCGGTCGCCGCAGTGCGCGCGATACTTCCCGACGGTGTGGACGGCATCGTCGATGCCGCCCTGCTTGGCGAGTCGATCATTGACCTGGTGCGACCCGGCGGCACCTTCGTCGGCCTCACCCCGTACTCGACTCCGTCACCGCGTTCCGAAGTGACGACGGTGTCGCTGAACGTCCACGGAGATGGCCGAACCCTCGCCACGATCATGGACGCGATCGCGCGAGGCGAGCTGGCGGTGCGCGAGGTGGAGACCTACCCCGCCGCCGAGGGAGCCAGCGCCTACGCCCGGCTGGCCAAGAGTGGCCGGCGAACGGGCCTCAGCCTGCTGTTCTGAACACCGAGGGCGTTCCACGCCCGCCGGCGTCGTACATTGGTCCAATGAGTGAGACAGTGATCTCATATTCTGAGACACCCATCTGGGATCCCGCCACCTACGACGCGCAGCGCCACCGCCTCGTCCCCTCGTTCGACCTGCTGTACGGCTCGGTCGGCGAGCTGGTGGCTCGGCTCGGCGGAACCCAGCCCAGGGTTCTTGACCTGGGCGCGGGAACCGGATTGTTGGCCGCCGCCGTCGCCGCCGCGGTGCCCGGAATCCGGCTGCACCTGTTCGACGGCGCCGGGCCCATGCTCGCGAAGGCCCGGGCCCGGCTGTCCGCGGAACTCGTCGAAGCCGTCACTGTCGCCGACCTCTCCTCGGTGCTGCCGCCCGGGCCCTACGACGCCGTCGTCTCCGCGCTCGCCATCCATCACCTCGACGACCCCGGCAAGCGGGACCTGTTCACCCGGGCGCACTCCGTGCTGCGCCCGGGTGGGGTCTTCGTGAACCTGGAGCAGGTCGACGGGCCGACCCCGGCTCTCACCCGGCAGTACGAGGACATGCACGAGCGGCACGCGCGGGCGGCGGGCTCGGACGACGCCGAATGGCAGGGCGCCCTGAGCCGGATGGCCTTCGACCGGTGCGCCCCGCTCGCCGATCAGCTTGCCTGGCTGGCCGAGGCCGGCTTCGACCCGGTCGACTGCGTCGTCAAGAACGGCCGGTTCGCCGTCTACGCCGGTTGGCGTGCCTGAGCCGTCCACCAGGCCGCCCGGCCCCTCCTTCACCGGGCCGGGCGGCCTGGTGAAGGAGCCGCTGCGCCGGACCCCGGCCCGCTCACAGGAGCCCCTGCACCACCTCCAGACGGACGGCGTCCAGCGCCGTGGACAGGGCCGCCCCCGGGCATTCGGTGGCCATCCAGTCGCGATGCCCGCTGATCGCCGACACCCGGCGTCGGGCGCCGCCGGCCGGACTGACGTAGTCGACGCTGCCGACGGGGTTCAGACTGTGGGCTCCGCAGAGCGCCTGCAACACCAGCACGAGCGAGCGGCGCGCGGCGGCCGTCGGAACCCGGGTCCGGTGGTCGCCGAGCAGCGCGACCCCGACGTTGCCGGCGTTGAATCCGCCGACGTGCGCGCCGGTGACCACCTGGCCGTCCGGACGGTGGCCGGGAACCCCGTCGGTCCCGGACCAACGTCCCTCGTAGAGGGTGCCCGCCTCGTCGATGAGGAAGTGGTAGCCGATATCCGCCCAGCCGCGCTCCACCGTGTGGAAGTGGTAGACCGCCCGCACGGTCGCCGCCGGGTCCGGATCGTCGTTCGGCGTCACAGTGTGATGCACGGTGATCACCTGTCCCGGATGGTAGGTCGTTCGCCAGGGCTGGCCGGTGGCCGGGTCGAGCCGCAGCGACTCATCGGCGCCCCAGGCCGCCCGAGGTAGGTAGCGCAGGCCCAGGGCCGACGATGCCGACCCTGGCGGCGCGGAGGAGGCGGGAGTCGCGGAGAACGCAGGCGGTGGGGTGGTCTGAGCTGCTGGTGGAGGTCCGACCGCCGGGGCTGGGCCCGCTGAAGCGGCCAGCGGTGCGCGTCGCGGCCGTGGCACCGCGCGAGCCCTCGCCGGATCGCTCGACGACACCGCGGCGGACAGTCCGGCCACGGCGGCGAGGGCGGCCTGAGCCGTCACGTCTGGGACGGTCAGCCGCCGCGGCGGCCCGGACGTCGTGTTCAGCGCCGTGACGGCAACCCCGGAGGCTCCCGGCGGCACCCGCAGTTCGTAACCGGTGGCGGTCCTGGCCCCCATCAGGACCGCATGCGCGGACGAGGCACCGGGACCGCGATCATCCCGCTCGGCGGGACAACCGACGGCCAGCGGGCTCCAGGTGCCGTATCCGCCGTTCGCCCGCCGTAGGCGGATCGCGGGGACCGTGTTCCCGGGCCCGGCTGCCAGGCCCGGGCCGGCGTCGCCGCCCGGACCGCTCCAGCGCACGGCCACGTAGCCGATGCGGAACACCGCGGTAGCCGGGCCCGTTCCCCTCGACGTCGTGCTCAGCGTCCGAGGGATGATCACCACCCGGGTACCCGCCCGGCTCAACAGACCCGCGGCGAGCGATGCATCCGCCACGCCGGCCGAGCTTGCGGCCACCGGGGCGGCGGCGAATCCCATCGCCGCCCAGCCTCCGACGCCCGCACCGGCCAGGCCGAGAACCCTTCGCCGGGAAGGTGGTGCCAGGTAGTGGGGGCGGCGGGGCGGATCGGCGGCGGGCATGGTGTCCTCCGTGCTCACATGGTCGGGTCAGCAGGCACCCTATGGCATCGGAGTATTACCCTACGTATCTACGTGCCGACCGGTTCGACTGGGCCACGTGGTCTGCGCGAACCACCCCGACCGGCATGGCGAAGGCCTCGATCCGGCCCGGGCGGACTATCGGCGGATCACTGGTGCGCGTCGGCGTCGAGCACCGTGGGATCGCCCACCTCGATGCCATCGATGACGAACCCGCGAGTGCCGGTCACGACCGGCGGGGCGCCGCCGTCGGCCTGCCACCTGTTGCGCAGGAAGTAATGCCAGGTCGGAGTCTGCGTGGGGGTGGGTCTCTCCCACCGGGCGGCTTCCGCGCGACCTCGCTGATAGGTGATTTTGGTGGTCATCCGGAGCCCTGGGTCGGGCTGTCCGCCCGCGGCCGGGCCGCCGTTGGTCACGTACGCCGCGTATGACGGCAGCGCCGGCAGCCGACGGTCGTCGTCCTCTCGACCGGCGACACCGTTCGTCCGATCGGTCCTGCCGACGGGCAGTTGCCCCGCGCCCCGCGGCCCCGTGCCGAGACGCGTCTGCCCCGTCGAGCCGGGGCTGGGCAGACCGGAGGCCAACACGCCGTACCGGCCCCCGCGGCTGGTCGGCGCGGTCACGCCGTTCACCTCGGCCAACCCCGGCGCCGCCTGCGGACCGCTGCCCGGGCCCGTGACGACAGCCGTCTCACCGGAGTCCTCACGCAGGCCGAAGCGGTCGTGCAGGCGTCGCAGCGGCGCCGGGGCCCACCAGTTGTACTTGCCGGCCAAGGCCATGAACGCCGGCACAAGAATCGCCCGTACGACGGTTACGTCGAGTGTGATCGCAACGGTCAGGCCCACCCCGACAAGTTTGATCATGCTGATGTGGGAGGTGGACAAGGCAATCATGACCACCACAAGGGCAAGCGCCACGCTGGTGATCAGCGGCCCCGTCACCCCCAGCCCGATGGCCACGGATTCCTTGTTGTCGCCGGTGCGCTGATATTCCTCGCGGATCCGGGCGAGCAGGAAGATCTCGTAGTCCATACTCAGCCCGAACGCGATGAAGAACATCAGCACCGGGCTCGTCATCTCGAGCGTTCCCGAGACCTGGAAGTCCCCGACCAGGCTGTGCAGGTGGCCCTCCTGGAAGACGAAGACGAGCAGACCGATCGTCGCGGCGAGGTTGAGCGTGTTCAGGAACATCGCCTTGAGGGGGAGCAGCACGCTTCCGGTGAACAGGAACAAGAGGATGAAGGTGGCGGTCATCACAACCGCGAAGGCAGGTGGAAGGCTACGCAGGATGGTGCGCGAGGTGTCCAGAAAATGGGGGGCGAGACCACCCATGCGGACCTCGAACGGCGCCGGGGTCGCTTTCAGCTCCCGGACCAGGTCCTTCGCCTGCTCGGACACCGGAGAGGTGTCGCCCTGCCAGACCGAAAGCCAGGCGCCGCCGTGGGTGCCCACGAATCCGGTCGCCACCTTCGGTACCTCACCGACCCGCTTTCCCTGCATGAAGCTGCCGGTCACGGTGTCGATGCGGGCAATGCCCGGAAGCGCGGACAACCGAGTCGCATAGTCGCTCAGTTTGGCGGCGTTGACCGGGTCGCGCGCGTCCACCCCCGGCACGACGATGGGAATCTGGCAGGGCAGGCAGACGATGAAATCGTCGCGCATCGCGTCGTTCACGATGTGGGATTCCGCGGCGGCCGGCAGCACCGTGTCGTCGGCCAGCGCCAGATTGAGGTGTTGAAGCGGCGCGGCGCAGATCAGCAGGACGGCGACGGCCGCGCCGCCATACAGCAGCGGCCGCCGCATGACCCGGCGGGCCAGCGCCGTCCAGCCGCGCCCGGCGGCGGAGACCTCACGCGAGCGATGTCCGCCCGCGCGGCGGGCACCGGCCGGCTGACGCCCACCGGCACCTCGCCACCGGGACAACACGGCACGGATGTCCCCACGATCGAGCCGGTCCCCCAGGGCCATCAGCGCCGCGGGGAGCACGAGCAGCGCCGCGATCTCCGAGGTCACGACGACGATGATGCCGGCGAAGGCGAACGAGCGAAGGTAGTAGAGCGGGAAGACGAGCGCGGCCGTCAGCGACAGCGCGACGGTCACCCCGGAGAAGAAGACCGTGCGCCCGGCTGTCTCCAGCGTCCGACGTAGCGCCGCGCCCGGGAACAACCCGCGGTCCTGTTCCTCCCGGAACCGCCGGAGAATGAACAGGCTGTAGTCGACCGCAAGGCCGAAGCCCAGCGCAGTGGTCAGGTTCACCGAAAAGACGGAGACGTCGGTGAGCGTCGCGGCCAGCCGCAGCAGCGCCAGGCTCGTCACCACCGACACCACGCCGACCAGCACCGGCAGAAGGGCGGCCGCCACCGTCCCGAAGGCGAAGAGCAGAACGAGGAAGACCAGCGGGGCGGCGGTCATCTCCCCGCGTTCGAGGTCAACTCGGCTGCGTTCGGTCACGTCGCGCATGACCGCGGGGGCGCCGCCGAAGCGGACCTGCACTCCCGGCCCCACGTGGGAGTAGCGCTCGTGCAGCGTGCCGAGCCGATCCTGGATGTGATCCTCGGATCCGGTGAGCCGGAACACGATGAGCGCCGAGTGGCCGTCCTTCGCACGCAGCAGCGGATTGCCGGCCTGGGAGCCGTTCAGCCAGTACGACAGGACGGAGGTCACCCCGGACTCTGCCGCCAGCTGCCTGGTGAGCTCGCGGCCGAGATGCAGTGGCGTCGGACCGTCGATCCCCTCGTCCGAGGTGAGCATGACGGCGACGTTCGGGGGCGCGTCGGGAAATTCGGCGTCGAGTAGCTGTTCAGCCTGGGTCGACGGGTCCCCCGGCGCGTAGAAGCCGCCGGTGGCAAGCTGATGGTAGATCCCGGCGTTCCACGGCAGCAGCACCACCACAAGCAGGCAGGCGGCCGCGAGCAGCCGGCCACGATGCAGCACCGCCGCGTCCGCCGCCATCGTGAACAGGGAACGCGGCGGCGCCGGAACGCCGGCCATGGAGGCCACCGACGCCATAACCCGGCGCGACACTCGCGGTGGGCTGCCGCCACCGGTTCCTGTTTCCGCAGGTAGATGGCCCACCCATTCGTCTTCCTCGTCGCGTTCGCGTGGCAGCGCGGCATACGCCACCCGATCGGTTCGGGATTCGCGTTCCTGCTCCGAATCGGCGAACGACGGCATGACGCTCCCTTCGAGGATCCCCCGCAACGGTGGATCTCCCGGCAGCCCGGTGATCGCACGACGGCGCCGAGATGGCCGCAGGGTCGGACGTGCAGCACGGCGAGGACGTCCCGGGTCGCTACCTCAAAACTAGACCTCCCCGAGGTCGTCGATTCCGAAATACCCCCGTATGGGGGTAGGGAAAAGTGTGATCGCCGACGTGGCGGCATTCAGTGCCCGGAATCCCGAGCGATGGTCGAGCGGATCGCGTGAGGGGGATCGGCTCCGGCGGCGTACCACTGATGGGAGGGAATGCCGGGGGGCCAATCTCGAAGGTGGTACGGCAATGCCACAGGTTCAGACCTTGGTTGGACAGGTCGACACCGCGGTTCCGCAACTCGTGCCCGCACAGCGCGGCAGCACGATCGCGGCCTCGGTGACACACCGGGCCGACGCCTGGTCGAGAATCTCGTACGTCTGCATGAAGAAGGTACTGAGTCCGATATGCCAGGCTTTCTGGCATCCACTGGTCGAAGGTCTCGAGAACATTCCGACTGATGGTCCTGCCATTATAGCCAGCAACCATCTCTCGGCGCTCGACGCCGCGTTCCTCGCGGTGGCATCCGACCGGCGGATCACCTTCCTGGCGAAGAGCGAGTACTTCACCACGCCGGGCCTGAAAGGCATGGCCGGGAAGATGTTCGTCGCCGCGACCGGCCAGATCTCCGTGGACCGCAATAACCGCCGTAAGGCGACCGCTGCGCTGCAGGCCGGCGCGGGTGTGCTGAGCCGGGGCGGCCTGCTGGCGATCTTTCCGGAGGGGACCCGATCGCCGGATGGTCGGCTGTACCGCGGCAAGCACGGCGTGGCGCGGCTGGCACTGGAGACCGGCGTGCCCGTCATCCCGGTGGGACTGACCGGCACCTTCCAGGTCCTACCGATGGACCGGCGGCTGCCCCGCGCCGGCCGCGTCCAGATGCGGTTCGGCCGGCCACTGACCTTCCCGCGCATGACCGACGGACGCACCGCACTGGCACAGCGAGCGGCAACCGAACAGATCATGAAGTCCATCCAGGAACTGTCCGGGCAGCGCCAGGCGGACATCTACGCCGAGCGCTTCAAGGCCTCCTTGGGACTTGTCAGCCGATGACCATCCGGTGATCGGCTGACAACAGGACGTCCATTCCGCCGCATCTCCCTGGTCGATGCGGCGGATGGACGAAGCGGGGCCGGTGCGGCGGAGCGGGCCGCACCGGCCCCGCGCATGCCCGCGTGAAACCTCACGGACGGACGCCGACGCTACGGGTTCCATCCGGCCACTTCAACGGACCGACGGACGGTCGGGACACCGCCGGTCGGCAACCAACACCGGGCAGTCCGGCCCCGCGCGCTCGATCCGCCGGGGACCTCCAGGTTCGGTCACAGGTAGATGCACCGGGGACGGTCTCGACCGTGGTCGGTCCGGTCCCGACTGTTCGGGCACCATCGGGCCGCGCACGTGAGAGCAGTCCAATTCAGACGTCGATTTCAGGCGCCGATGCTGGGACCACAGGTCACGCGTCTGTCGGACCATTCGGCCCGGTCCGCCGGGCCTGCCATCAGGACTGCCCAGGTGGAGCCGACGGGCCCGAGGGGGGGACCCACGACGGCCCGCCCGGCGACGGGCCTGGGCAGACGGCGGTTATTCCGGTTCATGGCCTGGACCGGGGAATCACTGGTTTCGGCGCGCCCCCGTGGCCCCCGTACCCGGCACGTACGACCGTCGACGCATCCTGCGCCGGCGGATCCGGTGGGCCCGGATCCGCCGGTGCAGGATGAGGCGCGACCCCGAGCGGGAGCCAGGCCGACTTCACAGCAATGGTGCGAGGATGCGTGCCGCATCCTGACGGGCGGCTTCGCCGGACCGGCGGCCCTCCCGGACGGAGCCCGGGAGCGGCCACCGGGTCAGGGAAGCATGCCCAGCTGGCGAGCGGCATGCACAGCGGCGGTCCGGTTACGGACCCCGAGCTTGCGCATGATGCTGCGCAGATACGCCTTCACCGTCTCCGGTGAAACAGTCAGGCGCCGCGCGGTCTCGACATTGGACAGGCCGAGTGCGACCTGCGCCAGTACCTCGAGCTCACGCGGGGTCAGCGCCAACCGGCCGCCGACCTTCGCCTCCTGATCAAGCAGGCCGCGCAGCAGCTCCGATACGCCCCCGATCCGGCCACGTAGCAACGGGTCGGACACATGTTCGGTGACCTCCTGAAGCTCCCGGTAGGCCAGCCGCAGACTCTCCTGTGGCTGGCCGGGCGAACGCGGCAGAGGCACGGCGCCCACCGCTCTGGTAGGCGACGCACGATGCCCTGGAGGCACCACCGCCGACAGCGGCTCCGTACGCGTGGCGACTGCGCCCAGCTCGCGTTCCATCAGTCGAGCCGTGGCGATGGCCGCATGAATAGCGGCCTCGGTGAACGGCACCTCGGTTCGCATGGCTCCGTACAGCACGGCGACCACCACGCTGTCCATGCAGACCGGCACCGCGAGAATCGCTCCCAACTCACTGCTGTCGATCGTTGGCGCAGTGGAGCGAAGAACTCTTCTCGCTGCAGCCGGGTCGTTGATGACGACCGGGCGGCTATGCCGCACCACCTGCCCGCCGATTCCCGTCCCGGGTGGAACGGAGTGACCGAGCAGTCCGCTCGGCACGGGTCCGTCCACGTTGGTGACGGTCAAACGACCGGAATGTGGTGTGACTATTCCACCGAATGTGAGATGGGCTCCCGATGAAGCGCGCAGCCGGGCGATCGCCCGCGGCAGGACTATCTGCACGCGACTGGGGGCCGACACGTCCACTGTCACGAGCGTCCCCTTCCCCGACCTGTAGAAGACGTTGAGAATCGTAGCATCCGTTTTACGATAAGCACAAATAAGTGCACAAACGGCATGACGCCGAATGTTGTCCGAGAGTCGGGGTAGGTTCGCGCGTAACTGTGTTTGCCGACCCGAACCCGACCTCAGGGGAAGGGCAGACTCAGCTGCGTCGACGGCCCACCGGCGATACGGACACCCTCGGTCACCGGCTCGGAGGCGAGGACCGGCGGGCCAGCGTCCCCCACGGCGTCCCCCACGCCGTCCCCCACGCCGTCCCCCACAGCGGCCGGCGCCGGCTCGCCGGCACGGGGAGCCGGCGCCGCGAACAGGTCGGTGCGTGCCATCGCCCGCAGCCGGGCCAGCCCGGCGAGCAGGTGGAGTTCCTCGACGCTGCGGGGGGAGCTGTCGAGCAGCGCCGGCGACATGACCAGGACCGCCACCACCTGGGCCCGGGACAGCGCGACGTTGAGCCGGTTACGGGAGAGCAGGAAGTCGAGCCCACGCGGCGACTCGGCGGCGCTGGAGGTCGTCAACGACGTGACCACCACGGCCGCCTCCTGGCCCTGGAACCGGTCCACCGTGCCGACCCGCACGCCGGTCAGGCCGGCCGCCTCGAGCGCATGTTCGATCGCTCGGACCTGACGGTTGTAGGGGGCGACCACGAGGACATCCGACCCGGCCAGTGGGCGGGAACCCGCATCATCTGTGATCATCCGCCCCATCAGGTGTCGGACGATCGCACTCGCCGCGGACACCTCCTCGTCGGAGCGGGTGCCGTTGTCACGATGGATCACGTCGTGCAGGTACAACCCGGCCGGCACGTCGGCGACGGCACGGGTCGCGGCAATCGGGTGGGACCGCAGCAGGCCGCGGTAGGCGAGCGCGGACACCGGCGCGCACACGGCCGGGTGCAGCCGGCGGGTCCGGTCGAGGAAGTAGCCGAGCTCGGGTGGGATCACCTCGGCATCGCCCAGCAGATGCGACAGTGCGGAGGAGTCCGCGCCCTCGGGGTGGATTCCCGTCACGACCTGCGGTAGCTGCTGCGGATCTCCGAGCAGGACCAGGTTGTGGGCCGCGCCGGCCACCGCGAGGGTGTCGGCAAGCGCGAACTGGCCGGCCTCGTCGACGATCAGGACATCGAACGGCACGGCCGCGAGCGCCGGGTTGGCGAAGGCCCAGGCGGTGTCGCCGACGAGATGACCCTCCGGATGGGCCTGCCGCCATGCTGACAGGGCTCGCAGGTCGCGCGGCGTGTCCCAGGGTGGGCGGTGCGCCGGGTCGACCGGTGCGCCCGAGCGCTGCTTCTTGGCCGCGGCGATGGGCGCGGGGGGGTGGCCGGTAGCGGCGAGCATGGCGTTCTCGATCGCCTTGTGGCTGGTCGAGCAGATTCCCACCGACTTCCCCTGCCCGATCAGATGCCGGATGAGCCGGCCGGCCAGATACGTTTTGCCGGCTCCAGGTGGCCCCTGCACCGCCAGGTAGGAGCCGTCGAGCGCACTGACCGCCGCCAGCACGGCGGCGACCTGGTCGTCGCCGTGCTCGGCGGGAGTCGGCAGGCCGCCGGGCCGGCCGGCCAGCCTGGGCGGCTCACGACGCAGCAGGTCCGTCGCCGATTCCGCGGGCAGGCGTCCGGGCAGCGCGGCGACGGCCCGACGGGCACGTTCACGGACCGCGGTGGGCTTCGGTTCGGGCCGCACGGGCGCGCCGGGCAGCACGGCCGTCGGCAGCGCGGGGCTGACCGCGTCCGGTGCCGCGCTCTCGCGCAGGAACAGCGCGTGCGGCGCGGCCCGTTCGACGACGGCGTCGGCGGTCGCCGCGACGGTGCCCGGTCGACCCGGGTAGAGCAGCCGCACGGACTCGCCCCGGTCGAATGGATGCGGACGGTTCGGGTCGACGCGCGCCTGCAGCAGCCGGCGGCTGCGCCGGCGCCGCCCCGAAGGTTCCTCCCAGTCCTCGATCACGGCCCACCCGGTCGGCACGGCACAGTCGTCGGCCGACTCGAGGCTCGTCTGGTCGGCGGTCAACGCCGCGAAATAGGTCCACCAGGCCGGTTTGTTCTCTCGCCGGTGGTAGCCCACGGCCGCGGCGAGCAGGGCCCGCGCCCGCTGCTCGGCCGACCAGGACGCCGGCTCCGGGTGCAGCCCCGCGACCAGCGCGTCGACGAGGGCATCCGCATCGTCGGCACCGGCCGGCGACGCCGGATCGGAAGCGCCGGGAAGATCGGCTCCCACCGCGGCGGGATCCACCGCGACACTCCCCCGCGGCGCGACCCCTTCGGCCTGGCCCAACCCGAGCAGCCAGCGGTGCAGTCGGTGGGTCGACACGCAGTCGACCCGGTTGTATTCGGCGATCTCAGCAAGTATCCGATCGGCCTCGGCCGGCTCCCCCGCGTCCCGGTGCGCCAGGAAGGACTCGTACGCCACGATGCTGTCGGCGGCGTTCTTCACCGCCGCCTGCCGCGCGTCCGGGAAGAACAAGGGCTCGAGATACTTGATCGAATAGGACGGCTGGGAGATCCGCAGGCTGCGCCGGACCACCGCGTAGAGATCGATCAACCGGTTGCCGACGAGCAGCTCGTCGATCTGCCGTTCCCTCGTGCCGTGCCGAGCCGCGAGCCGCCGCAGCGCGTTGAGCTCGTAGGGGGCGTAGTGGTAGATGTGGGCGCCGGGATGCTCGCGCAACCGCGCCACGGCCCAGTCGACGAAGGACTCGAACGCCAGCCGCTCGCCGGGCCGGTCGTGCGCCCAGAACGCCCGGAAGGCCTCCGCCGGGGCTTCGCCCACGGCCCGCCCGCCCGCGGGCTCGGTCAGCGTGACGGCCCCGAAGAGGTACTCCAGGCCGGCGGCGTCCAACGCGTACGGATCGCCTTCCATGTCGAAGTAGATGTCGGCCGGGTCCGCCACGGGCAGCGACGCGAGGCCCGCGGAGTCGACCATCCGCGCGGTCACCGTCCCCAGCGGATCGTCCGCGCTGCGGGTCGCATCCTGCGCCGCCTGCAGTTCGGCCTGCAGGCGCAGCCCGGCGAACGCGGCAGCGGACATCGCCGCCGGCCGTTGCTCGTCGCGCGCGGCGGCGAGCTCCTCGACAGACGTGATATCCACGCCGCGCAGCACCCGACGCTGTTCGGTTCGCAGCCCCGCGACCAGGGACAGATCACGGGCCGCCGCTCGGCCTTCACTGCAATGACCGGCGAAGGCGCAGCTTGCGCACTCCGGACGGGGCTGCGCCCACGTCGGGTCGGGAACAGCCGCCGGCGCGGCCAGCCGGGCATCGAGACGACCACGAGCATGACGGACCATGGGCGCGACATCATCGACCCGGAACGAACGCACCACGGC
>NZ_JAMPTM010000550.1 GCF_025403375.1 Frankia gtarii
CTCTGGCGCTGACCCCGAGTGGATCGTCGCTCTGCGTTCATCTCGCTGGCGGCGGGACACGCGTGAACGTGCTCTGACCGGCCGCTGGCAACGGCGCCCGGCCGGTCAGAGCGACATCTTCCGCCCCGGAGGAGCCGGGGTGGCGCATCCGGGCCGCGACCCGACACCTCTGGAGATCTCCGTGCATGTTCCCCTCTGGGCCTGGGCCGCCTTCGTCGGCGCTTTGCTCGTGCTTCTCACCATCGATCTGCTCGCCCACCGCAGGGCCCACGTGATCGGCTTCCGCGAGGCCGCCTGGTGGAGCCTGCTGTGGGTGTCCCTGGGCATCGGCTTCGCCGGGGTCATCTGGGCCTGGCAGGGCCCCGGGGCCGCCGGCGAGTACACCACGGCCTGGCTGCTCGAGAAGAGCCTGTCCGTCGACAACCTGTTCGTCTTCGCGCTGATCTTCTCGTACTTCAAGGTGCCCCGGGAGTACCAGCACCGGGTGCTGTTCTACGGCGTGCTCGGCGCGCTGGTGCTGCGGTTCATCTTCATCGCCGCCGGGGTCGCCCTGCTCGAGCAGTTCAGCTTCATCATCTACATCTTCGGCGCTTTCCTGATCTTCACGGCCGTGAAGATGCTGCGCGACAACGGCGTCGAGATGGACCCGGGACAGAGCCGGGCGGTGACGCTGCTGCGACGGGTCATGCCGGTCACCGACCAGTACGAGGGACAGCGCTTCATGCTGCGCCGCGCGGGCAAGCTCGTCGCCACGCCGCTGCTCGCCGTCCTCGTCGCGATCGAGACCGCCGACGTGCTGTTCGCCTTCGACTCGGTGCCCGCCGCGCTGGGCGTCACCGACAAGACGTTCCTCATCTACACCAGCAACGCGCTCGCCATCCTGGGCCTGCGTTCGCTGTTCTTCCTGCTCGCGGGCCTGATGGAACGGTTCCACCACCTGGCGACGGGGCTGGCGTTCATCCTGGCCTTCATCGGCGTGAAGATGCTGCTCACGGACGTGTGGCACATGCCGATCGCGCTCTCGCTCGGCGTGATCGCCGTCGCGCTGGCCGTCTCGGTGATCTGGTCGCTGCTCACCGCACCGCCCGCGCAGGATGCGGTCGAGGCGCCTGTGCCCGACGAGGGCTCCTCGTCGGTGCCGATCTCGGGCGCTGACCGGGCGGGCTCGGGGGCGGACCAGGGCGTGGGCGTGGACCGGGG
>NZ_JAMPTM010000551.1 GCF_025403375.1 Frankia gtarii
GTCGGGGACTGCGCGGCGTGGTGGTCGCGGCGGTATGGCCGGCGGCTGCGGGTGGAGCACTGGGAGTGCGCGCAGGGCAGTCCCGTGGTCGCCGTGGCCACGCTGCTCGGGGGTGAGGCGGTCTACGACCCGGTGCCCTACTTCTGGTCGGAGCAGTTCGGTCGGATGGTGCAGGTCGTGGGGTTGGCGGGGGAGCAGGACACGTTGGTGTGGCGGGGGGATCCCACCGCGGTGGCCGAGCCGGCGGCGAAGCGGGCGCCAGGGTGGTCCGCGGGTTGGTTCGGGCCCGATGGTCGCCTTACCGCCATCGCGACGGTGAATCGTCCGATGGATGCGGTTGCGGCGCGCCGGTTGATCGCGGCCGATACGGTCGTCGATCCTGCGCGGTTCGAGGATCCTTCCGTCGCGTTGAAGAACCTCGCGGCCGCCGCTTGAGAAGGGCAATGCGCAGGCAGTTCCGCTCGCCTCCGTGGATTTTGTTGCGCTGAGTGCGGACCAGACTTCCTGTGCGTTACCGGAAGATTGTTGGAATGCCCGCGGGCCGGTACTGGCCGGCTCGCGGGCCGCGGCGCTACCGGGTATGGTGCCGCGGCGCCGCCTGGCACCGTGCAGGTCGTTGGCGCGGCAGCTCGCGGGAGTGATAGAGCCGATCGAGACGTTCGTCTGCCGCGTCTAAATTTAAGATAAAAAGCACCTTAATAAATGCGTCTCCGGTTGTCAGGATGCAGACCCGGAAGGTAGCGCACGGTGCGGGACGGCCGGACCGGTCCGTCGAAACGCGGACGCGGACTCCGCCGCTGGTGTCGCCCGCTGTGGTCCTATGAGCTGTGGTCCCATGGGTGGACGGCGTGCGGCGACCCGGGAAGTCGCCGCAATGTCAACGAGGCGGGCGGGGGTGCGGATTACCCAGAGAAGCATCTCAGGTATGCGCAACAACACCACATCGACACATCAAAGGTGGGTCTCTGTCATGTCGGCCGGATCGTCGCGTACCGTTCCAACCTGCAGCGTGATCGCCGATCCGTGGATGTTTCCCCCCAAGGAGCTCATGTCTCTGCCGACGGTTCACTCGACCGCGAGCCGGCGCTTCCGAGTCCACCCCCGCGTCCCTCCGTGGACCCGCCGGGTCCCGCGCCCGTGAGCGACACAGCCGCCGTA
>NZ_JAMPTM010000552.1 GCF_025403375.1 Frankia gtarii
TGCCCGGACCGGGGGACGAGGGGAGCGGGGAGCCGGTGGGACGCATCCTGATCGTCGAGGACGAGCCGCAGTTGCTGCGCGCGATGCGGATCAACCTGCGCAGCCGCGGCCACGAGGTCCGCACGGCCGTCGACGGCGGCCACGCCCTCACCGAGGCCGCCAGCCACCCACCCGACCTGGTCGTGCTCGACCTGGGCCTGCCCGACCTCGACGGCATCGACGTCATCCGCGGCCTGCGCGGCTGGACCCGCGTCCCGATCATCGTCCTGTCCGGCCGCACCTCCGGCCACGACAAGATCGCCGCCCTGGACGCGGGCGCCGACGACTACGTCACCAAGCCGTTCTCCGTGGAGGAACTGCTCGCCCGCATCCGCGCCGTCACCCGCCGCTCCGGCGGCGCGGAGACCGGCCCCGTCATCACCATCGGCCGCCACCGCATCGACTTCGCCGCCAAGGCCGTCACCGTCCTCCCCGACCCGCCGGCGTCCCCCGGCGCGGCCGAAACCGCGGGTGCCGACGGGACTGCGGGTGCCGACGGGACTGCGGGTGCCGACGGGACTGCGAATGCCGACGGGTCGGCGTCGTCGGACGGGTCGGCGCTGCCGCCGGAGTTGGTGCGGCTGACGCCGACCGAATGGAGCCTGCTGGCCGTGCTGGTCCGCGAGCCCGGCAAGCTGATCAGCTCCCGAGCCCTGCTCGACCAGGTCTGGGGCCCCGGCCACGCCGACGACACCTCCTCCCTGCGGCTCTACGTCAACCGCCTGCGCCGCAAACTCGAACTCGACCCGTCCCGCCCCCGCCACCTCACCACCGAACCCGGCATGGGATACCGCTACCAGCCGTAAGACCAACACAAGACGCTCGACTATGCCGTTTGAGTGCTGCCATTCCGCCGGTCCACCGACCCGGTCATCGGCGACCGGCGGCGTGCGGACTGATCCCGGTTCTCTGCCCGATCCGGCGCGTTTTTGCAGGTCAGCGGGTCCGACCGTCTTCCCGGCAAATGGTTTGCCCCGAAAGAACCGGCGACCGGCCCGTTGGATAGGTTGTTGCCTCGTCGGCACGGCAACGTAGGCGAACGAAGCGGTGGGCACACGGCATGGCGATGAGGCTGGGCAGTTCATACACCCTGGAATCCCTGGTCGGG
>NZ_JAMPTM010000553.1 GCF_025403375.1 Frankia gtarii
GCGGTGGTCAGGCCGTGGGGAGGGTGACGCCGACGTTGTCGACCAGTGGCGTGGTGCCGAAGCGGACCGAGGCGAGCAGGCGGATCTCGCCGTCGCTCGGGCCGCCCTCGGCGGCCGGGTCGAGGGTGTCCAGCGGGCGCAGCGTCGCGGCCTCGACGGCGACGATGTAGTCCGGGTCGGCGACCGGGCGCAGCCGGGCCAGGGCGACCTCGGCCGCGGCGTGGGCGTCGCGCTCCCCGGCGGTGATCGCGTCGACCGCGGCGGTCAGCGCGGCGTACAGCGCCGGTGCGGCGGCGCGCTGCTCGGGGGAGAGCTTGGTGTTGCGGCTGGAGATCGCCACCCCGTCGGGCTCGCGGCGGGTGGGGCAGCCGATGACCCGCGACGGCAGGTGCAGGTCCTCGGCCATCCGCTGGAACATCACCAGCTGCTGCCAGTCCTTCTCGCCGAAGAACGTCAGGCAGGGCCCCGCGATGTTGAGCAGGGTGGCGACCATCGTGACGAGCAGCTCCATGTGCTCGCCCTCGGGCATGCCGGCCAGGTTCCGCAGCATTCCCGGCATGGCCATGAAGGTGTTCGAGGGCCGCTGGTAGAGGTCGTCGCGCATCGGGATGTAGAACACGTCGACGCCGGCCGCCTCGAACAGCGCCTGGTCGTGGGCGAGGTCGCGGTTGTAGGCCTGCACGCCGCCGGAGGCCCATTCCAGCTTCAGCGCACCGTTCCAGAACACCGCGACGACGTCGCATTCCTTCTTCGCCTGTTCGACCAGGGAGATGTGCCCGGAGTGGGTGCCGCCGCTGGTGCCGACCATGGCGACCCGTCGCCCGGCCGCCCGCTCGGCGTCGAGCAGCTCGCGGACCTCGGCGTGCTTCTCGGTAGTGATCATGACGCGCTCCCAGGGTCGAGGATTTTTGCCGCTCGTTACCACTCGGCCGCGCACCCGGGGCAGGGGCGGCGGGCGAGGGAAAAGAGGGCGAGGGGGATGTGATGACCCTCACGGATCGCTGTCGCCGTGTCAAAGTGCTGTTCAGCGAGCTGAACAAGCGTTCAATCGGCAGAAATAGCTGAGCCACCGCGCTGCGACTGCTCGCGAACGCGGTGGCTCAGGTGTGGCCGAGATTGGGGCGGGGTGGGTGG
>NZ_JAMPTM010000554.1 GCF_025403375.1 Frankia gtarii
TACTAATGAGAAAACGGGCTACTGGAATTAGACGTTGATATATTCGAGATCTGGATCATTGAAGAAATCGCAGATGATTTCCGGTGCCGCCCGTAGTCGATCAAAAGCCTTCTGGATTCCTTGCCTGAGCTCGTCGACCGTGCGCGCGACAAGCCTTCCGGCGTTGTCATGCTTCACATTTTTCCACACCCATTCATCGGGATTGAGCTCCGGGGAGTACGGCGGCAGACGGAACAGTCGAATCCTGCCCTCGGTGCTCTCGACATACTCCCTCGTTGCCTGAGAGGTGTGCGACCCGTGCCCGTCCACCACCAGGAAGATCGTCCCGTCAACGTCGTGTAGCAGCTTCTCGAGGAACTCGATGAAAACCGCCGAATCCACAGTTTCGGCAAGCAGCGAGAAATGCAGTTTCCCCCGCGCGGACACCGCCGACATCATATTGACCGTCTTCCGGTTCCCGGTACCGCGAACCACCGGCGTGCATCCCACCGGCGCCCAGGTGGTCCCGGCATGGTAATCGGTCCGCACCGACGCCTCGTCCTCGAAGAAGATGCTGGCGCCCAGGGACTCCGCTTCCCTGTGGATCTCCGGGTACTCCTCCTCCTTCCAGCGCCGGACCCGGACGGAGTCCTGCTCCCAGGCCCGCGTCAGCGGTCGTTGAGGAGACAGGCCCAGCCTGCGCATCAGCTGCCCGACTCCCTGCGGGGTGTACTCCACCCCGAACTCCCGCCTGATGAGTTCACGTACCATCTCACGCGTCCACAACGCGGAATCGAAGCGCAGCCGCCGCGGATCATTGCAGGCAACAAGCTTCCACAACTCCTCCGCCTGCACGTCGGTCAGTTTCGGCGCCGGGCCCGACGAAACCCTGACCTTCAACGCCTCCGAACCCCGCTCCCGCCTGATCTGCATCCAGCCGTACACCGTGGAAACACCGGCACCGAACATCACCGCCACATCCTCGGGATGACACCCCCGGTCTATCGCTTCGAGCGCACGAAAACGGGTCTCTTCAAGAGACCTCCGCAGAATCCTCTTCTCAGCTCCTTCGGTCATATCCTCGGTATACCCAGATCTGGCCCTAAAAATTCAACAGAATTCCAGCAGGTCGTTTTCCCATTAGTA
>NZ_JAMPTM010000555.1 GCF_025403375.1 Frankia gtarii
CCCCGACACCCCGACACCCCGACACCCCGACACCCCGGCGGTCAGTTCCCCGTCACGGGGATGGTCTCCGAGACCCGCCAGCCGGAATCGGTGCGGATCAGCGCGAGATCGCGGTGCTGGGGGGCCTTCGCCGGCTGGTGGACGAGAAGCTGGCCACGGACGTCGAGGTAGTCATAGGCGGCCAGGCGTTCGGTCACCCTCAGCACCGTGCGGTTCGGCTGCTCGTCGCGGACCTGCAGAGCGAGGATCTCGCTGCGCAGCGCCGAGGCGTGCGCGCCCTTGGCGACGACCTGCCGCATGAGCGCGACGTCGGCGTTGTAAGCGGGGCTGCCGGGGGCGTCGGACTGCCCCAGCAGGGACTCGTCGGCCCCCTCGAACGCCCGGCTGCGAGCGGTGTTGAGCTCGCCGAGCACGGCACGCCAGATCTGCTCGGGCGACTGGTTCGCGACCGGCGACGCGGTTGGATCCCGCGCGGGCACCCCGACCGCGGACGGCTGCACGGACTGCGGCGCGGGCGCCGCCGAATCGGAGGTGCCGTCCTGCGACGGGCTCCTCATGAGCAACACGGCGGCCACCACGACGGCGAACAGGCCCACCCCCGCGGTGACCGGCAGCAGCCAGCGCCGTCGCCGAGCACCCGTCCGGCGCGGCCGACGGCCGGTGCCCGCCCGCCCGGCGCGGCCCGACGAACCCGTGGCCGGCGGGGAGCCGGACGAGGCGGATGCACCGGGGGGTGCCTTGGACGGACTCAACCGTCCCGCGTCGGCCGCCGGGCCCGCGCCGGCGCCGCCCCGGCCCGCGACGCGCGACGCCCGGCGGGCGGGCGTCGAACGCCGCGGCGGCGGAGGCAGGGAGTCGAGCAGCTCCGTCGCGTCGACGGCGGTGGCCCCGCTGGCCGATCGCCCGGGCGGGGCGCCGCCACCCGGGGGGTGCGGGCCGACGTCGTCGCCCGAGCCCGGCCCGTCGCGCGGATCGCTCGTGCCGTCCGGCCCCGGGTTCAGGCGGGCGCCCGCCAGCAGCCGCGGTCGGCCGTCGCCGTCGCCAGGCCCGCCGGGCTCCACGCCGGCCGGGGTCTGTGGACGGCGCGCCGCGCCGGGCGGCGCGGCCGCAGTGGAATGGG
>NZ_JAMPTM010000556.1 GCF_025403375.1 Frankia gtarii
AGATGACGCATCGACGAGAACGCGTCCCCGGGCCGGTTGACGACGTTGAGCAGCATCGCGTGCGTCACCGTGAACTGCGACGTCAACGGCTCCGGCTCGGCGCCGACAAGACGCTCGAACGTCGTCGTGCAGGCGCCCGATCATGTGGTGGACAACATGCGGGCGTTGGCGAAGGCCGGCGACGATCCGAAGAAGCGGCGCAAGGTGGTGCGCAAGAAGCCGCCGGAGGGCACCGTCGGCTACGGGGAGCCGACGTTCGAGCGTCTTGTCGGCGCCGAGCCGGAGCCGTTGACGTCGCAGTTCACGGTGACGCACGCGATGCTGCTCAACGTCGTCAACCGGCCCGGGGACGCGTTCTCGTCGATGCGTCATCTGCTCACCGACAATCATTCGGATCCCGCGACGCAGCGCCGGTTGATCCACCGGGCGATCGCGATCTACCGGGCGCTGCTGGCCGCGGGGGTGGTGGAGAAGCTCGACTCCCCCGACGAGCTGGGCCGCAACGTGCGGGTGACCGGGGATCTGCAGCTTGATTTCGCGCTCAACCAGCCGCTGTCGCCGTTTGCGCTGGCCGCGCTCGAGCTGTTCGATCCGGCGTCGCCGACCTACGCCCTCGATGTGCTGTCGGTGCTGGAGTCGACGTTGGACAACCCCCGCCAGGTGCTGCACGCGCAGTTGAGCAAGGCGCGTGGGGAGGCGGTGGCGGCGATGAAGGCCGAGGGGATCGAGTACGACCGGCGGATGGAGCTGCTGGAGGAGGTCACCTATCCGCAGCCGTTGGGTGAGCTGCTCGCCGCGGCGTTCGCGACGTACCGCCAGGGTCATCCCTGGGTCGACGACTACGAGCTGGCGCCGAAGTCGGTGGCCCGGGAGCTGTTCGAGCGGGCGATGACGTTCGCCGAGTATGTGGCGTTCTACGGGCTGGCCCGCTCCGAGGGGCTGCTGCTGCGCTACTTCGCCGACGCCTACAAGGCGTTGCGCCAGACGGTGCCGGAGGACGCCCGCACCGAGGAGGTCGTCGACCTCACCGAGTGGCTCGGGGAGCTGGTGCGCCAGACCGACTCCAGCCTGCTCGACGAGTGGGAGCGGCTGAGCAACCCCGATCCGGAGG
>NZ_JAMPTM010000557.1 GCF_025403375.1 Frankia gtarii
CCACCACCTCGATCGTCGAGGTGACCCCGGCGCCCCCCGGGACCGGGGTGGGCGGCCTGTCCGCGCTGGGCACGGGACCCGTGGCGGACGCAGCCGCACTGCGCTGGGCGTTGGACACTCCCGGCCCGATCGGGAGCAGGACGGTCACCGAGCTCGCCACCCACGGCCATCTCGACCATGACGTGCGGCTCGCCGTCGGCCAGGGCATCGGCCCGATCGACGCGATCCGGCACGCCACCCTGCTCCCGGCGCGGGCGCACGGCCTGGACTCGATGTTGGGTTCCATCGCCCCCGCCCGATTGGCCGATCTGCAGGTGGTGTCCACCCTCGCCGGCACCGCGCCGCCCGACGTGGTGGTCGCGGGCGGCCGGATCGCCGCCGAGCACGGCCGTCCGCTGTTCGACAACCACGACCTGGCGCCGGCCTGGGCCGTCGGCCGAATCCGGCTGCCGGCCAACCTGCACGCCGGTTCCTTCGCCGGTCCCGGACTGAGCCGGGCGGGCCGTCGCGACGCCAGCGTCGCGGTCGTCAGCATCGACGCGTCCCGGGAGCTGGCCGGCCCGCCGGTCGCCGGCGGCGCGGGAGGCGGCCCGCTGGGCGCGACGGGCCTGGAGCCGGTGACCGAGACCGCCCGCCGACACGGCGTGCGCACCGTGCGGGTGCAGCCGACGGTGCACGGCGGATACGCGGTCGCCGATCCCACCCGCGACCTGCACAAGGTCGCGGTCTTCGAGCGGGACGGCGGTGGCGGGCCGGTCGACGTCGGGCTGATCTGTGGCTGTGGGCTCAGCCGCGGCGCGCTCGGGGTGTCGACGGCGCAGGCCCCCGGCCACGTGATCGTGGTCGGCGCCCGCGACGACGACATGCTGACCGCCGCCCGAGCGGTCGAGGGCATGGGTGGCGGGTTCGTCGTCGTGGACCGGGGCTGGGTGCGGGCGGCCTGCCCGCTGCCGCTACTGGGCCTCATGAGCGACGCCCCGTGGGAGGCGGTGCTCGGCGAGCTGGCCGCCGTCGACGCGGCCGCGGCCGACCTCGGCTGCCGGCTGCCGTTTCCCCTGCGGACCCTTGCGACGCTCGGCCGACTGCTCTACACCCGCCCCTGACGCCCC
>NZ_JAMPTM010000558.1 GCF_025403375.1 Frankia gtarii
GCCGGCCGGGCATGGAGGGCTCCGGGGTCCGTGGGTGGGCACGGTGAGCAGCCCGCGGCTTTCGCGCGACGGGAACGCGAGGACCGCGGGCACGGCGGGTGTGTGCGACGCCCCCGCGGCGGCTGTTCGGACAGCGACGTGACGGGTCGAGGTCCGGGCCGCGCGCAGGGCGTCGGCTGCCGGATGTCGCCACCTCGCCTGTCCGGCCCTGGGCAGCCGAACGGACGGTGACGGTGGTGGCGACATCCGTGAACGGGACGCGGGGTGTCCGGTGGTGGGAACGGGCAGGCGGCGGCCGCGCCGATCCGGGTGGAGACACCGCGAACGGTGACGGTGAGTAAGAAGATCGAATGTTACGAAAGCGTTACGACACAGCTCGGATAGCGAGGGGCTCGAGACAACCGGGTGTGACGGACCCGGTGGCCATGGATACCTCCCGACGCGGACCATGCTGTCAGCGCCGGGATGTGCACGCTGCGCAGCGTTGCACACGGATTGTCTGGTTGCCAAGACTTGGCAAAAAGGGCCAAAGTCACCAGTAGAGCCTCTTGTGAGATCTCGGAATAGTGCCTATTTTGCGCGCGTACTCAGCTGGATGCGGCCAACATGTGGCGATCACCCAAGAGTCCGCGGGTCACGCCGAGGACGATTCCTTCGACACCCCGAAGATCGACGATCTTATTTACCTGTTTGTAATTTGTTACATCTATGAGCAACTTATATGTTCCGGCGGCAGAACATATGGACCATCTGTCACAGTCCTGTCTCACCACGCATTCACGGCCCGGCTCCCCTCCGGATCACGGACGCGTGGCCCGCTTCACCCACTCCTTGATCCTCACGGAAGGTGATGTTCGCGAAGATCCCTCACTGACGCTCGTTCCCGGTCGCGTCCACCCCCACCACTCCCGATCCGCGCAGCTCCCGCCCGGCGCCGTCACCGCCGCGTGGGTCCAGGCGGACGGCGGGCTCCGCCGTCTCGGAGGCCGCCGTCCGCATGCGCACCCATCCCTGCCGCACGCTGCCCGCTGCTTCTGGCCGCCCAGCCTCTGCCACCGGACAGCCCCCTCACCATGGATGATCCATGCCTCGCGGAGTACCCCGGG
>NZ_JAMPTM010000559.1 GCF_025403375.1 Frankia gtarii
GGGTGGGCGTGGTCGGTCACGACGGTCGTCGTACGCGGGGGTTCGGCAAAGGGCGCGACGGGGCCGGCGAAATTCTGATCAATTAACCGTGATCGAGATGTTCGTCGATGTGCTCCGTGGACGGGCGGAGGAGCTGAGGAGTTACAGCTGATCTCCTGATTATCGTTGTACGTTTTAGTGAAGGCGGATGATGCATAGTTTGTTGGCGGTCGTCGTGTCCCACGGCGGCTCGACCCGTCTGGACCAGTTGCTCTCGGTCCTGGTCGCCATGAGCGGCTGCGGTGCGGTGCTGGTGGAGAACGACACACTCGCCGGGCGTGCGGTGCCCGTCGGGGTGCGCGTGCTCGAGGGCCAGGGCAACGTCGGCTACGGCACCGCCGTCAACCTCGCCGTCCGCCACGCCATCGAGGACGGTCCGGCGCCGGACTGGCTGTTGGTGATCAACAGTGATGTGACGATCCCCCCCAACACCGCCGAGGTCCTGCCGAAGCTGCTCGCCTGGTACCCGCCGTCCGTTGACGTCGTGGGTTTCCCGTTCCTCGCCAGCGAGGGCGGCCCCGGACGGTCCCAGGCGGTGTTGCCTACCCCGCTCACGAGCGCCTTCATCACGCTGCGCGGCGAGGCGGCGGCCCTCGCCCGCTGGCCGGAGCTGCGCCACCCGGTAGGCGCCTTCTTCGCCATCCGCGTCCCGACCTTCCTGCGTCTCGGTGGCTTCGACCCGGACTACTGGATGTACTACGAGGAGACCGATCTGTTCGCCCGGCTGTACGCGGCCGGCGGCCGGATCGCCTGGGCCGACGACGAATGGCCGGTGGTGCACGTCGGCGGCGAAACCGTCGGTCGCTCGGGCCTGCTGCACGCCGAGCTCGGTCGCTCGGCCGCCGTCTACGCTCGCCGCCATCGTGCCACCCTGGGCTGGAGCTGGCCCGCGGTGCACGGCGGGCAGCTCGCCGTCCTCACCGCCCGCAAACTCGCCACCGGCCGCCTCCAGGACGCGCGTCGCGCCGCCGGGATCCTCGCCGGCCTCGCGGCCGGTCTGGCCCGGCCGACCTGGGAACCCGCCGTGCGCTCCCGCTGGCGCGCCGCCCGCGCCGAG
>NZ_JAMPTM010000055.1 GCF_025403375.1 Frankia gtarii
CCCCCGAGCCGGGCTCGCCCCGGCCCGGGGATCCTCGGCGGCCGGCCCTGCCCCCGCCGGCCGCCGATCCGCCGGGCGGTGGCGCGCGAGCACCACGCTCCGCGCCGCCGTCCGGCGCTGCCGACCGACTCGCCGCCGCCCTGGTGCCCACGGCCGCAACCGGCATTCCGCGGCTGCAGTGGCCGCTGCCGGGCCCGGTGGCGGTGAGTCGGACCTTCATACGCCCGGCGACGCCCTTCGGACCCGGCCACCGCGGTGTCGATCTGCGGGGGTCGCCGACCGGCCCGGTGCTTGCGGCCGCCGCCGGAACCGTGACCTTCGCGGGTCCGGTAGCGGGACGGGGAGTGGTTACTGTCGATCATGGTTCCGTCCGGACGACCTACGAACCGCTGCGCCCCGCCGTGGGGGTGGGCGCCGTCGTCCAAACCGGCGACCTGCTCGGTTGGCTCACAGCCGGCCACCCAGGTTGTCCCACGACGACGTGCCTGCACTGGGGGCTGCTGCGCGGCGCCGAATACCTCGACCCCCTGGCTTCCTTCCAGCGAGTTCCGCCTCGCCTGCTGCCACTACGCCCGCGATGATCGGGCACCGTCCGGAGCGGTTCAGGCGCGCGGGTGCGCCTGATCGAAGGCCGCGCGAAGCCGCTCCGGGGTCACATGCGTGTAGATCTGCGTGGTGGCGAGGCTGGCATGGCCGAGAAACTCCTGGACTGAACGCAGATCGGCGCCTCCCTCAAGCATGTGCGTCGCCGCCGAATGACGCAGTCCGTGCGGCGTGAGCCCCGCCGGGGCGATACCCATCTCCGCGCAGCGCGCCAGAATCCGCCGCACCGTCCGCGGATCGAGCCGCCCACCGCGCCGCCCCAGCACCAGAGCCGCTCCACTGCGCGGTACGACGAGGAACGAACGGCCCGAGGTCCGCCACGCGCGCAACGCGCCAGCAGCGGGCACCCCGAACGGGACACTGCGCTCCCGTCCGCCCTTGCCGTGCACCCGCAGCAGCCGCCGCTCGTCGTCGACGTCTCCGAGGTCCAGTCCGCACAGCTCGGACACCCGCACCCCGCTGCCGTAGAGCAGCTCGAACACGAGCACGTCACGTAGTCCCAGTGCCCGCCGCACGGCTGGGTCGTCATCGGCGCGCGGTTGTATCTCGGCGGACCGTCGTGCCTGCGCGGCGGCCGGATTTCCCTGTGCCAGGCCCACCCCGGCCACCGCATCCAGGAGCTGGCGCGCCGCGGGGGCAGTCAGGACCTGCGGCACCTGCCGGACCGCCCGGGCGCCGACCAGCCGCGCGGCCACATCGGTCGCCAGGAATCCGCGGCGGTTCGCATACGCCGAGAACACCCGGGCAAGCGAGGCACGCCGCGCCAGTGTTGCCGGAGCGGCACCGGCGGCGCGCATGGTGGCCAACCAGCTGCGTAGAACCGTCAGATCCAGGTCGGCGAGGTCCGGGCGCCCCTGCCGTTCCGCGTGCGCCCGCAGGTTCGCGAGATCGGCGCCATAGGCACGAACCGTTTCCGGCGACCGGTCCAGCTCCGCGACAAGATGGCGCCGGAAACCGGCAATTGCCGCCGCCCAACCCGCTCCAGCGCCGTCGGCTGCTGCCGGTTCCGGGGCAGGCTGCGTGCTCGCCGTCCCGGCTTCCCTCAGGACGGGCGCCGCCCGGCCACGCCCGAGGCCACGACCACGATGCGATGCCATGCGAGGACCGTCTCCGGACCAGGTTGCCCCGTCAAGACCGTCGAAGGTCGACGGTGGGGAGCGAGACCGCGCGGGCAAGCCGCTGGCCCGGCTGTCCGGGCGGTTCCGGACGCAGACCCGCCGGGATCGGGCCAGCGTCCGGACGAGGTTTCGGCTCAGCCGCGGCGGGTCCGGGACCGCGCGTTCGAGGGCGCCCGGCCAAGCGGAGTTAGCCGGTATCCGTCGGGGACGCTCTCGACCAGCCCCTCCACCGCAAGCGGCCCAAGCATGGCCAGCACCTCCTCCGGTCGCAGGCCGGTCCGCCCGGCCAACACCGACACACCGACCGCAGCACGGGATGGCATGGCGTCGAGCAGATCCCGCACCATCGCGGACAATTCGTCCCGAGGCTCGACGGCCGTCGGTGGACGCGCGGCAAACCGGCCCATGGCCGCAATCTCCTCGGCGATGTCCTCAGCCCCGGTGACCAGCACGGTCTGCTCCCGGTAGTCGCGGAGCAACCGGTGGCACCCGGCGCTCGTCGCGCTGGTCACCGGCCCGGGCATAGCCATCACCTGGCGGCCGAGCCGGCGGGCATGGGCGACGGTGTTGAGCGCACCGCTGCGCAGGCCGGCCTCGACCAGCACGGTCCCTCGGCACAGAGCAGCGATCAGTCGGTTCCGGGTCAGGAACCGCCGGCGGAAGGGCGGGGTACCCGGCGGGACCTCGCTGACGACGGCGCCTGTGCGGGCGATCTCGGCAAGCAACTCCACATGGGCAGCCGGATACGGCACGTCAACACCGCCGGCAAGGACTGCAACGGTCGATCCGGCCGCAGCCAGCGCACCACGGTGCGCCGCCGCATCGATCCCGAACGCCGCCCCCGACACGACCGCCCAGCCCTGCTCCGCCATCGCGAAGGCGATCTCACCAGCGAGATGAAGACCGTAGCTCGTCGCGGCCCGGCAACCTACGACGGCGACGGCCCGCGAGGCGATCTCGCGCAGGTCACCCGGGCCCCGCACCCACAGACACAGCGGGGCACCGGCCAGGGAGCCGTCGCCCTCGTCACGGAGACGATCCAGCGCGTCGAGCTCGATCGGCCATTCGGAATCCTGCGGACACAGCAGCCGGGCGCCGACCCGCGACGCAGCATCCAGGTCGCGCAAGGGATCCACTCCGGGATGCGCCGCCCGCAGCTCGGCCCACACGCGCGCCGCACCGCGCCGCCCCACCTCGACGGCCACGCGCTGATGCTCGGGTCCGAACACCCGGGTCAATGCGATCCGGGCGAGTCTCTCCGGATCCGTCTCCGCCACGCCGGCAGGCACCGCCACCACGGGGATGACGCCCTCGGCCAGTCCCCCATCACCCGGCTCGGCCGGCGGGGTCACCACATCTGCCCCGCCCACCGCCGGCTGCAGTGGGACGGTCGCCGCCGGTACGGAGGGGTCGGCCCCAGGCTCGGGCAGCTCGGAAGGCCGGATAGTCGCGCTCATGCCGCCCATCCGGGCAACCTCAGGTCCAGCGCGGCACCGAACTGCTCCGGCCCGGGCGACGCCCGCCCAGCGAGGTCGGCGAAGGTCCAGGCCAGACGGTGGACGCGATCAAGGCCACGAGCGGTGAGCAGGCCCGCGTCGAAGGCCCGCTCCGCCATCGCCGTGACACTCGTGGGCAGCGGCCAGAGTCTGCGCAGCGCCGAGCCCGGTACCTCCGCGTTGACCCGCCATGGGGTTGCGGCCAGCCGGTTGCCGGACTGCGCCCTGGCTTCCGCCACCCGGGTGGCAACCTGGGCCGATGTGTCCGAGCGGCCGAGGTCGGCCTTGAGCTCTGCCCGGCTGGGTGCACTGAGTGCCACCTGGATGTCGATCCGGTCCAACAGCGGACCGGAGAGACGGGCGAGGTAGCGCCGACGCACCAGACTCGGGCACTCACAACCCGTCGCCCGCGGCCCGCGTGCCTTCGCGCAGGGGCACGGGTTGGCGGCGAGGATCAGCTGGAACCGCGCCGGAAATCGGGCCGTCGCTCGGGCCCTGGCCACTTCGATCGTGCCGCTTTCCATCGGCTGGCGCAGCGCGTCGAGACTCTGCCGAGCGAACTCGGGGGCCTCGTCCAGGAAAAGAATCCCGCGATGAGCCTGGCTGGCCAGACCGGGGCGGATGACCGCCGACCCCGACCCGACCAGCGCGGCCGGGGTTGCACTGTGATGCGGGCTTCGGTACGGGGGTCGGGTGACGAGAGGACCATCGATCGGCAGCAGACCGGCCACCGAGTGCACCGCAGTCACCTCCAGCGAGGCGTCGGTGTCGAGCATCGGCAGTAGGCCGGGCAGCCGGTCGGCGAGCATCGTCTTTCCACTGCCGGGCGGCCCCTGCATGAACAGGTGATGCCCGCCCGCCGCTGCGACCTCGACGGCGAGCCGGCCCCGGGCCTGGCCGGCCACGTCCGCCAGGTCCACACTCGTCTCACCGGTTGGCGCGGGTGCGACATGCGCCGGGCCCGCCACCTCCGGCGGAGCCGCGTCCCCGCGCAGAACCGCCAGCACACCGGCCAGATCTATGGCCGGTTCGATTCGGGCGCCGGGCACCAGCGCAGCCTCGGCCGCGTTCGCTGCCGGAACCACCACGCGCTCGACGCCCGCGGCGGCCGCTCTGAGAACGGCCGGCAACACCCCCCTGACCGCGCGCACGCGGCCGTCCAGGGCCAGCTCCCCGATGAACACCCGGCGGAGCAGCGAGTCCGGCGGCACCACCGCGGCGGCGGCAAGCACGGCGACCGCCATCGCCAGGTCGAAGCCGCTGCCCGCCTTCGGCAGGGTGGCGGGAAACAGGCCGAGGGTGATCCGGCGGTTCGGCCAGCACTGGCCGGAGTTGACCACCGCCGCATGGATTCGGTCACGCGACTCGTGCAGGACGGCATCGGGCAGGCCGATCAGGGTCAGTCGTGGCAGGCCGTCGGCAAGATCCGCCTCGACCTCGACCATATGCCCCTCGACCCCGAGGACCGCCACTGCCTGTGCTCGAGCGAGGGCCATCAGAACGCACCCCGCAGATGCTCGACGCGGACCGGACCGGCCGGCGGGCGGGACACCAGCACCACGTCGAAACGCACCGGGGAGGGCGCGTGCGGGTGCTCCGCGAGCCAACGGGCGGCCAACCGGCGGATCCGGGCCGCCTTCGAACCGACGACCGTCTCCGCTCCGGACCCGTAACGCGTCCCGGACCGGGTCTTGACCTCACAGAACACCAAATCGGGTCCGTCTTGGAGCACGAGATCGAGCTCGCCCTCCCGGCATCGCCAGTTGCGGTCGAGGACTGCCGCGCCACCCGCCGTCAGATGCCGGGACGCGACCTCCTCTCCGAATCGACCCAATGCGTCCTTCGCCCGCATCGCCATGCTCCCGTCCGCCGGGGGACGTGCGCCCGCCGGCCTCTTTCAGCGTCGGCGCGACGGATGGAAACAGCCAGGGCCCTTGATCAAGATGTGGATAGCGGAATGTTATCCACAGGCGAGCGGCAGGCAAACCAGGACGTCCGGGAGGGGGCGGGACAACCGCGACGGAAGTGGGCAGCCGCTAGAAGTGAGATGCCTCGGTGAGGGCGAGAGATCCTGGATCACCGCAGCGCGGGCGGGAGTCGCTGCAGAGCCGGGCCGACTGCGCCGGAGGGGCTTGCGACCAGAAGCGGAGCCTCAGAGCTCGGCCTTGGTCAGCTCCTCCACGTTGATGTCCTTGAAGGTAACGACCCGGACATTCTTAACGAAACGCGCCGGGCGGAACATGTCCCACACCCAGGCGTCCCGCAGGGTCAGCTCGAAAAAGACCTCACCGTCCGTGCTGTTCCTGACCTCGATCTGGTATTCGTTCGCGAGGTAGAACCGACGTTCGGTCTCGATGACGTACGAGAACAGTCCCACCACGTCGCGGTACTCGCGGTAGAGCTGCAGCTCCATCTCGGTCTCGTACTTCTCGAGGTCTTCCGCGCTCATGCGGTCTCCGTGACGCCATGCAGGCTGGTCGCAAGCACTCTGTCCTCCAGCCGCAATGATCGAGCTTCCCTCGTCGGCACCGCATGCGCAGCCACGTTGACGTACGACTTCCGGTGCTCGTCACACGGTCCGTACCGCGCCAGCGCCGCCGCGTGGGCCGCGGTGACGTATCCCTTGTGTTGCGCGAAATCGTACTCGGCATAGCGCGTGTGCAACGCACGCATGATCCGGTCCCTCGTCACCTTCGCCACGATCGAGGCCGCCGCGATGCACGCGGCAACCCGATCCCCCTTCACAACCGCCAACGATTCCGACCCGAAGCCGGCGACCGCAAATCCGTCTGTGAGCACGTAGCCCGGCCGGCGCGCCAGTCGCGCAACGGCACGCCGCATGCCGGTGATGTTGGCCACGTGCACGCCGGTCCGATCGATCTCCGCCGCCGGAATCACGACCGTCGACCAGTCCTCGGCCGCCCTCAGGACCTCGTCGAAGAGGCTTTCTCGGACGTGCTCGGTCAGTAGTTTGGAGTCCGCCAGCCGGGCAGACAGCCGGCGCCTGCTGTCCGGACCGAGCACCACCGCGGCGACGACCAACGGGCCGGCGCAGGCGCCGCGACCCGCTTCGTCAACCCCGGCGACCGGGCCCAGCCCACAGCGCGCCAACGCCCGCTCGTAACCGAACAGGCCGGCGTCACGCCGGATCACGACCCCGCGCGAACTCATGGATATCCGCGCCGCCGCGGCGGGATCGAATTTTCTGCGACCGCATCTTCTGCGGCGACATCCCCGGCGACGACGAGCCGCCGATCACGACGCCGCGCCTGCCAGGCCGGCGGGATCAGCGCAACGAGCGTCAGCAGGGACGTGTCGTCCGCGGCCGGCACGCCCGACCCGGGCTGGGCCGCCGCCGTACCGGAGGTGGCCGACGCCGCAGGTGTGGTGGGTGCCGGCGTCGCGCGAGGAGCAACCGACGCGGCGGGTATCCCGCCGAAGTTGTCCGGCACGCCCAGGAAGCCGAGCCGGCTCAGCGGCCAGACCCGGACGAAGGCACGGCCTACCACCTTGCCCTTTGGGATCGGCCCGTTCTGACGGGCATCGGAAGACGCCCCCCGATGATCGCCCATCACCCACAGGTAACCCGCGGGCACCTTCACGGGGCCGAAACGCTGGTAGTCATTCTGGTAGACGTACCGCTCGTCCAGCGGATGGCCGTTAACCGTCACCCGGCCCTCGGCGTCGCAACACGCAACCGTGTCACCGCCGACTCCGATGACCCGCTTGATGAAGTCGGTTTCGCTTGGGGCGCCGAGGCCGAGCAGGTTCTGCGCACCACGAACAAACTTACTGAAGGCATTAGTAGGCTTGGGAACGATCGACTCCTGATGGTCGAAACCCGTCCCCTTGCCGTTGAACACCACGATTTCACCCCGGTGCACGTCCCGGAAATGGTAGACAACCTTGTTGACCAGCACTCGGTCGTCGACCAGAAGCGTCCGCTCCATCGACTCTGACGGGATCCAGAAAGCCTGGACCAGCAGTGCCTTGATGAGCAGTGCCAGCAGAAAAGCGACCAGTACGAGCACGGGCAACTCGCGCAGAAAAGAACCCCGGCCCCGGACTCCCGAACCGGGTCGAGCGACCCGGCGACCACCGCCACCCTGCTCGTCCGGTGCCGTGACCGGCGCCCCGCCCGCACCGTCGAGTGCGGCCTGGGCGTCGACATCGTCACGGGATCCCGTGGAGTCAGCAGCCCACCCGGGCCGCTCACCGCCCGCGTCATCCCGCGAAGAGGAGAACCGCGGCGATCCCTCGGAGGCGGGGTCAACCCGCCGGGCGTCGTCGACGGGCCGATCGCCTCCTGCGTCTCCCGACGGACGATGCCCACCCGGACTGGATGCGTTCACTCCGCCACCTCGCTGGATCGACCGACTGACCTCATCGGACCGGTCGACGTGCCACCAGCCGCCCCATGCGACGTCGTTGCGGACCGTGCCGCCTATCTTCGTCCAACAGCGGGGTCAACACGTGCACGGAGTACCGGCAAGTCGCCGACAAGAGGTCCGAGCGGGGCACTGGGTGACGAGCACGTCAGCGCGAGATCGGCTCCCGCTTCTCCTTGATCTTCGCAGCCTTGCCGCGCAGCTCACGCAGGTAGTACAGCTTCGCCCGGCGGACGTCACCGCGGGTCACAATCTCGATCTTGGACACGATTGGGCTGTGCAGCGGGAAGGTGCGCTCGACTCCCACGCCGAAGCTGACCTTCCGAACGGTGAAGGTCTCCCGCACTCCGCCACCCTGTCGACGGATGACGGCACCCTGGAACACCTGGATGCGCTGACGGTTTCCTTCGACGACCCGCACGTGAACCTTGAGGGTGTCGCCCGGCCAGAACTCGGGCACGTCGGTCCTCAGCGACTCGGCGTCGAGGCTGTCCAGGGTGTGCATGGCAGTCGCTTCCTGAAGAGGTTGAGAGTGGATCGTCCGCGCCCTCGGCCCACGACCGCGGCGAACAACCCACGGCTGAGCCCGACCCGGACCCGTGCATCGACAGGCTCCACCGCGGAGACGTCCCGCAGGGATCATTTCGACCTGAGGCCACCCGAGCCGGTCACGAACCGGCGGACACTGCATTGTACTGTGCCACACGCGCGGGCGACTCCGGCCGCGCGCCCCGCCGCTCACCGGTCACGCGGTCACGTCGCCCACAACTGATTTGGATGTCGCCGCGACGTGCTCCGCTGGCTCGGCCGCCACGGCTTCGAGGACAGCACGGTCCGCGTCGGACAGCTCGGCGTGCTCCACCAGATCCGGACGCCGCGCCAGCGTACGGCGCAGCGCCTGCGTACGCCGCCACCTGGCCACCGCCGCGTGGTCCCCGGATCGCAGCACCGCGGGTACCTCGGCGCCCCGCCAGACCTGCGGACGCGTGTACACCGGGGCCTCGAGCAGACCGTCGGAAAACGAATCGTCGGCTGCCGACGCACTGTTGCCGAGCACCCCTGGCAGGAGTCGGGCGACCGCCTCGAGGATTACCAACGTGGCGACCTCACCGCCGGCCAGCACGTAGTCCCCGATGGAGATCTCGTCATCCGCCCAGGCGTCGATCACCCTGGCGTCGATGCCCTCATAGCGGCCGCAGCAGAACACCAGCCACGGCTCCCGCGCGAGCTCCTCGGCATGACGCTGCGTGAACGGTGCGCCGGCCGGGGTCGGCACCACGACTCGCGGGCGACGGTCTGGGTACGACGCCGCGATCTCCGTCAGCGCCGCATCCCATGGCTCAGGACGCATCACCATGCCGGGACCACCGCCGTAGGGCGCGTCATCGACCGTCCGGTGAACGTCACTGGTCCACACACGCAGGTCGTGAGTGCGAACGTCGAGGGTCCCCCGCTCCTGTGCCCGGCCCACCAACGACAGGCGCAACGGCTCAAGGTAGGCCGGAAAAATGGTCACGACGTCGGCACGCATCGGCTGCTCCCGGATTATCGGGGCCGGCCCCGAGGCGGGGGTCGTCCGGAGACTCGGCCGGGCCGGAGCGGGATCAGTCAAGATCCAGCAGGCCAGGAGGTGGATCGACGACGATCCGGCCCGCAGCCGGATCCACGGTCGGAACGATCTCCCGGACGAACGGTACGAGATGCTCGCCCCCGCCTGGGCGTCCGACGGCGAGCAGGTCGCCCGCCGGCGCATGGATGACGTCTGTCACCCGACCCAGCGGGACACCGGCCGTCGTGACCGCCTCCAAGCCAACGAGATCACGATCCCACCACGTGTCGCCGACGTCACCGTCAGCGTCCTCGTCATCATCCACCGGAGATCCGGCCTCGGCGAGGTCGATGGTCAGCAACACGTCGCGTAGGGTTTCCGCGGCGCCGCGGTCCTCGACCCCGTCGAAGCGGATCAGCAGACGGCCCGAGTGCCAATGGGCCGCAGCGACCGTGAGGGGGGCACCGCCGCCCTCACGCCCGAGCACCGCGCCCAACGCAAACCGACGCTGCGGCACATCCGTCCGCACCTCGATCGTGACGTCGCCTCGAACGCCGTGCGGCCGACCGATCCGGCCGACGACGATCGTCTCAGCCACGGAGATGGGCGCCGAGTGGACCGCACTCATCGCCATGCCGAGGAGTGCTAGCGGTCCACATCGACGACGTCGATCCGAAGTCCGCGGCCGCCGACGCCGCCCATGACCGTGCGTAGAGCGCGGGCTGTGCGGCCCCGCCGACCGATGACCTTCCCGAGGTCGTCGGGATGTACCCGCACTTCCAGGGTTCGGCCTCGGCGACCGTTGTTCAGATCGACGCGGACATCGTCAGGGTGATCGACGATGCCCCGCACGAGATGCTCGAGGGCCGCTTCCAGCACCTACTGCCCCGCGGCCGTCGACGCGTCCGCGGCCGGCGCGTCCGCACCCTCCGCCGACGCGGCCTTCTTGGCCTTCTTCGGAGTGGTCGCCGGACGGTCCTCTGCGCCTGCGGCGGCCCGCGCCGCAGCCTGGAAGACCTCCCGCTTGTCGGGCTTCGGCTCGGCGACCCTCATGGGCGGCGGGGCCGGCAGGTTCTTGAACTTCTGCCAGTCGCCGGTGACCTTGAGGATGGCGAGGACCGGCTCGGTGGGCTGAGCTCCGACCGAAAGCCAGTGCCCCACCCGATCAGCATCGACCTTGATGATGCTCGGGTCGGACTTCGGGTGGTACTGCCCGATGGCCTCAATGACCCGGCCGTCCCGCTTGGTGCGGGCGTCGGCCACGACGATGCGGTAGTGCGGCTCGCGCATCTTGCCGAGACGCTGCAATTTAATCTTGGTTGCCACGGTGGTCGAACGGCTCCAGACGTGTCGGTGACCGCCGAACCCCGGAAGTACGAAGAGTCCGACGGTGGGAAGCACCAGCGCCGGAACAACCACTCGAATTACTCTCGTGTGACACGAGACCAGAGGGCAGCCACACCGACGCTGGCAGGCAGGGCCTGCAGTAGAGCTTACAGTCTGCCAGACCGCGGCCGCCTGGTGCGCACCCGGCAGACCGTGGACTCGCCGAGCAGGACCAGACCTCTCAACGACCACCGCGCGGGCCTGCGGGCGGCATCCCCCCGGGGCCGTCCTGCTGACGCATGAGAGCCGCCAGGTCCGGCATCCCGTCGGGGAAGCCCGGCCCCTTGCCGAGGCGCTCCTGCGCCGCGGACTTCTGTGCCCTGTCCTGCGCCGCCCGCGCCGCCGGGTTTCCCTTTCGGCTCGCGCCCTTCCCCTTCTTGGCGGCCTTGCGGGCGGAGGCGGCCTTCGCCCGGGCCATCCCACCGGGCAGCCCCATCCCACCCGCCATCTGACGCATCACCTTGCGAGCCTCAGCGAAGCGGTCGAGCAGCTGGTTGACCTCGGTGACCGTGACACCGGATCCGCGAGCCACGCGCGCCTTACGGGAGGCCTGGAGGATCCGAGGGTCGCGACGCTCCCCCGGCGTCATCGACCGGATGATGGCGACCACCCGATCGACGTCGCGGTCATCGACCTGCGCGAGCTGCTCCTTCATCTGCCCCATGCCGGGCAGCATGCCGAGCAGGTTGCCGATCGGACCCATCTTGCGGACCGTGAGCATCTGGTCGAGGAAGTCCTCGAGCGTGAATTCCGAGGCAGCCATCTTGGCGGCCATCGCCTCGGCCTGCTCGGCCTCGAACGCCTTCTCGGCCTGCTCGATCAGGGTGAGGACGTCACCCATCCCGAGGATGCGCGATGCCATCCGCTCCGGATGGAAGACATCGAAGTCATCGAGGGCCTCGCCGGTGGAGGCGAACATGATCGGGCGCCCGGTCACCTCGGCGACCGACAACGCCGCGCCGCCGCGGGCGTCACCGTCGAGCTTGGTCAGGACCACGCCACTGAACCCGACGCCGTCGGCGAAGGCGTTGGCGGTGGCGACGGCGTCCTGGCCGATCATGGCGTCGAGCACGAAGAGGATCTCGTCTGGCGAGACGGCGTCACGGATGTTCGCCGCCTGACGCATCAACTCCTCGTCGACGCCGAGCCGGCCCGCCGTGTCGACGACGACGACGTCAAAGACCTGGCGGCGGGCATGCGCGAGGGCGTCGCGAGCCACCTGGACCGGATCGCCGACCCCGTTGCCGGGCTCCGGGGCGAAGACCTCCACGCCGGCGCGCGCTCCGACCACCTGGAGCTGGTTGACCGCGTTGGGACGCTGCAGGTCGGCCGCGACCAGCAGCGGGGTGTGCCCCTGCGCCTTCAGCCACCGCCCCAGCTTGCCCGCGAGGGTGGTCTTACCCGTGCCCTGCAGACCGGCAAGCAAAATCACGGTAGGCGGCGTCTTCGCGAACCGCAGGGTCGTCGTGTCGCCGCCGAGGATCGCGACGAGCTCCTCGTTCACGATCTTGATGACCTGCTGTGCCGGATTCAGCGATGAGCCGACCTCGGCTCCTCGCGCCCGGGTCTTGATGGCTGCGACGAAGCTGCGGACCACGGGGAGCGCGACGTCCGCCTCCAGCAGCGCCACCCGGATCTCCCGTGCCGTGGCGTCGATGTCCGCATCGGTCAGGCGCCCCCGACCACGCAGCGACGTGAAGACCTTGTCGAGGCGGCTGGAAAGGGTGTCGAACACGCGCACACACTCCGAGATCGCAGGCGGACCGCAAGCACCAGCGTACGCACCCGACGACGAGGACTACACACCCCGCGTCCGAACACCCGGCGTCCGATCATCCGAATCGTGGACGTCTGCGCGCCCCGCGCAGTCTCGCGACCGGCCGGGCATCCGGCCCGGCCGCCGCTGCGCCCGGCGGCCGCCAGTCGCACCGCGCCCCTTGCGCGGCCCGGCGAGGCATACCCGCACGGACACCGACCTGGTTTCGCACCTGGCCGAATCCGCCCTCTGCGCTGAGGAAGGCGAGACGCCTCGCCGGACGCTCACCCCCCAGCCGGAAACGCACCGAGGAGCCTCCCGGCTCCGCTCAGCGATGAAGCCTAGATCACATTACGAACGACGGAAAGACCTTGACGTGTGACACCCCGTGGTCTTCTGCCCCGCAGGGCGCGAGGGGCGCTCCGACCGTCAGACCGGCTCGCCAAGCAGGGCGTCGACGAATGCCTCTGGTTCGAAGGGAGCGAGGTCGTCCGGCCCCTCACCCAGACCGATCAGCTTGACCGGCACGCCCAGCTCCCGCTGCACGGCGATGACGATTCCGCCCTTCGCCGTGCCGTCGAGCTTCGTCAGCACGACCCCGGACAACTCCACCGCCTCGGTGAAGACTCGGGCCTGGACCAGCGCGTTCTGCCCGGTGGTGGCGTCCAGTACCAGCAACACCTCGTCCACGGGACCGTGCTTGCCGACCACCCTCTTGATCTTCACCAACTCGTCCATCAGGCCGGTCTTGGTGTGCAGGCGGCCAGCAGTGTCGATCAGTACGGTGTCGGCGCCCGAATCGATACCCCGCTTCACCGCGTCGAAGGCAACCGACGCCGGATCCCCACCCTCGGCTCCCCGGACCGTCACCGCGCCGACCCGCTCGCCCCAGGTCTGAAGCTGATCCGCAGCCGCAGCCCGGAAGGTGTCGGCCGCGCCCAGCACCACCGTCCGCCCCTCCGCTACCAGCAGCCGCGCAACCTTGCCGCAGGTCGTGGTCTTCCCGGTGCCGTTGACCCCGACGACGAGGACGACAGCGGGGCGATCCGGCACCGAGGTCCGCAGCGAACGATCGGTCGCCGTGCCGACCTGGGCGAGCAGCTCGTCGCGCAGCATCACCCGCGCCTGGGCCGGAGTACTGGCGCCGAGCACCTTCGTGCGTTCCCGCAGCGCCGCAACCAGTTCGCTCGTCGCTGCCACACCGACGTCGGCGACGAGCAGGGTCGCCTCCACGTCCTCCCAGGTCTCCTCGTCGAGATTGTCGCCCGACAGCAGGGTGAGCAGACCGCGGCCGAGCGCGTTCTGCGAGCGGGCCAGGCGAAGGCGCAACCGCACCAACCGGCCGGCCGCCGGCGCCGGAGTCTCCGTCGGAGGCCGCTGCTGCGGCGCAAGCGCGGGCGCGAGGTTCGTGTCCGCCGGGCCTACCGGCACGCCATCCCCGGTCGTCGGTGCGCCGGTCGTGGCCACTCGAGGCGACGCGGCCTCGGGCGCGGCGGGCAGGCCGACATCGTCGATCGTCCGGGTGGCCGAGTCACGAGGCACCCCGGCGTCATCACCGACGCCGGGAGACAGGCCGGTGTCGGACCGGCCGCCTCTCCCGACAGCTCGGCGGGGGCGCCGCCGCACAGCGCTGCCCACCACAAATCCCATGGTGGCCAGTACGACGACGGCGATGACGACGATCAGGATGAGGAGCTCCACACCCCGATCCTGACAGATGGCCGGCGCGGCCCGGGGCGCTCACCACCCCCGGCACCCCCGAGTCGGGTCAGACCGCCGCGCGTTCCCGCAACCGCTGGCTGATCACTGTCGTCACCCCGTCGCCACGCATCGCCACGCCGTACAGGGCATCGGCGATCTCCATCGTCCGCTTCTGGTGAGTGATGATGATCAGCTGGGACTTCTGCCGAAGCCCCTCGATCGCGTCCAGCAGCCGGCCGAGATTGCGATCATCCAGCGCCGCCTCGACCTCGTCGAGGACGTAGAACGGTGACGGGCGGGCCCGGAAAATTGCCAGCAACAGCGCGAGCGCGGTCAACGATCGCTCTCCGCCGGACAGCAGCGACAGCCGCTTGACCTTCTTTCCCGGCGGACGTGCCTCGACCTCGATCCCGGTGGTCAGCATGTCCTCGGGATCCGTGAGCACCAGCCGGCCCTCGCCCCCTGGGAAAAGAGTGGCGAAGACGACCTCGAACTCCCGGGCGGTGTCGGCGAAGGCCGCGGCGAACACCTCGCGAACCCGGACGTCGACCTCCTCGACCACGAGCAGCAGGTCTCGACGGGTGCTCTTGATGTCGTCCAGCTGCGCTGACAGGAACGCCGCCCTTTCCTGCAGGGCAGCGAACTCCTCCAGCGCCAGGGGGTTGATCCGGCCAAGTCGGGCGAGCTGCTTCTCCGCGGTGGCGGCCCTGGTGGTCTGCTCGGCCCGGTCGAACGGCGTCGGCGTACCGTCCGGATCGTCGGGCGGCACCGGCACCTGTGGCCCGAACTCGGCCACGAGGTCCTCGGCACCGATCCCGAACTCCTCCATCGCCTTGGCCTCGAGCGTCTCCGCCCGTAGCCGCTTCTCCGCGCGGGCCATCTCGTCGCGGTGCGCCGCATCCCGCAGCGCCGCGAGCTCGGTGGCCAGCGCCCTTCCCCGCTCACGCACGGCGGCCAGGTCCGTCTCGGTCGCCCGGCGCAGGGCTTCGACCTCCTCACGTTCAGTAGCAGCACGGGCCAACGAGTGGTCCAGCCTGTCGAGGGTCACCTGGGTCGCGTCCCCGAGCGCCGCCGCGACCACGGCCTGCTGTTCGCGCACCTCCCGCCGTCTGACGGCGGCGGTCCGAGCCGTCCGTTCGCTCGCCGCGGCCCGGATCAGCCCGTCCGCCCGCCCCTGCAAACCACGCACCCGTTCCTCGCTGGTCCGCACCGCCAGCCGGGCCTCGACCTCGGCGGCGCGCACGGCCGAGGTAGCGGTGACCAGCCGGTCCCGCTCGGCCGGCGTCGGCTCGTCGATTTCAGGCTGCACAGAGGTCGCGGCAAGGGCGGTCTCCAGCTCGGTCAGCGCCCCGTAGGCCCGATCCCGGGCCGTCTCCGCGCCGCCGCGGGCGGCCTCGAGTCGCGCCACCTCCGAGCCCGCACCACCCCTCGCGCGATCCAGCTGTGCCACCTGCTCGGACAACGCCCGGTATCGGGCGTCGGCCCCGTGCAGGGCGGCCAGAGCCGCGTCAATGGCCGAGCGCGTCCGGGCCACCTCGGCCCGGGCCGGCTCCAAGGACTCGTGGGCCGTCTCGGCCCGTCGGGCCGCCTCCGTCACCCCGGCCTCCGCCTCGTCGGCCGCCGCTCTCAGCTCGATCGCCGACGGCGGATGCGCGCTGCCCCCGATCGACGCCGCAGGACCGAGGATGTCTCCTGCCCTTGTCACAGTCCGTAGATCAGGCCGGGATGCGACAACAACAGCGGCGGCGGCCAGATCGTCCACGACGACGGTGCCTTCGAACAGCGACACCAGCGCAGCGCCGAAACGGTCGTCGAGGATCTCCACCAGGGCCAGGACCGGCACACAGCCCTCAGGCAGCGGTCCCGCCACATCCCCGATCGACTCGTCCGCCTTGGTGCGCCCCCGGCCAGCATGCAGTCCCCCGCCTGCGCCATCGCCATCGGTCCCGCCCAGATTCCTCGCGGTCCAAGCGGTCACCACCGCAGCTCTTCCGGCCTCGGCCTGGCGCAACCAGGCGAACGCGGTCAGTACCTCGGCCGGCGTCGCGACCAGCAGCGCGTCCGCGGCCGGCCCCAGCGCCGCGGCCACCGCCACCTCGGCTCCCAGCCGAACGGTCAACACGCCGGCCAGCCGGCCCAGGGGCGAGAACGAGGGGTCCAGGGGCGGAAGTTCACGCCGATGCTCGCCGGCCGCGTGGGCGTCCTTCACTGCAGCGGGTCGATGCCGGCGGCCGCCAGGGCCACCACGCTTCCCGCCGGCAGATCGAGTGGACGACGAATCGCCCGGCCGTGAGCCGCCCCGGGCCGGATCTGCCCCATCCGGCGGGCCGTCTGCGTCGGTAGGAGACTCGTCCTGGGGTGCCCGCGCTCGCGCGACGGCCTCGAGTAACGCAGCCACCCCATCGGCCGGCTCGAGCGACAGCTGCAGCGCTTCATGGCGAGCAGTCCAGGACGCCCGGTCCCGCTCAGCCGAGCGCTCCTGTGCCCGCAGCGTCTCCAGCCGGTCGGTCGCACTGGCGTGCACCGCCACCGCCGTGCTGTGCCGTTCGTCGAGTTCCTCTCGAGCGCCCTCCATCTGGGCGAGTTCCGTCTCCAGCGCGGTCCGGGACTGGGCGGCCTGCGCATCGCGCTCCCGGGCGGCCGCCAGCGCCTCCGTCGTCCGCGCGATCTCCTGCTCCGCGCTGGTCGCCCTCGATCGCGCGGCCTCGACCTGGCCGGCGAGCCGAGCGATCTCCTCGCGTCGAGAGGAGGCTGCGCGGGCCGCGGCGATCAGCTCGCGTTCCTCGTGTGCCAGCGCGGCCTCGAGCTCGGCCCGCCTGCTGACCACCTCCTCAAGCAGCTCGCGATCGCGATCCAACCGTTCGGTGAGCGCGATCTCCTGCTCCCGGACCGCGATCGCCTCCTGCTCCAGCTCCTCCGGATCACGGCGACCTCGTAGTTCGTCGGATCCGATCCGAAGCAGCCGAGCTCGCTCCGTCGCCAGCGAGCGGGTTCCCAGCAGTCGCTCCCGGAGGGAAGCCATCGCATACCAGGTCTCCTGGGCCGCGGCCGCGCGAGGGACGACAGCGCCGAGTCCCGCCTGGAGATACTCCTCACGCTGTGCCGCGGCACGCTGCGCCGTCTCGGAGTCCGTGAGACGTCGCCGCAGCGCCTCCTCGTCCACGACATCGGAGGCGAGCGCGGTCCCCGCGGAGTGCACATCGTCCGCGAGTAGCCGAAGCCGGGCGTCCCGCAGCGAGGCCTGGATGGCTCCGGCCTTCCGCGCGATCTCCGCCTGCCGGCCGAGGGGGCCGAGCTGGCGGCGCAGCTCAGCGGAAAGGTCAGTGAGTCGGGTGAGGTTTGCCGACATCGCCTCAAGCTTGCGCAGCGCCTTTTCCTTGCGCTTACGGTGCTTGAGAACGCCCGCGGCCTCCTCGATGAACGCCCGGCGATCTTCGGGGCGCGCGTGGAGCACGGCGTCGAGCTGGCCTTGGCCCACGATCACGTGCAGCTCGCGGCCGATGCCCGAGTCGCTCATGAGCTCCTGGATGTCAAGGAGCCGGCATCCCGTACCGTTGATCGTGTATTCGCTCTCCCCGCTGCGAAACATGAGACGGCCGACGGTCACCTCGGTGTACTCAATTGGCAACGCGCCGTCGGAGTTGTCGATCGTAAGGAGCACCTCGGCCCGCCCGAGTGCCGGGCGCGCGGGTGTACCCGCAAAGATGACATCCGACATGGTGCCGCCGCGCAGCGCCTTCGCGCCCTGTTCTCCGAGCACCCAGGCGATGGCATCGACCACATTGCTCTTACCGGACCCATTTGGGCCTACCACACAGGTAATTCCGGGCTCGAGATGCAACGAGGTCGAGCTTGCAAAGGACTTGAAGCCCCGCAGGGTCAGGCTCTTGAGATGCACCGGTCTCCGGAACGGTGAGGAGGGCTCGCCGGACTGGTGACGGATGGCCGGGATCAGCCGACGGTGGGACCAGCCCATCGTATCGAGCGACGCAAAGCAGTCGTGCAGCTACGTTCCGGGAACGTCTACGGATGCGGGGAGACAACCTGTCTCAACAGGATTCCAGCGAGACCGGCACTGCTCTCAGCCCCCAAACGGGGACGGACCATCGCACCACTCCAGGGTCACGCCAGAGATCCACTCTCAGGCAACAGCCCTGGGGACGCCGCGATGGCCGCCCTCGACCAAGCAGCACCTCGACTACAGTAAGTGACTAATTACGCACATACTGGTAACCGAAAATTGCCGATGGCTGGGTGCAACCAGTACGAAGGGGCGCCTCCGATAGGAAACGCCCCGATAGCCGACCTTGCGGCTCAGCTGTACGCCGGCTCGGCGTCGAGTGCCCGGACATCCTCCGGTACGTCGACACCTCCGACCAGCGCCTCGTTGACCTCGCGTACTCGAGTCAGTTCAGCCTCAAGCTCCGCAACTCGAGCACGGAGCCGGCGTACCTCATAAGAGAGACGCAGGTCGCTGCCGGAACCGACGTGGCCGAAAAGGGCCTTCGCCATAGTGATGGTCCTCCACGATGAGTGACCTAGTGGGGTGTCGGACAACACAAGATCCGAACAGATCAGAGTGCGCCCCAAACAATGGTTCTAGAGTCCCACGTCGAGTGACCGAAAGTCAAGAGCATGCCACATGCTCCCCGGCTGATCCGGTGAACACGCAAAAACTTGACCGTCATCCTGATGACAGTTCCGCCAGCACGGCGTCCCCAAGCAGTCACTTCCGGCGAAAGTCGACCAGATCACCCTGTGCCCTCTGCCACACCAGCTCGACCCGATCCGTCCAACCGGGGGTGTGCCCCGTCACGAGCAGGCGGACCAGGTTCCGGCACGCAGGCTCCGCGCCTTCCGCAATCACCACGACGGCACCATCGGGCATATTGGTCGCGGTTCCCGCCAGACCGAGACGGCGGCCACGGGTACGCACATAGTCACGAAAACCGACACCCTGAACACGGCCGACGACCCGGGCCGTGAAGCGGACCACGGTCGGGCCAGATGCCGCCTGCTTCCGGGGTACCTCGCTCATCAGCACGGTAGGGTACAGCCCATCGTGGACACCTCTTCTTTCTCAGACGTGGCAGGCCGATCGAGCGAGGTACGACGGCCGGTGGACCTCCAACGGGAGCGGCCGCTCCGGCCGCGTTCCCGCCGCAGGTCCACCGCCGTGGCACTCGTCTGCGGAGCCATCGGGTCGGCGCTGCTACTTGGCGGTTGCGGACAGAACTTCTCCCAGGACGGTGGAGCGCTACCCGTCCCGCATGCAAGCACCGACGGCGATCGCCATGTGACGCCCGAACCGGTCGACGGCCCGGATAAGATCATCGGTCCCGGCTACGCTCCGCCTCGGACGTCTGGCCCCACTCAGACCGCAGTTCCCAACCTTCCAGGCGGCAAGCTCTAGCCAGGAAGTTCCGTCGCCTATCCACGCGAGCCGATCGCCGGCGAGACCCGACCGGACACCCGGTTGCCAAGGCCGAGATCGGCTCGCTCGCCGGCCAGGTATCCAGCCCGACCTCCGCTGCCGGAGAGCTGACGGGCTCTGGGTGTCCGCAGACGCGGATAGACGGCGGCGAGATGCGCGTCCACCCGCTGGCTCCGGCCGGCCAGGACTACCGCGACCGAAGGACCTCCCAAGCCGACATCCGCGTCCTCCCGCTGCTGAGCCTGGGCGCGCTCACGGGCTGTCCGCTCCGCTCGGGCCAACCTCTGCGCGACGGCCAGGGCGAACCCGGCCATCCACGACCGGCGAAACGCTCTCGGGTCCTCAGGCCGCGGCGGACGTATGACGGCCAATCCATGCGCCTGCTGCACGAGCAGCGAGGTAAACAACAGCTGCACGCGGCCGATGTCCGCATCCATACCGAACAGATGCGCGGAATGCTCCGTCCCGTGGTCACGGCGGACCGTTCGATGCACCAGGCGGCATCCCAGCGGCGCTGCGATGCTTGCCAACAGCGAGATCTTGTCTCGGGAATAGGGCGAGTCGACAGCCACCACAAGATCGGCAGCGGTGACCCGACTCGGCGCAGCCTCCTCCACGAGTGCACGGTCAATCCCATACTGAGCGATGAGCTCGGCGGCCTTGATGTTGTAGGCCTCCCGGGCGGCCTCGGTGAGCCCCTCGGCCTCCGCCATGGCCAGAAGCTTTCGCACCCGGCCAAGCAGCGCATCCGGATTCATGGCATCTCCGTCCTCTCGCATCGGGCGGCCGAAGCACGACCCGATGCCGTCGGTGGTGCCTCACCGAGCCGGAAGCTCCCGACTCGGCCCCGGATGAGGCGGCGGCGTTGTCCAACGCGCAGGGCGGGCTCCCGCCGCCCCCACGCTGGCCACGTCCGAGATCATCTCTCGGGGAGACGGCTATCTTCGAACGTCTGATCGAATCCTACCATCTGGGCCGGCGGGGTGAGCGCTGGCAGGTGGGACAGGTGAAGCTGGATCGGTTCATGAAGGCGTCCCGTCGAATCGTGTCCCCACACCGGCCACAGGGCAGACCCGCGCGCCCGTAGACCTCGAGCGACCGCTCGAACAGTCCGCTGACCCCCTCGGTCGAGACATACAGCTTGTCGAAGGACGTCCCGCCAGCGTCGAGCGCCGCGGTCATGACCGTGCGGACACAATCCAACAGCCGCCGAACCTCGGAACGAGTCAACGTCTCCGTCGGACGGGCATAGTGCAGCCTCGCCGCCCACAGCGCCTCGTCCGCGTAGATGTTGCCCACACCGCTGACCAGCGTCTGGTCAAGCAGTGCCCGCTTGACGCCGGTACGGCGCTCACGCAGCCGCCGGACGACAAGGTCCTCGTCGAAGGCGGGATCAAGTGGGTCCCGGGCAATATGGGCGACCGGCTCCGGCAGCTGTCCACCACCGATCGCGACCGCCAGGCCGCCAAAGGTTCGCTGGTCCACGAACCGCAGTTCGCGGCCTCCGTCAAGAAAGGTGAAGCGGATCCGCAGGTGCTTCTGATCCGGGCTCGTCGACGGCACCACCAGCAGCTGACCGCTCATGCCCAGATGCGCGATCAAAGCGTCATCCGGGGCAGACGGCAGAGACGGGTCCGACCCGGGTAGACCCGCAGGCGCGCCTGTCGACTGCGGCTCGGCCGCCCGCGCCGACGCCGCGACCGTGGGGGTGGCCGCGGGATCCGCTCGCAGCGCGAGCCAAAGGTACTTGCCGCGACGTTTCGCGGCAGTCACCTGCCGCCCGACGAGCAACGCGGAGAAATTGTCCGCGCCGGCCGCATGACGACGGACCGCACGCGGGTGACACACCTCGACCGAGGCGATGGTCCTGCCAACGACACCATGTTGCAGGCCGCGGCGTACGACCTCCACCTCTGGCAGCTCAGGCATGATCTCCGCCTGTCGGAGAGAGTCCGGCGTAGTGCGCGCAACCAGTCCACGCCAGCCGGGGGCCACGGCCCATCAGAATCATCGCGGCGGTGGGATCGTCGACCTCAGGGACTCGAGGTGTGCCCTCGGCCCAGCTGACCCGCAACGGATGCGTCACCATGCACGGCGGGACCGGTCGAACCGCCGTCTCCGTCGCCCTGCGTCGCCGCGGCCGCCCGACTCTCCAGGACGGCGAAGGCCGCGGCAGCAGCCCGCTGCTCAGCTTCCTTCTTGCTGCCTCCCTCACCCTCGCCCAGCGGCTCGCCCGCGATCCGCGCGTGGGCGGTGAACCTCTTGGCGTGATCGGGGCCGGCTTCCTCAACCAGATATTCGGGCGGCCCGAGGGCGAGCAGAGCCGTCTGCTCCTGCAGCGACGTCTTCCAGTCCAGCCCGGCTCCGCGACCCGCAGCCTCGTCCAACAACGGATCGAACAGGCGATGCACGAAGATGGAAGCGACATCGAGGCCGGCCGAGAGATAGACCGCCCCGATGATGGCCTCGAGGGTGTCAGCCAAAATACTTGCCTTGTCGCGTCCCCCGGTTGTCTCCTCCCCGCGGCCGAGCAGGAGGTAGGGCCCGAGCCCGTTTGGTCCGATGCGACGCGCCACGTCGGCGAGCGCTCGCATGTTCACCACCGAGGCCCGCTGCTTAGCCAGCTGCCCCTCGGGCAGATCGGGATGACGAAGGAAGAGCGCGGCGGTTACGACGAGACCGAGCACCGCGTCGCCCAGAAACTCCAACCGTTCGTTGGTTGGAAGGCCGCCCTTCTCATAGGCGTAGGAGCGGTGCGTGAGCGCCCGATCGAGCAGCTCGGGATCGATCGCTGCCTCGAGAACCTCGATCAGTCCGTCCCGCGGCGGAGGAGCCGGCAAATGGCGCGTCATCCGACCAACCCAGCCAGCGCCCGCCGCCGTGCCACCAGGGTCGCCATCGCGGCCCGTGTGCGCGGGATGAGATCCCCGCGTACGGCCGACGACGCCACCTTCAGCGCCGCGAGCAGCCCGCCGGCCCCGGCATCCACGGATCCTCCTCGGGTGCGCTCCGCGTGGACCGCGACGCCGTCGACCCCCAGCACGATCGTTCCCCCTCGCACATCAGGATCTTCCAATGTTCCCCACGCCGGATCCAGGCCGGCGTTCATGCGACCGGCAGTATCTCGGCGTTCCCAGCTCGACACACCTCGAATGGTCGACAGCACGACATCGCCCGTGTAGCCGTCGGTCACCGCGACCTCGAGCCGCCTGCTCGGACCCGCGGCTGGGGACCGGCCTGTCGCCGCCCCTGCCTGGCCAGTCGCCTCGGGACCAGCGAGAACATCTTCGACCGTGCACGGACCGACATAGTTCAGCTCGAGCGACCGAAGCAGCTCGTCCGCGATCCGCCGCAACGGGTCCAACAACGCCTCCCGAGACACCAGGAGCCCGATCCGGGGTGCGTTCACCGCGAACCGCAACGCCGCGTATCCGCTAGCCAGCAGCGCGAACTGGGCGAGTTCGTCGGCCGTCACGCCGACGGTCGATCCGGCGTCGCACAGAACAACGCCGGCGTCTCTCCGACCGATGACCGCGGCAAGCACAGCCCTCGTCGCGCCGGGTAGCAGTCCGTGGGTGAACTGGGCTGAGGCGACGACCGACTCCACAGGCGCTACCGAGACCATCGCATCAGCATGACCCTCGCGAACCAGCCGGGCGGCCACCCGGACGCCGGCGTCCCGGCGCGCGCGGACATCCCGAAGGGCGGCAGGACCCCCTGTCACCGTGCGCGTGGCGGGCCTCAGCAGCACTCTTTCGCCAGGCGCGATACCGAGCCGTGCCAGCTCCTCACGAACACCTTCCGCGGGCGAGACCAGGATCAGCACCAGACGTGGGTCTGCATCCAATGCGGCGGGCAGCGCCTCAAGGAGGGGCCCGACAGGGAGCCCCTCCCCCAGCAGATCAACGGCGATGCGGGTCACGCCGGGTCAGACGTCAAGCACCTGACGATCGTTGTACCGGCCGCACGTCGTGCACACGGTGTGCGGCCGGATCACGTGCCCCCGGGAGCACTTCGCGAGGGTCGGCACCTTGGCCTTCCACTGCGAACGGCGGGACCGGGTGTTGCTGCGCGAGGTGCGCCGCTTCGGGACGGCCACTATTCCTTCTCCTTGCTCTCGTCAGGGTCGGACCGACCCTGATCAGTTCCCGTCGGAGCGCCTTCCGTCAGAACGGACAACGCAACCCACCGAGCGTCGAGACGGTCGTGGGAGTGATTCGGCCCGACCTCGTCGAGCCGCACACCACAGTCCACGCACAGTCCCGCGCAATCCGGCCGACAGGTGGGGGACAACGGCAGGTCCAGCACCAGGGCGTCCCGGACCACGGGCTCGAGGTCGGCATGATCTTCGATGAGAACCCTGGCGTCGTCGTCATCCGCCATGTCCACGGCTCGGTCAGCGTAGTAGAAAAGCTCCCTGACCTCGACGGTGCCAGTGTCGGACACCTCGGCCAGACAGCGCCCGCACTCGCCCAGCAGCGGGGCGACGATCGTGCCGCTGACCAGCACCCCCTCGATCACCGACTCTAGACGGAGATCCAACGTGGCGATGGCCCCCGCGGGGACCCACATCATCTCGGTCCCGAGATCGGCAGGAAGCGCCGCCTGGGTTTGGACACGGCGCATTGACCCCGGCCGCCGGCCGAGCTCACGGGTGTCAAGCACCAGGGGGCCCTTGGGCGTCCTACGGCGGGGGTGAGATCCAGTCATAGCGACAGTCGAATTCACGTCTAGGTTCGGCTCGGGTAAGTCCGTTGGTGGCGGACCTTACGTGGGGCGGGGCTGCTGCAGCGCCGGCTGACGATCGAGTACCTGGCCCCCGACGACCCATCAGGCCACCCGGAGGGCCGCCGGACGCATACCAGCCAGTCGGCGACTGCGCGACCAGCGTATCCGATCGAGTCACAGCACGACCTGCACGCTGCCGGCAACCGCCAGGAGCACCTGGCGGGCCGGCCATGGCCACCCATCCCGCCCACGTCGGGCAGACGGCAGGGCGAGCGACATCGGGCGCATCCTCGGCGCGAGTGGTTGCGCGACTACTCGACCGCACGCTCGCGGAGCTGCTTGAGGACCACGTCAGGAACCAGGTGCGAGACGTCCCCTCCGTAGCGAGCGACCTCCTTCACCAGACTTGAGGACAAAAACGCATACTGCGGGTTCGTGCTCATGAAAAGCGTCTCCACGCCAGCGAGCGAATTGTTCATCTGCGCCATCTGGAGTTCATAATCGAAGTCGCTGACCGCGCGCAGACCTTTGACGATGGACTGGATACCGCGCGCACGGCAAAAGTCGACCACCAACCCATGCGATGCGTCCACCACTACGTTTGATGGCGCCATCGGATGATTGCGCACCGCCTCACGAATGAGCTCCATACGCTCATCAATGGTGAACAGGGTGGCCTTGTTCTTGTTGATCGAAACGGCGACCACGACCTCGTCGAAGAGCTTGCTGGCTCTGACGACGATGTCAAGGTGGCCGTTGGTGATCGGATCAAATGAACCGGGACAGACTGCCCTCCTCATGATCGAATACCGTACCAGAGAACACCCTCTCCGTACCTCCGGTCACGCAAAGCACACAAGCCGTCCGGCCACGCAACCGGGCCCGACCGATGAGACCTTTCGACTACACAGACACCATCAGCGGCCAACCATGCACCGCTGTGGAGCCCTGTCAGCACTTCACGAAGCTCGATGTCACTCATCGCATACGGGGGATCGAGAAAAATCACCTCGTAGGGATCCCCGGAAGTGTTCTGCACCACACGCGAAACCGAGGCCTGCACGATCTCGGCTCCCACGAGCCCGAGGGCAGCCACGTTCCGCCGCAGTGCCCGGACCGCCGCCGAACCATGGTCGACCAGAAGCACGTGCGACGCTCCGCGAGACAACGCCTCCAAGCCCACTGCGCCCGACCCCGCGTACAGGTCCGCGACCCGGGCACCCGACAGATCGACGCACGTCGACAAGGTGTTGAACAAACCCTCACGGGCCCGATCCGACGTTGGCCGGGTGGATCGACCCGTGGGGACGACGAGTTGTCGGCCACCCACGGCCCCACCGATAATGCGCGTCATCGATGCGCCGATCATCCTTTCTCGAGAAAAGCCGCACTGGCATCATCGAGCGCCGCGTCAAGCAGGCGCCGCAAGGCGGGATGCCGTTCCAGTCCGGGATCGGCGTCGACCAGTCGAGTTGCCTCGACACGGGCCTCCCGAATCAGCTTCTCGTCCCGCAACAGCGCCAGCAACTTCAGGGATCGGCGTCCCCCGGACTGGGCCGCCCCCAGCACGTCCCCCTCGTGGCGCTGAGCCAGATCAAGTCGGGCAAGCTCCGCCCCGTCGTTGGTCGCGGCGACCGCTCCCAGTCTGTCCCAGGCTGGCGTCCCCTGGTCCGCCGCCGTGTGCAACAGGCACCACCCGGGTGCGGTGCCGCGCCCGACCCGTCCCCGCAGCTGGTGCAGCTGCGACACGCCGAACCGATCCGCATCAAGAACTACCATCACCGTCGCGTTCGGCACGTTCACGCCAACCTCGATGACCGTGGTCGCCACCAGCACATCGATCTGCCCCTGAGCGAAGCGGTTCATCGTGGCTTCCCGTTGCGCTGCTGGGAGGCGACCGTGCAGGGACTCCACCCGCAGGCCCGCGAGTTCACCATCCACCAGCTGCGGCAGCACGTCCGTCACCGTCGCCGCCGGACGTCCCGCCCGCCCCTCTGCCTCGTCGGCCACCGTGCCGGTCTCGTCATCCGCTCCGTCCCCGCCGATACGGGGGCACACCACGTAGGCCTGGCGACCGGTCGCGACCTCGTCACGGATTCGGCCCCACATCCGATCGGCCCACGAGCGCATCGCCGCAGGAACGACGAAAGTGGCGACCGGGGAACGGCCACTGGGCAACTCGGTGAGCTCGGATACCTCCAGATCCCCGAAGACAGTCATGGCCACGGTCCGCGGGATCGGGGTCGCCGTCATGACGAGCAGATGTGGCGGACGCCGACCCCGCGCCCGCAACGCGTCACGTTGTTCGACACCGAACCGGTGCTGCTCGTCGACGATGATCAGGCCGAGGTCCGCGAAGACGACTTCATCGTGCAGCAGGGCATGGGTCCCGACGATGAGGCCGGCTGAGCCTTCCGCGATGACCGCCAACGCCTCTCGCCGAGCGCGGGCCCCCATCGAGCCCGTGACCAGGGTCACCCGAGTCGCCCGTTCATCGGCACCGAGCTCGCCGTCGCACGCCAGGTCACCCAGCATCTCCCGCAGGCTCCGGCAATGCTGGGCGGCGAGCGTCTCAGTCGGTGCGAGGAGCACGGCCTGGCCGCCAGCATCGACCACGATGAGCATCGCCCGCAGCGCCACCACCGTCTTGCCCGATCCGACCTCGCCCTGCAGGAGGCGGTGCATCGGCACCGGACGCCCGATCTCGCCCGCGATGGTGGCGCCCACCTCACGCTGGCCCGCCGTGAGGGGGAAGGGCAGCGCAGCGTCGAACGCAGCCAGCAGGCCGTCCGGCCTGGCGTTGCGGGCGGTCGTTGCCAGCGCTTCCACCTCGCGGCGGCGGCGCGCCAGCGCCACCTGAAGGACCAGAGCCTCGTCCCAGGTGAGGCGCCTGCGCCCCGACGCAACCTGGCCACGGTCGGTGGGTTGATGCACCAACCGGTAGGCCTCGGCGAGCGTGGACAGGCGATGCCGTCGGCGCAGGTCCTCCGGCAGGGGGTCCTCCAGGGGACCGAGAGAATCCAGGACCAGGCTGACGCATCTGGCCAAGGTCCAGCTCGGCACCTTGGCGGCGGCAGGGTAGATCGGCACCAGCGCGTTTGCGAACAGCGGGCCGGTGGCGTCGCTGTCCCCCTCCGACTCCAGCAGCTGAACCTCGGGGTTGGTCAGTTGCCGGCGCCCGCGGTACTCGTCGACCTTCCCGGCGAACAGCGCTGTCGTCCCGGGACGGAGATCGCGTTCCCGCCAGCTCTGGTTGAAGAAGGTCAGTGCCAGCGGATGGGTGCCGTCTGTAACCGTCACTAGCAGCATGGACCGACGGCTGCCTCGCATCGGTCGGCGTTCGGCCTTCTCCACCCTGGCCTGGACCGTGACCGTGTCACCGGCGACCAGGTCGGCGAGATCTGTCAGTTCGCCCCGCTCGTGATACCGGCGGGGCAGGTGCGCCAGGAGGTCACCGACCACCTGCAGCTCAAGACCCTCCGCCAACAGGGTGGCGGTCCGCTGACCGAGCAGTGACTTCAGGGACGTGTCGAGGTCGACCACACCCCAGATACTGCACCGGACCACCGACGGCGCCGAGCCCGATCTCCTCGCGCCCCATGCCCAGGACCACAACGCCTGGGGTAATCTCAAGCTGGTCTCTGCTGCGCGAGTTCTCCCGACCAGGCCATCAGGCTCACGGGATGAGTACGATCGCGGTCCTGACCGCCCGACGTCCCGGGCATGGCACCGGGACCATTACTACTTCGACGGAGTGTTTTTCGTGTCTTCGGTGTGCGACGTCTGCGGCAAGGGACCGGGCTTCGGTATGTCGGTCTCCCACTCCCACCGACGTACCCGCCGTCGCTGGAATCCGAACATCCAGACGGTCCGTGCCGTAGTGGGTGGCACCCGTCGGCGGCTGAACGTCTGCACCTCCTGCATCAAGGCGGGCAAGGTCGCCCGCGCCTGACCGGCTCTACACCTGTTCGTCGAGGTAGGGCCCGGGCTCGGTGATGTACTGATACCCGATCTGGCTTGTCCAGACGTGGTGGCCGGGCACGGGCTGGCTCGGCGTCCAGGTGCCGGCGTGCTTCAACCGGCGGTGATGTCGACACGGCGGATCCATGTTGTCGACCCGGGTCTCCCCACCGTCCGTGTGCGGCTTCGTATGGTCCAGGTCGCAGTCTCGCGCTGGCCTGGAGCATCCAGGTAAGACGCAGTTTCTGTCCCGCGCGCGGACGAATCGGGCCATCGCCGGCGCCGGTCGGCCCCGTCCGGATCGACGGCGAGAACCGATCTGGTCACGGCGGCCCGGAACCCGGGGCAGCTCGCCCGTGCTCCGCGCGCCAGCAGCCGGGCGAACCTCGCCCGGACCCGCAGCCGCCCTACCTCGAGCCTGGCCGGTTCCCGGGCGATCCGGCCATCCAGCCGGAGACACTCGTCATCGCTCAGGTCATCCACTGGCCGCCCGAACACACTCACCGGCCCGGTCACCGGGCCCGCCGAGCCCGCGTCCGCCGACGCGGATGGGATCGCGGGCTCGCCCTGGGTGGACGGAGCTGCGCCGGCTTGGAGGGTCTCGTCGACCCTCGAGATTGAATCGAACATACATTCGATTATGCATCACCGCCCCGACAACCACCGCCCCGACGCCTGCCATCGGCGGCTGTCACAGGCCGGCGACCACCGGTCATCGGCGTGCCCGGTGTCAGCCCAGTCGACCCGGTTCGGCGACAGCGCCAGTCGCCGTCGCCGGGTGCGGCCGCGGACCTCGGCGGCGATCCGTTACTGTCCCCGCATGGCAGGCATCAGGCGTCGGATTCGACTCGCCCTCCTGTTCGGTGGCCGCAGCACGGAGCACGCGATCTCCTGCGTGTCTGCCGGCGGCGTGCTGCGCGCGCTCGACCCGGACGTCTACGACGTCGTCCTGGTCGGCATCGACCCGTCAGGGCGCTGGGTCGTCCTGCCTGGAGCGGATGCCCTCGCGCCGGCGGATGGGGAACTCCCCTCGGTCGCGGCGGCCCGGGGGACGGGTGTCGTGCTCGCCCCGGACCCGACCATGTCACGTCTACTCCCCCACGATGCGGCGGAGGCCATCCGCGGCCCGCTCGGGGACCTCGATGTGGTCTTCCCGCTCCTGCATGGCCCCTTCGGGGAGGACGGGACCGTGCAGGGCCTCCTTGAGATGGCGGGGTTGCCCTACGTCGGCTCGGGCGTCTTCGCCAGCGCGGCCGCCATGGACAAGCAGCACATGAAATCCCTGCTGCGCGCCGCGGGTCTGCCCATCGGCCCATACGCCGTGCTGCGGGCCGGCCAGACCCTGTCCGAAGCCGACCAGGAACGCCTCGGCCTGCCGGTTTTCGTCAAGCCGGCCCGCGGTGGATCCAGCATTGGAATCAGCCGGGTCGATGCCTGGGCTGATCTGGACACGGCGGTCAAGACAGCCCGTGCGAACGACCCCAAGGTGCTGGTCGAGGCGGCGATCACGGGACATGAGATCGAGTGCGGGGTGCTCGGTCGGCTGGACGGGCCTGGCGCGCAAGCCAGCATCCCGGCTCAGATCACCGTCACCTCGTCAGCCGGCTTCTACGACTTCGAGGCGAAGTACGTCTCCGACCAGACGCGCTTCGACATCCCCGCGCGGCTGTCCCCGGTGGCGCTGGACCGCGTGCAGAAGGTGGCGGTGGCGGCGTTCGAAGCACTCGACTGCGCTGGGCTCGCGCGGGTTGACGTGTTCGTCACCCCGGAAGATCAGGTCGTCGTCAACGAGGTCAACACGATGCCAGGATTCACCCCGACGTCGATGTTCCCCCGAATGTGGGAGGCGAGCGGGATCACCTATCCGCAGCTCGTCGACCGGCTCGTGCAGCTCGCCCTGCGTGACGGCGCCGGGCTGCGCTGACCACGGGCCGCCAACCCCACCGCCAACC
>NZ_JAMPTM010000560.1 GCF_025403375.1 Frankia gtarii
CTTCTCGAAAGCGGTGATCGACGCCTGAAGCAGCGCGACGCCACCACCAGCGACGATGCCCTCCTCGACGGCGGCCTTCGCGTTCGACACCGCATCCTCGATACGGTGCTTCTTCTCCTTCAGCTCCACCTCGGTCGCCGCACCGACCTTGATGACCGCGACACCACCGGCCAGCTTCGCCAGACGCTCCTGAAGCTTCTCACGGTCGTAGTCCGAGTCCGACTTCTCGATCTCGTTACGGATCTGGCTGACCCGACCGGCAATCTGGTCCGGATCCCCCGAACCCTCGACAACCGTCGTCTCGTCCTTCGTCACGACGATCTTCCGCGCACGCCCCAGCAGGTCCAGCGAGGTGCTCTCCAGCTTCAGACCGACATCCTCGGAGATCACCTGACCACCAGTCAGGATCGCGATGTCACCCAGGATCGCCTTACGGCGGTCCCCGAAACCAGGAGCCTTCACCGCAACACTCTTGAACGTGCCACGGATCTTGTTGACGACCAGGGTCGCCAACGCCTCACCCTCGACATCCTCGGAGATGATGACCAGCGGCTTGCTGGTCTGCATGACCTTCTCCAACAACGGGAGCAGATCCTTCACCGCGGCGATCTTGCTGTTGACGATCAGGATGTACGGGTCGTCGAGAACGGCTTCCTGACGGTCCGCATCCGTGACGAAGTACGGCGAGATGTAACCCTTGTCGAAGCGCATACCCTCGGTGAGCTCAAGCTCCAGACCGAAGGTGTTGCTCTCCTCGACGGTGACAACGCCTTCCTTGCCGACCTTGTCCAACGCCTCGGCGATCAGACCACCGATCGCCGAGTCGCCGGCCGAGATCGACGCCGTCGAAGCAATCTGCTCCTTGGTCTCGACCTCCTTGGCCTGCTTCGACAGCTCCTCGGAGACCCGCTCGACCGCGACCTCGATGCCCTTCTTCAGGCCCAGCGGGTTCGCGCCGGCGGCCACGTTACGCAGACCCTCACGCACCAGAGCCTGAGCCAGGATCGTCGCGGTGGTCGTACCGTCACCCGCGACGTCGTTGGTCTTCTTCGCGACTTCCTTGACGAGCTCCGCGCC
>NZ_JAMPTM010000561.1 GCF_025403375.1 Frankia gtarii
GGTCTGGGGGGTCCGGCGATTCGGGCGGGTCGTGGTGGCGGCTGCCGCGGTCACGGCGCGGGCGGGCGCTGGCGGGCACCGGCCTCGCGGCGGTTCTCGCGGCCGTGGTCGGCGTCGTCGGGCTGGTCGTCCTGAGCAGCGGTGACAGCGGCGGCAGCGGGAGCACCGGTGGCGGAGGTGGGGGACCGGGTCCGTCCGCCCCGCCGGCCGCCGGGGTCACCTGGCCCTCCGGGGCCAACGCCAACCCGCCCCACGATCTGGCCGGCTGGGAACGCTGGCTCGGTCGCCGGACCGACGTCGCCGTCGTGTTCACGGTCCGCGACAACTGGCAGAAGATCGTCGCCGACGACTGGCCCCTGTCCGGGCTTCGCCCGGACATCTACACCGGCAGGGTGTCCGTGGCTCAGCCGCTGTTCCCGCAGGACGGCAACGAGGCCGCCTGCGCTCGCGGCGACTACGACGCCGACTGGGCGACCTTCGGGCGGACGCTGGTCCGCAACGGCCGACCGGACGCCTACGTCCGGCTCGGCTGGGAGTTCAACGGCAACTGGTTCTGGTGGTACCCGCGTGACACCGCCACCTGGCGGACCTGCTTCCAACGGGCGGTGACCGCGATCCGCTCCACCTCGCCCGGTGTCCACATCGACTGGAACGTCTCGGCCCACCGGAACTCGATGCCGAACGGCGACAACGTCTGGGCGGCCTACCCCGGCGACGGGTTCGTCGACGTCGTCAGCGTGGACGCCTACGACTCCTACCCGCCGTCGTTCACCCGGGCGACCTTCGACGCCCAGTGCAACGAGGACTCGGGCGCCTGCACCATCGCCCGGTTCGCCCGCGAGCACGGCAAGCGGTTCGCTGTGCCGGAGTGGGGGGTCGTTCGCTCGGCGGGTGGTGGCGCGGACAACCCGTACTTCATCCAGAAGATGTTTGAGCTGTTCCAGGCGAATCGGGCGAACCTCGCCTACGAGGCGTACTTCACCGCGACCGATGCGGGTAACGTCCAGTCCTCGCTGATCGACCCGCCGAGCAATCCCCGCGCCGCCCAGCGCTACCGAGCTCTGTTCGGCGC
>NZ_JAMPTM010000562.1 GCF_025403375.1 Frankia gtarii
GGTCAGGCCCCGGGGTGGGCGCGGCGCGGGGGCGAGGCGGATGCGCCGGCCGCCGTAGGTGCGCAGGTCGCGGCCGGCACGGCCGGCGGCGTCGGCGTCGTCGAGGTAGGCCAGCGCGGTCGGGTAGGCGCGGCGCATCCGGCGCAGGGCCTCGCCGGCCGAACCGGTGGTCTGGCCGTACATCGCGGCGAGCACCGCGATCTTGGCCTGCGGCCGGTCGCGGCCGAGCTGCACCGCGACGGGGGCGTACATGTCGTCGGCCCGGGTGGCCTCGGCGAGGGCGGGGTCGGCGGAGACGACGGCGAGTACCCGGGGTTCGATCTGGCCGAGGTCGGCGCGGACGAACACCCGGCCCGGTTCGGCGACGACGGCGACGCGCAGGTCGGCGGGCAGGTTGTGCAGGCCGGCCTGGGCGGTCATCCGCCCGGCGGCGCCGTCGCTGGCATGCCAGGCGCCGCGTAGTCGCCCGTCGGGGCCGACGTGGGTGTCGAGCCAGCGGTGGCCGTAGGTGGTGGCGATGCGTTCGGTGCGTCGCCAGGTCAGCAGCGCGGCGACGGCGGGATGGGCGTCGCGCAGCGGTTCGAGGCGGCCCGAACGGGTGTCGGGGACGTCGATGCCCACCGTGCGCAGGGCGGCCCGCACGGCGGCGGGGTTGCGCAGGTCGACGGGCCCGCGCAGGTGGGCGAGGACCGGGGCGTCGCGGCGGCGGCGGGCGGCGAGCTCGTCGGCGCCGGTGCGCGGTGGTGGGCCGATGAGCTCGCCGAGCAGTGTTTCGGCGACGGCGCGGTCGACGGGCAGGCCGTCGCGTTCGAGCTCGCGGACAAGCAGTTCCGCGGCGGATTCGGCGCGGGCGGTCAGGACCGCCAGGGTGATCCGGCCGGGGCGGGCGCGCCGGTCGGGGAGGCTGCCCAGCGCTGCCTGCTGACGGTCCTGGGTGTGCAGCGCGAGCGTGGCGAGGCTGGTGGCGCGGCGCAGCGCCTCGCCGGGCGTCGCGGCCCGGTGCAGCCAGCCGGCGTCGAGCTGGCCGTCCGCCGTCAGCGGCCCGTTGCCGAACGTGCCCCTGGTGCC
>NZ_JAMPTM010000563.1 GCF_025403375.1 Frankia gtarii
CCCCCGGGGGCACCCCGGGCCGGCCGGACCGGGCTCGGTCCCGCGCCCGGCGCGGGCCGTAACCCGTCGCCGCGCGGCGTCGATCAGCAGCCGTGGACGCCGCAGATCCGGCCGGCCGGCAGTCAGCAGTCCGACCAGCCGCGCACCGACCAGCCGCGCACCGCCGTGCAGCCACAGCAGCCGCCCTCCGCTGCAGGTGGAGACCCGGGGCGATCGAATGCCGCCGTGCCCCCCCTGCAATCTCGGGCCATGCCACCCGCGAGGTCTGATTTCACGCCGCCCTCCGCGGCCGCGTCGCCGTCACCCCGAAACACGTCTGCGCCGGCTGCCGGCGGACCACAACCTACGTGGTTTGAGCGTGACGCACCGCGATCGCCAGTCCGGCCCGCCGACTCCGGGGCGGGCCGGCCGGCCGGAGAACGCGACGCTGCAGATCGCCATGCTGCGGCCCGCGCCGCCGCTCCCGACGTCGCGTGGCCCGGTCGGCAGGGCACTGCGGGGCCGCAGCGCGAAGCCGCCGGCGGCATCGGCGGCGCGGCCGGGGCGCCGGCGGACGGGAGGGGAGCCGGGAACCGTGCCGTCGCCGGTCCGGACCGGCCATCGACCGCACGGCCGGAGCTCGACCCGCCGACCATGCGCGTCGGGATGCGTCGGGATCACGTGAACGATGATCACGGCGATGTCACGAACCGGTTCACGGTCACCGATGACGGCTGGCGTCACGCGGACCCGGAACACCAGCCGGGCCAAGGGACATCCGAGGCATCCGAGGCATCCGAGGCGTTCGAGGAGCTCGACGGGTTCGACGGCGGTCAGACCGACGCTGTCGCCCCGTCCGTCCTGGATGATCGCAACTCACCTGCTGGGCGGGGCGTGACGTCGCGGCACGAGGTGCCACGGCCCGGCGAGCCCGCCGACCCTGACCGGGCAGCCGTGGATCCCGTCCGTGGCGTGGTGCCGGAACGGCGGCAGCGGCCTGACCCGGTGCGTCCGGCGCCGGGCACCGGCGAATCGCCGGAACCGATCGGCGCAACCGGGCAGGGGGTGCCGGGG
>NZ_JAMPTM010000564.1 GCF_025403375.1 Frankia gtarii
CGCCAGCCGAGGGCCGGGGCGACGGTGTGCGCCACGTCGTGCAGGATCTGCTCGTAGTCGCGGCGGTCGAACTCGTACGGCAGCTCCACCCGCAGCTCACTCACCTCCGCCACCGCCGCGTCGGCCCGCAGCCCGTCGAGGATCCGCTGCGCGTCGCCGACGAGGTCGGGGGCGAACAGGGTCCGCCGCTCGCCGTGCGGGCGCAGGGTGCGCTCGTGGCGGGCGGCGGCGTACACCCGGTAACGCTCCCGGGTGGCCCGGTCGGCGCTGTCGAAGGGCACGACGACCCGGCCGAGGGCCACCCGCGCGGGCCGGTCGGCGCCGATCAGGCGGCGGTACTCGCGGATGAGGGTGCGCTGCACGGTCACGAAGTCGGCGATCCCCTCCCCAGCCGCGATCCCCTGCCCGGCGGTGATGCCCTGCCCTGAAACGATGTTGCCCGTGAGCAGGTTCAGGCCGTTCTCGCCGGTCCAGCGCACCGAGCGCAGGCTGCCCCCGCCGTACCAGAGCCGGTCGGCGAGGCCGGGTGCGTGCGGCTGCAGGCGGGGGCGCTGGGTGTTGCCCGGCGAGTGGATGACGGTGTCGGGGTCGCCGAGATAGTCGCCGAGCAGGTTGTCGCGCAGCCGGGCGATGCGGCCGTAGGACAGGTCGAAGCTGCGCCAGTCGCCGTCGAAGACGAGGTCGCCGAGCAACTCGGCATGCGGCGGGGTCCCGGTACTGAGCCCCACCTGCAGCCGCCCGCCGGACAGTACGTCGGCGACGGAGAGATCCTCGGCCAGCCGGAACGGGCTTTCGTACCCGATGGGGATGACCGCGGTGCCAAGCTGGATCCGCCGGGTCCGCTGGCCGGCGGCGGCGAGGAACACCGCCGCCGAGGACACCCCGTGCTCCAGGTGCCGCTGGCGGATCCAGGCGCCGTCGAAGCCCAGCCGCTCCCCGAACTCGAACAGCCGAAGGGTGTCCTCCAGACCCGCGTGAGGGTCGTCGTCGGGGTAGTTGCCCGGGGTGAGGAACGACAGCGACGTGATGGCGGGGCCGGTC
>NZ_JAMPTM010000565.1 GCF_025403375.1 Frankia gtarii
GGGCGGGAACTCGACTCGGTACGCGCTACTCGGAACCGCCTCGTACCGGCCAATCTGTGGGGGCACAGCGACCCTGCTCCGCGCCCGAGCCTGAGGGAGAAGTCGTGGTTCAGTATGTGATCGCCGGTCTGGTACTCGGCGGGATCTACGCCATCGCGGCCGCCGGCCTGGTGGTCACGTACCTCTCGGCCGGCATCCTCAACTTCAGCTTCGGCGCGATGGCGTACTTCGTCGCCCGGTTCTTCTACTTTCTGCACACGGAGCACCACTGGCCGATCCTCGGCGCCGCCGTCGTCGCGCTGCTCGTCGTTGGACCGGGCCTGGGGGTACTGCTCTATGCGGCCCTCTTCCGATTACTGCGCCAGTCGTCTCCGTTGATCAAAGTGGCGGCGACGCTCGGGATCAGTGTCACGATTCCGGCGATCGCCACTCTTCTGTTTGGCAACGACACCATCCTGAAGGCCCCGGGCCTGGCCCCGGAGCCGGTACACGTCTTCCAGGTCAACGGTGTCCCGGTCACCGCGGACCAGATGATCGTCTATGGCTGCGTCATCCTCACTGTGGCCATCGGCGCGGTGGTCCTGCGCTGGACCGAAGTGGGGTTGCGGGTGCGGGCGATGGTCGACTCGCCCGCCATGACGTCGCTGTCGGGCACCAACCCCGGCGTGGTGTCGGTCGGGGTGTGGGCGGTGAGCACCTTTCTGGCCGGGTTGTCGGGGGTACTGTGCACCCCGATCATCGGTCTCGATGCCGGTAACTTCACGACGCTCATGGCGGCGGCGTTCGCGGCCGTGATCGCGGCCAAACTGCGCAGCCTCCCGGTTGCCGTGGTGGTCGGGCTCGGCATGGGGGTCGCCGGTGGGCTGGTGCAGTACTACCTGCCGTCCGACAGCTCGCTGACCGCCGCGGTCATCCCGGCCATCCCCTTCGTGGTGACGGCCGTCTTCCTGCTCTACAACATGGCCCGGTGGGGCCGGGTGAACGAGAACGAAGGGGTGGGC
>NZ_JAMPTM010000566.1 GCF_025403375.1 Frankia gtarii
GCCCGACCCACCCGGCGCAGGCCGCGGGCCGCCGCGGCCCATCCCACCCCGCCGACCAGCGCCGACACCGCGAGGCAGACCGCGCCGGCCGCGCCGGACAGCCGGGCGGCGGCGACGACGTCGGCGCCCCGCGGTGGTCGACCGAAACCCAGCTCGGGCCGGTACTCGACCCGGTACGGGTAGCGCAGTTCCCCGCCGAGGCGCAGGCCCAGCGCCCCGGCGAACGCGGCCTCGACCATCCCCGCGTTCGGACTCGGATGGGACCGACCATCGCGGCGCATCACCCAGAACGCGTCGGCGACGTTGCCCCCGACGACCGGCGCGCACAGGCAGGTCGCGAGCGCGCACAGTCGGGCCGGCAGGAGGTTCACCAGATCGTCGAGGCGGGCCGCCGCCCACCCGAACCGTTCATAGCGGTCGCTGTGATGCCCGATCATCGCGTCGAGGGTGTTCACCACCCGGTAGCCGGCCAGCCCCGGCAGCCCCGCGACCGTCCCCCACCACAGCGGCGCGGCCACGGCGTCGCAGGTGTTCTCGGCGATCGACTCGATCGCGCCGCGGGCGATCCCCGCCTCGTCGAGCAGCGACGGGTCCCGTCCGCACAGCGTCGGCAGCCGCGCCCGGGCGGCGGTCAGGTCGCCGGCGAGCAGTTCGGCGCCGAGCCGCCGACCGTGGCGGCGCAGCGACGCCCCACCGAGCACCACCCAGGTCGCCACCGCGGTCATCGCGACCGCCGCGCCGTCGCGATCCCAGCCGCCAGGCCGGTCCGGGGCGGGCCGCGCCCGCACCGCCCGGGGACGTCCCCATGCGTGTTCGGCGGCGGCGGCGGGAACGGTGACGGCGGCCAGCAGCAGGGTGGTGTGCAACGCGCCGGCGGCGCGGCCGTCCCGGTAGAGCAGCCGCTCCAACCGGCCGGCGGCCCGGCCGAACCCGGCGACGGGGTGCAGCCGCGCCGGATCGGCGAACACAGCGTCGACGGCGGCGCCGAGGATCAGCC
>NZ_JAMPTM010000567.1 GCF_025403375.1 Frankia gtarii
CGCCGCCGACCAGGCCCGCGCCGCTATTCCGGCCGACAGGTCCGGCGCGCTCAACCCCCCTGCCCGGCCAGGGGGCCCGACGGCGGCGACGGCAGCGGAAGACAGCCGGCGGGCTCGCCTCCGTACCCATGATCGGCCTGCTCATCGCCCTCTGCCTGGGCCCGGGACCCGCCAACCCCGTCCAGAACCTCGAGCCCATCCCGGCCGTTCACCCTCCGACCTCCACCCGCACCTACCCGTTGCCCCTCGTCATCCCACCGCTCATTCCCGCCAGCTCCACCAACCCCACCGTGGCCCCAACCACCACCGCGACACCAACCACCACCGCGACACCAGCATCCGAACTCCCTGACGATCACGCCCTCGCCGATGCCGCGGCGGGCCGCTCCACCACCCAGACCGTCACCCTGACCGCCCGCGACCGGGCCATCCCCGCGCGCGTCCTGGCCGCGTACCGCAGCGCCGCAACCCGCACCGCCACCGAGCATCCCGGCTGTCACCTGCCCTGGCAGCTTCTTGCCGGTATCGGCAAAGTCGAGTCCGGCCACGCCGTCGGCCGCCCCATCACCCCCGACGGCACGATCACCCTTCCCATCCTCGGCCCGCCTCTGGACGGCCGCCACGGCCACGCCCTCGTGCGCGACACCGACCGCGGCGCCCTCGACCACGACACCACCTACGACCACGCCGTCGGCCCCATGCAGTTCATCCCCACGACCTGGCGCACGGCTGGCCGCGACAACTCCGGCGACCAGCACGCCGACCCCCACAACATCGACGACGCCACGCTCTCCGCCGCCGGCTATCTCTGCCGCTCCCACCGAGACCTGGCCAACCCCGCCGAGCTCCGCACCGCCATCTACAGCTACAACCCGTCCACCAGCTACGTGCACGCCGTCCTCGCCTGGACCGCCGGATACAGCACCGACGGCGCGGCCCCCGCATCCGCACCGGCCACCGCACCTCGTCCCGCAACGGTCTCGCCACCTGCCGTCC
>NZ_JAMPTM010000568.1 GCF_025403375.1 Frankia gtarii
CCTCTGCCCGGCCCGCCCCTCTGCCCCCTGCCCGCGCTGGCCTGCTGGCGGCTCGGGGGCAGCGGTGGCTCGGGCAGACTGGCGGGATGTTGCGACACGTCACGGCGGTGCGTTACGCGACGCCGCTGCGCGAGGGCGGGAGCCTGCCCGGCCTGATGGAGGGCGACGACCTCGGCACCTGGGTCGTCAAGTTCAGCGGCGCGGGGCAGGGGCCGAAGGCGCTGGTCGCCGAAGTGATCGTCGGCGAGCTCGCCCGCGAGCTCGGGCTCGCGGTGCCCGAGCTCGTCGGAATCGACGTCGACCCCGAGCTCGGGCGCACCGAGCCGGACCAGGAGGTCCAGGACCTGCTGCGGGCCAGCGCCGGGCTCAACCTCGGCATGGACTACCTCCCCGGGTCCATCACCTACGATCCGCTGGCGTTCGACGCCGCGCCCGAAATCGCCGCCCGCGTGCTCTGGCTCGACGCCCTGACGCTGAACGTCGACAGATCCTGGCGCAACCCGAACCTGCTGGTCTGGGGCGGTCGGCTGTGGTTGATCGATCACGGTGCCGCCCTGTATCCCCACCACGACTGGGCGGGCGCGGCGGCGGCGGTCGGCCGGGTCCTGCCCGGCATCGCCGATCACGTGGTCCTACCGGTCGTGGCAGCCGAACCCGCGACGTTCGCCGCCGCCGACGCCGCGCTGGCCCCCCTGATCGACGCGGAGCTGCTGACCGCCGTTGTCGCCCGGGTGCCCGACGTCTGGCTGGACGTCTCCCGCGCCGACTACGTCTCCTGGCTGCTGGCGCGGGTCGCGGCCAGGGAGTCCTGGCGCGACGCGGTTACCGCGGCAGTGGCCGAGGCGCGCCCGGCCGCCGAGGTGGCACCGGGCGCCCGGGTCGCGGCCGCGATCGCCAGCCACCGGCACGGTGCTGGCTCGGCCGGCCCGGGTGGCGCTGGCGGTCGGGGTGGCGCTGGCGGCCCGGGTGGGGCTGGTG
>NZ_JAMPTM010000569.1 GCF_025403375.1 Frankia gtarii
GCCCCGATCCCCCGCCCGCTGGCTGCCGGGCGCGCCCGCGCCGAGGAACTCGCCGGCCAGGTCCAGACCCTCGCCGGCGAACTGAGCGCCACCCTGGACGCCTTCGCCCGCCAGATGGCCGCACTCGGCGACGTCACCGCCGCCGAAGCCCAGGTCGAGGCCGCCGAAGCCGACGCCGCCGAACGCGTCGCCGAAGCCGTCGCCCGCGCCGTGCGCGCCGAACAGGCCGCCCGCGCCGCCGGGATCGCCCGCGCCGAATCCGACGCGGTCGCCGCCGAAGCCGTCACCGCCCTCGACGACGCCGAGCGTCGCCTGGCTGCCGCCGACACGGCCCGCGCCGACGCCGTGGAGGAGTCCGCCGCCGCCGTGCGCGCCGCGAGCGCCGCCGCCGAGGCCGTCCGGGCCGACGCCGACACCGCTGTCGCCGAAGCCGAAGCTCAGGCCCAGGCCGCCATCGACGCCGTCGACCGCGACGCCACCGCCCGCATCGCCGACGCCCACCACGACGCCCAGACGCGCATCGCCGAGGCCACCGCCGCCCGCGACCAGGCGCTGGGCGAGCTGGCCACCGCCCGCCGCGACGCCGAACGCGACGCCCGCCTGCGCACCGAACTGCGCACCGAACGCGACGCCCTGCGCGAGGACATTCGCGCCGAACGCGCCGAAGCCCTGCGCCTACGCCAGGGCGCCGACACCGACGCCCAACGGCTGCGCGCCGAGGCCACCGCCGAGCTCGACCGGCTGCGCGCCGAGACCAGCGCCGAGACCGCCCGCATCCGCGCCGAGGCCGCCGCCGACGTCGAGCGGATCCGCACCGAAACCGACACCCGCCTGGACGCCGAACGGCACGCCGCCACCGAACGCCTCGCCGTGATCAGCGAGGCCCGCGCCGAAGCCCGCGCCCGCGCCGAACGCGCCGAACGTCAGGCCGACGACCTCGCCGCCGAACTGCGCACCCTGCGCACCCCCACCC
>NZ_JAMPTM010000056.1 GCF_025403375.1 Frankia gtarii
GGGTCGGGGGCACCCTGGGCCGGGACATGGTCCAAGGCGGGCTGGTGCGTGGTTGCGGCGCTCACCGACGTGGAGGTGCCCGACCGCACCGGTCCGCGTGTGGTGACGTGCCGGCGTCGAAGGGCGGCCTCGGTAGACAGAGCGACCTCGCGATCGGCGGGATCGGCGGACGACCCGCACTGTACGGAGCCCCGGGGACGGAGCGGACGGTGTTCTACGACGTGTCGGAGTCTAGCCGCCGGATTGGGGCGCACGCGCGGCGGTCGTGCCCGGACCGGGCAACGGGTCGTGCGGCCTGAATCACGTCGCCGGTCGCGCGGCCAGCCGCCCGGGCCGCCGGACGGGATCGTCCCCCCACGGCCGGTGCCCGCCGTGGTGTGTCTCACGGGTGGTGTCCGACCAGTTCACGCCGGCTGTTCTTCCAACTGCCACCTGCGCGTCACGGAGCTGAACACATAGGGATCAGACTGGCAGCAGACTGGGATGGAGCCGGCGCGACGGGGTAGTGCCCACAAGGGTGCACCGGAGGGCGTCGGGTTGGAGCCAGCGGGCGTCGGATCGGATCGGAGCCGGCCGGCGCCGGCCGCTACGCACCGGTCGGCTGCGACCTGGTCGGCCGCACCCCGGTCGGCCGCACCCCGGATCCGATTCCCGGCGACGGGCATGACCAGCACCGAGAACGGCTTGACCTGTTGTGGATGTTCACCGCCCGCGGAGAGGAACCAAAGCCCGATGAGCAACCCCCTGTCCGAGCTCTCGGCCGCCGGAGTGGCGGTCTGGTTGGACGACATCAGCCGGGACCGGCTGCGCACCGGCAACCTCGCTGATCTGGTCGCCAACCGCAGCGTCGTCGGCGTCACCAGCAACCCGACGATCTTCCAGAAGGCGATCGCGTCCAGCGACCTGTACAACGAGCAGCTGCGCGACCTGACGGTGCGTGGCGTCGACGTCGGCGAGGCGGTGCGCGCGATCACCGCCGCCGACGTCCGCGAGGCCTGCGACGTGCTGCGCGGTGCCTACGACGCCTCCGGCGGGGTCGACGGGCGGGTGTCCCTCGAGGTCGACCCCCGCCTGGCCCACGAGACCGAGCGCACCGTCGCCGAGGCCCGGGCGCTGTGGTGGCTGGTGGACCGGCCCAACCTGTTCATCAAGATCCCGGCCACCCTGGCCGGGCTGCCGGCAATCACCGAGACCCTGGCCCAGGGCATCAGCGTGAACGTCACGCTGATCTTCGGCCTGGACCGCTACGACGCCGTCATCGACGCGTTCATGGCGGGTGTCGAGAAGGCAGTCGACGCCGGCCGGGACGTCGGCGACCTGACCTCGGTCGCGTCGTTCTTCGTCAGCCGGGTCGACTCCGAGGTCGACGCGCGCCTGGACAAGATCGGCACGCCGGAGGCGAAGGCGCTGCACGCCAAGACAGCCATCGCGAATGCCCGATTGGCCTACGAGCGGTACGAGAAGGCGTTCGCCACCGACCGGTGGAAGGCGCTGGCCGCGAAGGGCGCGAAGCCGCAGCGGCCGCTGTGGGCGTCGACCTCGACGAAGGACCCGTCCCTGCCGGACACGATCTACGTGTCCGAGCTGGTCGCGCCCGGCACCGTCAACACCATGCCCGAGGCGACCCTGCAGGCGTTCGCCGACCATGGCCAGGTCCGCGGGGACACCATCCGCCCCTACTACGACGACGCCCGCCAGGTGTTCGCCGCGCTGGCCTCTGTCGGCGTGGACCTCGACGACGTGATCGAGACCCTGGAGACTCAGGGCGTGCAGAAGTTCGAGGACTCGTGGAACCAGCTGCTCGGCACCATCGCGCAGCAGCTCGGCCGACCCGGTTCGGACAGCTAGCCGGGACGCGCCGCGTCGTGAGCACGGTCGGCGATCGGCCGGGCGGCCTGACGACCGGACCGGACCACAGCCGTGGTGATCGTCTCAACGTCCGTCATGGACAGGCGACGGTCCCAGGTGAAACAACCTCGGGTAGACCGAAGCGAGAACGAAGGGGGAACGGGTGGCGCCCACGGTGAGATCCAACCCGCTGCGGGATCCACGTGACCGCAGACTGCCCCGGCTGCCGGACGCGAGCGCCCTCGTGGTGTTCGGTGCGACCGGCGACCTGGCCCGCAAGAAGCTGATTCCCGCCGTCTACGACCTGTTCAACCGCGGGTTGCTGCCGCCCGGGTTCGTGCTGCTCGGATTCGCCCGCCGGGACTGGTCGGACGGCGACTTCGCCGAATTCGCCCGCGAGTCCGCCGAGAAGGGGGCGCGTACCCCGTTCCGGGAGGAGGTCTGGGACCGGCTGGCCGGTTCCGTCCGCTTCCTGCAGGGTTCCTTCGACGACGACGCGGCCTTCGACCGGCTGGCCTCGACGCTGGAGGACCTGGAGCGCTCGCACGGCATCGGGGGCAACGCCGCGTTCTACCTGTCCGTCCCGCCCTCGGCGTTCCCGGTCGTGCTCAAGCAGATGCAGCGCACGAGCCTGTCCTCGGCGGCGGACTCGGGCGGCTGGCGCCGCGTCGTCATCGAGAAGCCGTTCGGGCACGATCTGACCTCGGCCCGCGACCTCAACGCCCTGGTCGACGACGTGTTCACCCCCTCGGGGGTATACCGGATCGATCATTACCTGGGCAAGGAGACGGTGCAGAACCTGTTCGCGCTGCGGTTCGCGAACAACCTGTACGAGCCGATCTGGAACTCGCAGTTCGTCGACTCGGTGCAGATCACCATGGCCGAGGACGTCGGCATCGGCACCCGCGCCGGCTTCTACGACGAGACCGGCGCCGCCCGCGACGTGCTCCAGAACCACCTGCTCCAACTGCTCGCCCTCACCGCGATGGAGGAGCCGGTCAGCTTCGGCCCGGAGACGATCCGCACCGAGAAGCTCAAGGTCCTGCGCGCCGTCTCGCTGCCCGCCGACCTTGCCCGCTTCGCCGTGCGCGGCCAGTACGAGCAGGGCTGGCTCGCCGGGGAACGGGTTCCCGGCTATCTCGACGAGAAGGACATCCCGCCGGATTCCCGGACGGAGACGTTCGCCGCGGTGCGCCTGGGCATCGAGACCCGCCGCTGGGCCGGGGTGCCGTTCTACCTGCGGACCGGCAAGCGGCTCCCCCGACGGGTCACCGAGATCGCGATCGTGTTCAAGAAGGCGCCGCACCTGCCCTTCGACCAGACCGATACCGCCGAGCTCGGCAACAACCAGCTGGTCATCAGGGTGCAGCCCGACGAGGGCGTCACCCTGAAGTTCGGCTCCAAGGTGCCGGGCTCGGCGATGGAGGTCCGCGACGTCGCGATGGACTTCCTGTTCGGCGAGGCGTTCACCGAGGCGCTCCCCGAGGCCTACGAGCGGCTCATCCTCGACGTGCTGCTCGGCGACGCGACGCTGTTCCCGAACAACGCCGAGGTCGAGGAGTCCTGGCGGATCATCGACCCGCTCGAGGAGTACTGGGCGAGCACGACCCCGCACCGCTACCGGGCCGGCAGCTGGGGGCCGGCGGCGGCGGACGAGATGCTCGCCGCGGACGGCCGCCGGTGGCGGCGGCCGTGAGCGGGCCCGCCCGTCGGCGCCCAGCCGGCGTCCACCCACTCCTGCGGACGGATAGGAGCCCCTCGTGACCACGCTGTGGGACACCACCGGTTCTGAGGTGGTCAAGGCCCTGTCCGCCGAGCGGCGGGCGGCCGGGGCGTTGGCCTTCGGCCTGGCGCTCACCCTCGTCGCCGTCGTCGACGAGAAACACGTCAGCGAGGCGGAGGGCGCGGCGACGCTCGCGGCCTCCGCCCACCCGTGCCGGCTGCTCATCGTCGTGCGCCGGCAGATCGAGTCGCCGCACCCGCGGCTGGACGCCGAGGTCTCGATCGGCGGCCGGCTCGGCCCTGGTGAGGCAGTTGTCATGCGGATGTCGGGGCGCCTGGCGCTGCACGCCGAGTCGGTCGTGCTGCCGCTGCTCGCCCCGGACGCCCCGGTCGTCACCTGGTGGCACGACGAGCCGCCGGCCCGGATCGCCTACGATCCGCTCGGCGTCTTCGCCGACCGCCGCGTCACCGACGTCACCACCGCCGCCGAACCACTGTCCGCGTTGTTCCAGCGGGCGGCGGACTTCGCCCCGGGCGACACGGACCTGTCGTGGACCCGCCTGACGCCGTGGCGGACCCTGCTCGCCGCGGCGTTCGACACCGTCACCGACACGCCGGAATCGGCCGTGATCACCTCCGGGCAGGCCAATCCGAGCGCCCAGCTGTTCGCCGGCTGGCTGAAGAACAAGCTCGGCATCCCCGTCACCGTCGAGGAGGTCGGAACCCGCCCCGACGTCACGAAGGTGACCGTGTCCTTCGGCGGGGCCGAGCTCGCGATCGCCCGGACCGACTCCCGCACGGCGACGATCTCCCGGTCCGGCTATCCGGACCGGGTGCTGCCGCTGCCGGGACGCGGCGTCGGCGAGCTGCTCGCCGAGGAGCTGCGCCGGCTCGACGACGACGAGGTCTTCGGCGAGGCCCTGGGCACCTGGAGCGGACTGGCGAACCTCGGCGCCCGCTCGCCGCACCGCGAACACATCTGGCGTGACCCGATGGACAAGTCCGTGACGGTCACCAGCACGGCCCCGCCCTCCGGCGAGGCACATGCCGCCCAGGACGGGACGACCAAGGCCGAAACAGTCAAGGCCGAAACAGTCAAGGCCGAGGCGACCAAGACCGGGGCAGCCAGGACCGGGGCGGCGTCCTCCGCCGGGAGCACTCCGACCGTCGGCCGGTCGGGTTCCACCGCCCGGCCGGAGCGGCCGAAGGCAGGCGGGGCATGACGGCGGAGCCGCAGCTCGTCCCGCACCGCGACGCCGGCATCCTCGCCCGCGCCGCCGCCGCCCGGCTGATCACTCGCCTGATCGACGGGCAGGCCGCCCGCGGTGAGGCGTCGGTCGTCCTCACCGGCGGCGGCATCGGCATCGCGCTGCTGCGCGCGGTCCGGACCAGCCCGGCGGTCGACGCGGTGGACTGGTCCAAGGTCGACGTCTGGTGGGGCGACGAGCGGTTCGTCCCCGCGGACTCGCCTGACCGCAACGATCGGCAGGCCCGTGAGGCGCTGCTCGAACACGTCCCGGTGGACCCCAAGCGGGTGTTTCCCATGGGTCACCGCGCGGCCCAGACGGCCGGCGGGGACGTCGAGGGCGGTGCCGCCGCGTCTGGCTACGCCGACCCGGAGTCCGCCGCGGCGGAGTACGCCGCCCTTCTCGCCGGCCGCGCGGCGCCGGGCGCGGTGTTCCCCGTGTTCGACGTGGTGCTGCTCGGTCTCGGCCCGGAGGGGCACGTCGCGTCACTGTTTCCGAACTCGCCGGCGGTCGTGGCCACGGAACCGGTGGTGGCCGTGCACGACTGCCCGAAGCCGCCACCGGAACGCGTCTCCCTGACGCTGCCGACGATCCAGTCCGCCCGCGAGGTATGGGTGGTGGTCGCGGGTGAGGAGAAGGCCGAGGCGGTGGCCGCGTCGTTCTCCGGAGCCGGGCCGATCGACGTCCCGGCGACCGGCGCCGTCGGCCGCGAACGCACCCTCTGGCTGGCCGACCGGGCGGCCGCCTCCCGGTTGCCGACCCGCGGCTGAGCCGCCGGCGGGTCGGCCCGAGATCGCCGGGATCCCTGGGATGGCCGGGATGGGATGGGACGGGGATGGCCGAGGCGGCCGGGATGGCAGGGACGCCGCCGCTCAGGCCAGGATCCGGGTCTTGCCGCGTTCGAACTCGACGTCGCTGATGACGCCCTGGTCGCGTAGGTCCGCAAGCTTGCCGAGTTCGTCGGCGCTGCTCGCCGGAGCCGCGGCCCGCTCGAGGTACGCCCGCCACGCCCGCTCGTCGCGCTCCGCCGCGGCACGGCTGCGCTCGTGCATGCTGCCGCCGCGGACGATGAGGTAGGCGATCACACCGAGCCAGGGCAGCACGACGATCACAGCGGTCCAGGCCGCCTTCGCCCAGCCGGACAGATCCGGACTGCGAAACACGTCAGTGATCACCGTGAACAGCAGGAACAGCCACAGGACGAAGGCAAAGAACCAGACCATGTAGAGAAACACGCTCAGCAGGGGGAAGTCGGGATCCACCGCGGCACCTCCAGTCAGTACCGTCGCCCCGGTCCCGAGGCACGGTCACCGACCCGCGCGGGGGCTTGCGGGCCGAGACCCGGGTCATACCCTTCCGCGACCGCCCCGCCGTCGCCCCCGGTCACCCATCGGGGGTGAAGCGTCCGCCACTCGATGACTCGGAGTCGGCGGGACTGGTCAGGGACCCCCGCGGGTGTTCATCGTGATCGTGGTGGTTTGTGATCGCGGTGATCGCGGTGATCGAGCGGGCATCGGCGCCGGTGTCACTCGGGTACGCGGCGCAGCACCCCATGCCCGCCGGAGGAGAGCGGGGAGGCCGGGTAGTGGTAGTCGAGGGTGCCGTCGGTGCGCAGCTCGAAGACCTCGACCTCGATCGCGGCACACACCCCGGTGCCCGCGGTGAGCCGTTCGGCGAAGCGAGCCTCGGTGCCGTCGACGGCGAGCAGTCGCAGGTCGGCGGCGCAGTCGTCGCGCGGGTTCCAGGTGCGGCCAAGGGTCTCGCCGACCCGGCCGTCGTCGAGGGCTAGCTCGGCCGGATACGAGGCGTTGTCCTGCGCGACCGTGCCCCGCCACCGTCCGATCATGCCGGCGGGCAGCTCCCTGCCACCACCACCATCACCACCACTACCGCCGGTGGTGAGGAGAAGGATCCCGACCGCCACCGCCACGATCAGCAGCAGCGCGGCGAGCACCGGGCCGGCCAGCCGCCGGCCCTGACGCGCCCAACGCGGCGCCGACCGCTGGGACCCGCCGACTGGCGGGCGCCGCCCCGACGCCACCAGGGACACTGGCGTCGCGGGCCCCCCTTCGACGTCCGGACGGCCCGCCCGTCGGCCGCTCGCGGCATCCCCCGGGCCGCCGCCCACCAGCCGACTCGCCGGGTCGCCCACCAGCCGACTCGCCGGGCCGTCCACCAGCCGGCTCGCCGGGCCGTCCCCCGCCGTACCGCTGCGGGCAACTGGGACCGCTGCGGCCACGCCGCCCGCGCCCCGGCGGCGCATGCCAGCTTCCGGACGCGCCCGCGCGGAGGCGGACAGCGCCCGGGTGAGCAGGGCGTGCGCGCCGTCCGGGCGCAGGCGGCTCGCCGGGCTCTTGGCCAGCATTCCCATGATCGCGGGAACCAGCGACCCGGCGCGGGTGAACGGGGGCGGGTCGGCGTGGACCACCGCGCCGACGGTCAGCGGCACGTTCTCCCGCTGGAACGGGGAGACACCCTCGACCGCGAGGTACAGGGTGGCGCCGAGCGCGAACAGGTCACCGGCCAGGGTCGCCGCGCCGCCGAGCAGCCGCTCGGGGGCCATGTAGGCGGGGGTTCCGCCGCTGCCGAGACCACCGGTGAGCGTCGGGTCGGAGACGTGCGTGGCGATGCCGAAGTCGGTGAGCAACACCCGGCCGTCGTGGGCCAGCAGGATGTTGGACGGCTTGACGTCGCGGTGCAGCACGCCGAGCCGCTTGCCGGCGACGAGTGCGTCGAGGACGGCGAGACCCACCTGGGCGGCGTGTTCCGCCGACAGCGGTCCCCGCCCCTCGACGGTGGCGGCGAGGGTGGCGGCGGGCACGTAGTCCATCACGATCCACGGCAGGCCGTCCTGCTCGACGGCGTCGTGGACGGTCACGACGTGCGGGTTGCCCCGTAGCCGGGCGGCGTTGCGGGCCTCCCGCATCGCCGTGTCGATCTGGCCGGCCCGCTCGGCGTCGTCGAGGTCGGCCGGGAACCGGATCTCCTTGACCGCGACGTCGACCCGCAGTACCTCGTCGTACGCCCGCCAGACGGTGCCCATCCCGCCGGCGCCCAGCCATTCGGCCAGCCGGTAGCGCCCCGCGACCAGCTGACCGGCGCCGACATCATCCACGGCCACAGCGCATCATCCTCGGCGGTGGGCCCGGCAGGGCCGGCCCGGGTCCCTCTCCCGCACGCCCGCGGGCGAACACCGACGGCAGCCCCGCCTGCCCAGTCCCGAGCGGTCGCCGCCGCGAACGCGGCACGGGCCGGGGACCGAGCGGGCGTCAGGCCCTGATCCAGAGCCTAGGGGGCGCCCCGCAGCTTGGCGAGCGCTTCCGCGAGGATCGCCTCGCCGTCCTTCTCGTTACGCCGCTCCCGGACGTAGGCGAGATGGGTCTTGTACGGCTCGGTCCGCGGCGGGGCCGGGGTGTTGTCCCGGTCCCGCCCCGCCGGAAAGCCACAGCTCGGACAGTCCCACGTGTCGGGGATGGCCGCGTCCGCGGCGAACGACGGTCTCGTCTCGTGCGCGTTGGCGCACCAGAAGGAGATGCGCTGGCGGGGCGCGGTTTCGCCCCGCTCCGCCTCTCCCATCGGTCCAGCCCCGACCCGGCTCCCCCGGATGGCGTTGCCACCTGCCACGGCCCGCGTGCTCCTTCGTCTCGTCCCATGGGTGGTAGCCCGGAATCCGCTGCGGCGGAACCGCGGTGTGTTCCACCGCGGGAACCGACAGCCGGTTCCGCAAGCATGACGTTCCCGACTACTCCCCCCGGTTGTCCCTCCGGGTACGTCCTGGGGGGAGTGTAGGCCGCCAGGGCCCAACGTGGATGCACCGACCACCCCAACCCGGCCATGCACAGCCGGGACGATCATGGGCGGGTCGGGTGTCATCCGGATCCGAGCGACACCGCGGACGGATCGGCCGTGCCGATCGAGGGGACGATCGCGAACGTCGTGACGCCCGCGCTGTGGAACACCGGGGTGTGCACGACCGCCAGGGGGATCACCGCGGCGCTGCCGACGACCGTCTGTTCCAGCGCCCCCCAGGAGGCAGCCGCGGTCGTCTCCGTCGTGGCCCGCAGAGCGTCCTCGAGCTGACGTGTGGCGTTCGGGTCGCGGTAGCCGCCGTCCGCGGGGCGCGGGCCGAGCCACTGGTCGTCCAGCAGCGGCTGGAAGACCGTGCGCCCGGCGTCGCCGAACCATGCCGGAGTGATCGTGGACAGCGCCAGGTCCCAGAACTGGCCGGTGGGGTGGACCGCCGCCGCGGCGAACCGCGCACCGGTGCGGATCCGGACGTCGAGGCGGACCCCGGAGCGGGCGAACGACGTCCGCAGCGCCTCGGTGACCGCCGCGTCGGTGGCGCTGTCCGTGGTGAGCACCGACAGCGCCGTGACGGGACCGCCGGGGGTCTGGCTGAGCGCCTCCCTGCAGCGGGCCGGATCGCCCAGGCCCGCGGGGCTCGGGAAGGGGTCGGCGTCGTGGTAGCCCGTCATCGGCTCCTGCATCAGCCCGCCCGTGGTGGCGGCGAACTCGGGGCCGCCGAGCGCCGCGGCCAGGCTCACCCGGTCGATGCAGTAGGGCAGCGCCTGGCGGATGACCGGCTCACGCAGGGCGGCCGCGGACGGCCCGTCGAGGCCGACCATCAGTGCCAGGGTGGAACCCACCGGGTCGACGACGAGACGCGGGTCCTGGGCCTTCGCGAGCTCCGCGGCCCGTCCGATCGGCAGCTCGCCGTCGAGCGACACGTCCGCGTCGCCGCGCTCGAGCTGCTGCTGCATCGCCTCGGGGGACAGCCCGTCGGTGATCGTGATGTGGTCGGGCAGTGCCCGGCGGATACCGTCCGAGGAGGCGCTCCACGACGGGTTGCGGGCCAGCCGGTAGCCCGCGGTGGCGTCGTCGTCAGGGGCGATGGTGAACCGGTAGGGCCCGTCGGAGACCAGGTTGTGCAGGTACTCCAGCGAGTCGGGCGGATAGGCCAGCGCCTCCAGCGGCACCGGCGACGCCGCGGGCAGGGCCAGCACGTCGACGAAGTCGTTCACCGGGGCAAGCAGATGGAACGCGACGGTGTCATCGCCGACGATCTCCACCCCCTCGACGGTGCTGCTTTCGACGAAGGCGGCGGCGTCCCCGACCGGGATCGCCGCGAGCTCGGTGCAGAACTCGCGGAAGCCGACGACCGTCGCGGCGAAGTAGCCGCGCAGCGGCGAGGGGTCCGGCGGCACGCACAGCCGCTTGATGCCGCGGGCGACGTCGTTGGCCGTGATCCGCCGCTGGTTCGGGGTGTCCCAGCGGGCCGCCGAGCGCAGCCGGACGGTGTAGACCAGACCGTCCTCGGTGACGATCGGCGCCCCGGCGGCCAGGTCGGGCCGCGGGACCGTCGACCTCGCGGGATCGGCGTCGGTCGGGTAGCTGTAGAGCTGGCGGGTGACAAGCCGGGCGACGGCCCGTTCACCGGGCTGGTCGGCCCAGCCGGGGTCCCCGCTGGGCATCGTCTGGGTGACGATGCGCAGGGTGCCCCCGGGCTTGGCCGCCGGCGGGGTCGTGGCGGCGACCGCCGGGGTGGGGCTGGGGGCGGCGAGGCGGCCGGAATCGCCGGAACCGCCGCTGCAGGCCGCGACGGCGACGGTGAGAACGGCGGCGAGCGCCGCGAGTCGAGACGCCGCCGGCCTGCGGGGACGGCGGCGGGCACGCGGGGCGTTCAATTCTTCAGCAGCAGACCGAGACCGATGATGCAGACGAACCAGACGGTTCCGACCAGGACGGTCAGTCTGTCGAGGTTCTTCTCCACGACGGAGGAACCACCGAGCGACGAGGACACGCCTCCGCCGAACAGGGTGGACAGACCGCCGCCCTTGGCCCGGTGCAACAAGACGAGCAGGATCATCAGAATACTCGCGATGATCAAGGCGATCGACAGACCGACCGTCATTCAGACCAGCTCCTGCTCCTCGGGGAGGTGGCAGGACGCCCGCGCCCGACTCGCCTGCGCGACAGCGGAGGCTCCACGGCCCTACACACCTCCTGCACCCTCCAGCGACGTGAATGAATCCGGCAACCGTCAGGGGTCAAGCGGTATCGGCACGTCGCCAGGCAACAATATCCGCTCGCACCGGCGAGGCCCCCGCGGAAACCGGCACCGCGAGGGCCGGTGAGTGGCCGGGGTATACGGCGGGCAGCGGCATACAGACCGGCCCCGCCTGGCCATTCTCGACGGTCCCGCCAAGATACCGCACCCCGACATGCCGGCCACGGTGACGCAGCCGGTCCGCGTCGGACGATGCACGAACATGTCCGCCTGCGGGTCCGGAGATGGCAGGAGCCCGGTCGGGGTCACACCCGACCGGGCTCTCCGTTCGAGCCGTCTCAGGCGGGCGGCCCGCTGCGCACGATGCCGACGAACTCCTCGGCGACGAGACTGGCCCCGCCGACGAGCCCGCCGTCGACGTCGGGCATGGTGAACAGCTCGCCGGCGTTCGCCGCCTTCACCGAGCCGCCGTAGAGCACGCGAATGCCCGCGGCCACCTCGTCGCCATAGAGCCGGGCGAGCTGCCCGCGCACGGCGGCGCACATGTCCTGGGCGTCCTGGGCGGACGCCGTGCGGCCGGTGCCGATCGCCCACACCGGCTCGTAGGCGATGACGATCGTCGCGGCCTGCTCGGCGGTGATCCCGGCGAGGGACCCGGCGAGCTGGCCCAGCACGTGCTCGACGTGGGTGCCGGCCGCGCGGATCTCCTCGACTTCGCCGACGCACAGGATCGGCGTGATCCCGGCGGCGTAGGCCGCCTTCGCCTTCGCGGCGACCTGGGCGTCGTCCTCGTGGTGGTCGGCGCGGCGCTCGGAGTGCCCGACGACGACGTAGGAGCAGCCGAGTTTGGCCAGCAGCGGCCCGCTGATGTCACCGGTGTGCGCGCCCGAGCCGTGCGGGGAGAGGTCCTGCCCGCCGTAGCCCAGGGCGAGCTTGTCGCCGTCGACCAGCGTCTGGACGCTGCGCAGGTCGGTGAACGGCGGGATGACGACGACCTCGACGGTTTCGAGCTCCGCGGGCTTGAGATCGAAGGCGATCTTCTGCACCAGCGCGATGGCCTCGAGGTGGTTGAGGTTCATCTTCCAGTTGCCGGCCACCAGCGTGCGCCGCCCGGTGCCCTTGTCCTTGCTCACGCGGTTCTTACCCTTCTCGGTACCCCGAACGGATCGTCCCCGGCCCAGCGGCGCCATCACCGGCCACCGGTCTCAGACATCGAGGAGGTCTCAGACATCGAGCGCCGCGAGGCCGGGCAGCGTCTTGCCCTCGAGGTACTCCAGGCTCGCTCCACCGCCGGTGGAGATGTGGCTGAAGGCGTCCTCGGGGATGCCGAGCGTGCGCACGGCGGCGGCGGAGTCCCCGCCGCCCACCACGGAGAAGCCGTCCCCGGCGGCGATCGCCTCGGCGACCCCACGGGTACCGGCGGCGAACGGCGCAAGCTCGAACACGCCCATCGGGCCGTTCCAGAACACGGTGGCGGCGCCGGCGAGCCGCCCGGCGAACAGTGCCGTGGACGCCGGGCCGATGTCCAGGCCGAGCCAGCCGTCCGCGATGCCGTCGGCGGCGACGACCGCCGTCTGGGCGTCGGCGGCGAAGCGGTCGGCGACGACGATGTCGGTCGGCAGCACGATCCGGTCCCCGCCCTCGGCAAGCAGCGCCTTGCAGGTATCGATCATCTCGGACTCGAGCAGGGAGCCCCCGACGCCGTACCCGAGTGCCGCCAGGAAGGTGAAGCACATGCCGCCGCCGACGAGCAGCGCGTCGACCTTGGGCAGCAGTGCGCGGATGACCCCGAGCTTGTCCGACACCTTCGAACCACCGAGGACCACCGCATAAGGGCGGGCAGGGTCGGCGCTGAGGCGACGCAGCACGTCGAGCTCGGTGAGCACCAGCCGGCCGGCGGCGTGCGGCAGCCGCTTGGGTACGTCGACGACGCTGGCGTGGGCCCGGTGGACCGCACCGAAGGCGTCGCCGACGTAGAACTCGGCCAGGGCGGACAGCGCGTCCGCGAACGACGCCCGGGTCACGGCGTCCTTGCTGGTCTCCCCCGGCGCGAAGCGCAGGTTCTCCAGCAGCGCCACCTCGCCGTCACCGAGGCCCGCGACGACCTCGTGCGCGCGGGCGCCGGCGATGTCACCGGTGCCGTCGCCGGCGAAGGCCACCGGCCGGCCGAGCAGCTCACCGAGACGGGCCGCGACCGGCTCCAGCGAGTACTTGGGGTCGGGCTCGCCCTTGGGGCGGCCCAGATGGGAGGTCACGATCACCCGCGCGCCGCGGTCCAGCAGCGCGGCGATCGTCGGGACACTGGCTCGGACCCGGCCGTCGTCGGTGATGCGCGGGGTGTCGCCCGAACGGTCCAGCGGCACGTTCAGGTCACTGCGGACCAGGACGCGGTGCCCGGCGACCTGCAGGTCGTCGATCGTCCTCACTCTTGGTTACTCCATTGGGCTCGAGACCGGGGGGATGAGAAACGGGGCGATGCGGCAACCACGACGGCCGGGACCGCGGACGGCGGCCCCGGCCGGAACGGCTCCTAGAGGCGGGCGCCGACCAGGGCGGTCAGGTCGACCAGCCGGTTGGAGTAGCCCCACTCGTTGTCGTACCAGCCGATGATCTTGACCTGGTTGCCGGCGGACATCGTCAGCAGCGAGTCGAAGGTGCAGGACGCCGGGGTGTTCACGATGTCGGAGGAGACGATCGGGTCCTCGGTGTAGACCAGGTAGCCCTTGAGCGGGCCCTCGGCCGCCGCCCTGAACGCCGCGTTGACCTCCTCCTTGGTGGCCGGCTTGTTCAGCGTGGCGACCAGGTCGGTGACCGAACCGTCGAGCACCGGCACCCGCATGGCGATGCCGTCGAGCTTGCCCTTGAGATGCGGCAGGACCAGCGCGGTGGCCTTGGCGGCACCGGTGGTCGTCGGGATGATGTTCTGCGCCGCCGCCCGGGCCCGACGCAGGTCCTCGTGCGGGAAGTCCAGGATGACCTGGTCGTTGGTGTAGGCGTGGATGGTGGTCATGAGGCCCTGGCTGATGCCGAACGCCTCGTCGAGGACCTTGGCCATCGGCGCCACGCAGTTCGTGGTGCAGGAGGCGTTGGACAGGATGTGGTGCTTCGCCGGGTCGTAGGCGTCGTCGTTCACGCCCACGACGATGGTGATGTCCTCGTCCTTCGCCGGGGCCGAGATGATGACCTTCTTGGCACCCGCCTTGAGGTGCTTGCCCGCGTCGGCGGCCTTGGTGAACCGGCCGGTGGACTCGATGACGATGTCCACGCCCAGCTCGCCCCACGGCAACGCGGCCGGGTCGCGCTCGGCGAGGACCTTGATCAGGGTATCGCCGACCCGGATGCCCTCCTCGACGACGCTGACCGGAGCGGCCAGCGTGCCCAGGGTGGTGTCGTACTTGAGAAGGTGCGCGAGGGTCTTGTTGTCGGTCAGGTCGTTGACGGCGACGATCTCGAGATCGTTCCGCTTGCTCGCCGCAAGCGCCCGCCAGAAGTTACGGCCGATCCGCCCGAAGCCGTTGACACCCACCCGCGTAGCCACGTCCAGAACTCCCCTACCGTCTTGTCTCGTTGTTTCGACAGTCATGACGCCGCTTGCGTCAGGACCGAAGTTCGGTATCTCGTTGTCGAGGCAGGAGCCTAACGAGTTCGCACATCATCGGCGGTAATCCGAACCGTGCGGTGTTGGTCTCCTCACACGAGGCCGCGCACCCGTCGGGGACCTGCTTCCATCCGGTCACGACGATGCTCCGCATCCGGAGGTTCCCGCCGCTCCCCACCTGACCTGCCGGGCCAGGCACGTCCCGCGCTCGCCTGCCACACCGTCCGAGCCGCCCCACCGTGCGGGCACCCCCGCAGCGCGAGGCCTGCACCGTCCCCTGTGTGCGATCCCGATGGTGCTACCTCCCGATTATTCCACGGACGATCGGGCATCGTCGGGCCGACCTCGGCACGCACCGCCACCAACGGGCGCCTATATCAGGAATAGCGATGATCTAACTAGCGAAATGCCCAGAATCGACCAGATGACGCATTGGCAGCACTCAGGCGTTCTCCAGCAGATCCGGTGACACGCTTGCCTCGGTGTTGGGGATGCCAAGGGAGTTCGCCCGCTTGTCCGCGAGCGCCAGCAGCCGCCGGATCCGCCCGGCGACGGCATCCTTGGTCAGCGGCGGGTCGGCGAGCGCGCCCAGCTCCTCCAGCGACGCCTGGGCGTGCTCCAGCCGCAGCCGGCCCGCGGCGAGCAGGTGCTCGGGCGCGTCGTCGCCAAGGATGCGCATCGCCGCCTGCACCCGCGCCCCGGCCGCGACCGCGGCGCGGGCCGACCGGCGCAGGTTGGCGTCGTCGAAGTTCGCCAGGCGGTTCGCCGTCGCCCGGACCTCGCGGCGCATCCGCCGCTCCTCCCAGGCCATCAGGCTGTCGTGCGCACCGATCTTGGTCAGCAGCGCGCCGATGGCATCCCCGTCCCGGATGACCACCCGGTCGACCCCACGCACGTCGCGGCTCTTGGCCTGCACACCGAGGCGCCGCGCCGCCCCGACCAGCGCCAGCGCCGCCTCCGGACCGGGCGAGGTCACCTCCAGCGAGCAGGACCGGCCCGGTTCCGTCAGCGACCCGTGGGCGAGGAACGCGCCCCGCCAGGCCGCCGCCGCGTCGCAGGCCGAGCCCGTGACGACCTGCGGCGGCAGCCCACGCACGGGCCGGCCACGCTGGTCGAGCAGCCCCGTCGAGCGGGCAAGCTGCTCACCGTCGCGTTCGACCCGCACGATGTACCGCACCGACCGGCGCAGCCCACCGGCGGCGAGCACCGCCACCGTGGACGGGAAGCCGAAGACCTCGGCGACCTCCCGGCGCAACCGGCGCGCGGTCGCGCCCGTATCGAGCTCCGCCTCCACCACGATGCGACCCCCGACGATGTGCAGCCCCCCGCCGAAACGCAGCAGGGCTGCCATCTCGGCCCGCCGGCAACAGGGCTTCGCGACCCGTAGCCGACTCAGTTCATCCTTGACGGTGGCCGTCATCGCCGCCACACCGATCACTCCTTGGCTTCACCGAATGGGGTCCGGCGCACGGCGCCGCCGGACGATGGGTATTTCGTGAGCGGCCGCCGGCTGCCCCCCGCGGACGACGCCCGCGGGGCCGACGGGGCAGGGGGCGTGGACGGTCCGGTGCGGACGGCCGGCGGCGCCGCCGCGGACCTGCCCCCGGGTGCCGCGGCCTGCTCGACCGCCCCGACCCGCTCGACCGTCCCGACCGTCCCGACCCGCTCGACCGTTCCGACCCGCTCGACCGTTCCGAATACCGCACGGAAGGCCGCGGCGAGGCGGGCTGGGTCGTGCACGGGCGCGCCGGGCACCCGCACAGGCGCCAGATGCAGCCGGGCGCCGAGATCCGCCGCGGCCCGCGCGAGCGGGTCGGGCTCGGGCACGGCGCTCGGATCGGCGATCACGACGTCCAGGCGCAGGCCGGGCACGTGCCGGCGCAGGGCGTCGAGGTGGGCCTGCGGGGTGTACCCGGCGGTCTCCCCCGGCTGGGCGGCCAGGTTGAGGACCATCAGCGTGCGCGCCCGCGCGGTGGTGATCGCCCGCCGCATCCCGGGTACCAGCAGGTGCGGCAGCATGCTCGTGTAGAGCGAACCCGGGCCGAGGACGAGCCAGTCGGCCGCCTGCGCCGCCGCCACCGCCTCCGCGCAGGCCGCCGGTTCCGCCGGCGCCAGCCGCACGCCGGCCACCCGCCCCGACGTGGTGGCCACCGCGGCCTGCCCGCGTACCTCGGTCACCGCCCCAGGTGCGGCCGGGTCCAGCCCGATGACGTCGGCGACGATGTCGATCCCCGCCGTGGACAGCGGCAGCACCCGGCCCCTCGCCCCGAGCAGGCCGGCGGCGAGATCGAGCGCGGCCACCGGGGAGCCGGTGCGCTCGGCCAGCCCGATCAGCACCAGGTTCCCCACCGCGTGCCCGGCCAGTGGCCCGGAGCCGGTGAACCGGTGCTGGAAGAGCTCCGCCCAGGTCGCGGGCGGGCCGTCCGGGCCGGCGAGCGCGGCCAGCGCCATCCGCAGGTCGCCCATGGGTAGCGCGCCGAACTCCGCGCGCAGCCGCCCCGACGAGCCGCCGTCGTCGCCGACGGTCACCACCGCGGTGAGCGCCGAGGTGAGCTGGCGCAGCGCGGCCAAAGAGGCGGCGAGCCCGTGGCCACCGCCGAAGGCGACGACCGCCGGCTGGCGCCCGGCGTCGGCGGCCGGCGCGGCCCGGGGCTCACGGCCGGGACCGGGTGGGTCGACGGACTCCGCCACGTTCACTCCCGTCCCAGATCGCGGTGCACGACCCGGACGCCGACGCCGTCGGCGGCCAGTCGCGCGCCGAGCTGCTCGGCCATCGCCACGCTGCGATGTTTGCCGCCGGTGCACCCGACGGCGAGGGTCAGGTACCGCTTGCCCTCCCGCGCGTAGCCCTCCCCGACCAGGCGCAGCAGAGCCGCGTACTGGTCGAGGAACTCCTGCGCCCCGGGTTGGGCGAGGACGTAGCTGCGCACCTGCGGATCCCGCCCGGTGTAGGGACGCAGCTCCTCCACCCAGTGCGGGTTGGGTAGAAACCGGCAGTCGGCGACGAGGTCGGCGTCCAACGGCAGCCCGTACTTGTACCCGAACGACACCACGGTCGCGTTGAGCCGGTTCGCGTCCGGCTGCCCGAACGCCGCATCGATCTTCGACCGCAGCTCGTGGACGTTCAGATCCGTGGTGTCGAGAACGAGGTCGGCCTCGCCGCGCAGCTCGGCGAGCAGCGCCCGTTCCCGACCGATGCCGTCGACGACCCGCTCCTCGCCCTGCAACGGATGTGGCCGGCGGACGTGGTCGAACCGCCGGATGAGCGCGTCGTCGCTGGCTTCGAGGAAGAGCATCCGCGGATGCATGCCGCGGGCGTCCAGCGCCGCGACCGCGGCCCGCAGGTCGGAGAAGAACGCCCGGCCGCGGACGTCCACGACCACGGCGATCCGGCTGACCGCGCCCCCGGAGCGGTGGCCGAGCTCCGCCATGGTGGCCAGCAGCGCGGGTGGCAGGTTGTCGACGACGAACCAGCCGAGGTCCTCCAGGCACTTGGCCGCGGTGCTACGGCCCGCGCCGGACAGGCCCGTGATGATGGCGAGGTCGAGGGTCGGGGTGGTCATGACGCCCTTCCCGAGTCGGCATGGCGCACGTGGCGCACCGTAGCGGCGGGATCGGCGGTGTCGGCCGCCGCGAGCGCCGGTGCGGTCCGCGCTGGGTCAGGGGCCGTCGGGGCCGAAGGTAGCGCCTCGTCGATGATCTCACCGGTGCGGGGGTCGACGGCGGGCACGGGCGCGGCGGCGGTCCCCGGCGCGGACCGGCCGAGCGCCGCGAGGATGGCCGCGGCGGTACGCGGCCCGATGCCGGGAACCTCGGCGATCTGCTCGACACTCGCCCCCCGCACCTTCGCCACGGAGCCGAACTGCCGCAGCAGCGCCCTGCGCCGGGTTTCCCCGAGGCCCGGCACATCGTCGAGCGCGGAGGTCACCATCGCGGCGGATCGTTTCTGGCGGTGGTAGCTGATGGCGAAGCGGTGCGCCTCGTCCCGGACCCGCTGCAACAGGTACAGCGCCTCGGAGGTGCGAGGCAGAATCACCGGCTCCGCCGAATCGGGCAGCCAGACCTCCTCCAGCCGCTTCGCGAGCCCGCACAGCGCCACCCCGCCGGGCCCGGTGTCGATGCCCAGCTCGTCGAGGGCACGGGCGGCCGCGGCGACCTGCGGCGGGCCACCGTCGACGACGACGAGGTTCGGCGGGTAGGCGAATCTGCGGGGACGGCCGGTGTCCGGGGGATCGGCGGGACCGTCGTCCGCGGGGTCGGCGATGTCGACGAGCTCCCCGGTGCGGGCTCGCTCGGCGAGGTAGCGGGAGAACCGCCGGTGGATGGTCTCGTACATGCTGGCGACGTCGTCCTGCCCGGCGTCCGCCCGCCCATGCTCGTAGCCGGCGCCGCCCGCGCCGCCGCGGATGGAGAACCGACGGTACTCCGACTTGCGCGCCAACCCGTCCTCGAAGACGACCATGCTCGCGACCACGTTGGTGCCCTGGATGTTCGACACGTCGTAGCACTCGATGCGCAGCGGCGCGTCCGGCAGCTCCAGGGCCTCCTGCAGCTCGGCGAGCGCCCGGCTGCGGGCGGTCAGGTCGCTGGCCCGCTTCATGCGGTGCAACGCCAGCGCCTGGCGGGCGTTGCGCTCCACGGTCTCCATGAGGGTGCGCTTGTCGCCCCGGCGGGGCACCCGGACCTCGACCCGCCCGCCGCGGGCGGCGCCGAGCAGCTCGGCCACGGCGTCCACGTCCGCGGGCAGAGTGGGCACGAGGATCTCGCGCGGGATGCCCGCGCCCTGTGGGTCGGTGCGTGGTGAACGGGCCGGCGGCGTGGGGCCGCCCGCCCGGCCCGGGGTTCCCCGCCCGGCCGGCGGCTCGCCGCCCTCACCGGGGGCGGCCTCCCCGACGGCTTCGTCCCTCGCGGCGACGGTGCCCGCGGTGGTGAGCGACGTGCCCTCCAGGTACTCCTGGGTGAGGAACTGCTCGACGAGGTCGGCCGTGGTCACCTCGTCGAGCCTGTCGACCACCCAGCCACGCTGCCCCCGCACCCGGCCGCCGCGGACGTAGAAGATCGCGACCGCGGCCTCCAGCTCGTCCTCGGCGAAGGCGATCACGTCGGCGTCGGTGCCGTCGGGCAGGACGACGGCCTGCTTCTCGATGGCACGCCGCAGGGCGCCGGCGTCGTCGCGCAGCCGCGCGGCCCGCTCGTACTCCTGGGCCGAGGCCGCCTGCTGCATCTGCTGCTCGAGTCGGCGCAGGTAGCGGCCGGTCTGCCCGGACATAAAGTCACAGAAGTCGTCGACGATCTCCCGGTGGGTCTCGGCGTCCACCCGGCCGACGCAGGGCGCCGAGCAGCGGTCGATGTAGCCGAGCAGGCACGGCCGGCCGACCTGCCCGGCCCGCTTGAACACCCCCGCCGAGCAGGTGCGCGCCGGGAAGACGCGCAGCAGCAGATCCAGGGTCTCCCGGATCGCCCAGGCGTGGGCGTATGGACCGAAGTACCGCACGCCCTTGCGCTTCGGTCCCCGCATGACCTGCAGACGCGGGAACTCCTCGTGGAGGGTCACCGCGAGACTCGGGTAGCTCTTGTCGTCGCGGTAGCGGACGTTGAAGCGCGGATCAAACTCCTTGATCCACGTGTACTCGAGCTGGAGGGCCTCGACCTCCGTGGCGACCACGGTCCAGTCGACGGCGTTGGCCGCCTGGACCATGTGCTGGGTACGCGGGTGGAGCGTGTGCAGATCGGCAAAGTAGTTGGCCAGCCGGGCCCGAAGGTTCTTGGCCTTGCCCACGTAGAGCACACGGCCGTGCTCGTCGCGGAAGCGGTAGACGCCGGGGGTCTCGGGGATCGAGCCCGGCGCGGGCCGGTAGGACGCCGGATCAGCCATGAACCGAGCCTACGGCGACCATCATCCCGCACGAGCAGCGCCTGCACGTAACCATTTCATCACGCATAGCGTGCGGCCTCATCGGCGGCCTCCCTCAGGGCGTGGCAGATGGGTGACAGGAGGCGGCAGAATCTCCAGCCGACGGTGATTAATTCGGGACTTTCCGTTGTTTCGGGTGCCCCCGCTGGCGCCCGGCGCGGGGGGCTGCGACCCTCGACACATCGGGCAAGCGAACCGAGGGAGCCAGCACGTGCTTGGTGAGGACGTCACGGCGGAGTTCCTCGTGGACGACGCGGCCAGCCGTGGGCGGGTGACGGTGTTCCAGATCTGCTGGCGCGCGTGCGATCCGTTGGCCGTGTCCATGACCCTGGTGTCCAGGCCGGAGCACCCTGCGCTGCCGCAGGGCAGCTGGGTGGCGCCCCGCGACGCGCTGCGCGCCGGTCTGGAGACGGCGACCGGCGACGGCGACGTGCGGATCGGCCCGGACCCCGCGCAGGGCGGCGTCCGGCTGGACCTCGTCGACGGGAAGCGCCACTCCGTCGTGGTCCTCGCGACGTCGTCGCTGCGTAGCTTCCTGGACCGCACCGAACGGCTGGTGCCGACCGGCCAGGAGCACACCGAGCAGGAGCTGGACACCGTCCTGGCGAACCTGTTCCAGAACTGACCTCGGGGGGCCGGACCGCCTACGGCCCGGCGGGCCGTAGGCGCGAGCCTCAGCGGGCCGCCGCCTGCGCAAGCCGGCGCGGCCGGCCGCCTCCCCCACCGCCGGCTTCGGCCGTCTCCCCCCCGATGGCCGGGACCCGGCCGCCGAGGATCTCCCGTAGGAAGACCGCGGTGTGGCTTTCCTCGACGGCGGCAACGGTCTCGGGCGCCCCCTGGGCGACGACCCGCCCGCCGCCGGTGCCGCCCTCCGGACCCATGTCGATGATCCAGTCCGCCGTTTTGATCACGTCGAGGTTGTGCTCGATGACGATGACCGTGTTGCCGGCGTCGACGAGCCGGCCGAGCACGCCGAGCAGCTTGCGAATGTCCTCGAAGTGCAGCCCGGTCGTCGGCTCGTCGAGGACGTAGACGGTCCGGCCGGTGGAGCGCCGTTGCAGCTCGGAGGCGAGCTTGACCCGCTGCGCCTCACCGCCGGACAGCGTCGGCGCGGATTGGCCGAGGCGGACGTAGCCGAGCCCGACGTCGTTGAGCGTGCGCAGGTGGCGGGCGATCGCCGGCACCGCGGCGAAGAACTCGGCCGCCTCCTCGATCGGCATGTCGAGAATCTCGGCGATGTTGCGGCTCTTGTAGTGGACCTCGAGGGTCTCCCGGTTGTACCGGGCGCCGTGGCAGACCTCGCACGGCACGTACACGTCCGGCAGGAAGTTCATCTCGATCTTGATCGTGCCGTCGCCGGAGCACGCCTCGCAACGCCCGCCCTTGACGTTGAACGAGAACCGGCCCGGCAGGTACCCGCGGACCTTCGCCTCGGTGGTCTCCGCGAACAGCCGGCGGATGTGGTCGAAGACGCCGGTGTAGGTGGCCGGGTTGGACCGCGGGGTGCGGCCGATCGGCGACTGGTCGACCCTGACTGCCTTGTCGAGGTGGTCGAGACCGCTGACGGTCCGATGCCGGCCGGGCACCTCGCGGGCGCCGTTGAGCTTGTTCGCCAGCACGGCGGCGAGGATGTCGTTGACGAGGGTGGACTTGCCCGACCCGGACACCCCGGTGACGGCCACGAAGCAGCCCAGCGGGAATGAGACCGTGACGTCGCGAAGGTTGTGCTCGCGGGCGGCGTGCACGGTCAGCGCCCGGCCCTTCGTCGGCACCCGGCGGATGTCGGGCACCGGGATCTGGCGCCGGCCGGAGAGGTAGGCGCCGGTGATCGACTCCTCGGAGGCGAGCAACTCCGCCACCGGCCCGGAGACGACGACCCGCCCGCCGTGCTCACCCGCACCGGGGCCGATGTCGACCACCCAGTCGGAGGCCCGGATGGTGTCCTCGTCGTGCTCGACGACGATGAGCGTGTTGCCGAGGTCGCGCAGCCGCACGAGGGTCTGGATGAGTCGGCGGTTGTCCCGCTGGTGCAGGCCGATCGACGGCTCGTCGAGCACGTAGAGCACCCCGACGAGGCCGGAGCCGATCTGGGTGGCCAGCCGGATGCGCTGCGCCTCCCCGCCGGCCAGGGTGCCGGCGGCGCGGTCGAGAGAGAGGTAGTCGAGCCCGACGTCGAGCAGGAACGTCAGCCGGGCGTCGACCTCCTTGAGCACCCGCCCGGCGATCGCCTGCTCCCGCTCGCTGAGCTCCAGCCCACGCAGGAACTCGGCGCACTCGCCGATCGCCATGCCCGCGACCTCGGCGATGGACCGGCCGCCGACCGTGACCGCCAGTGACTCGGGCTTGAGCCGGGCGCCGCGGCAGGCCGGGCAGGGCACGTCGCGCATGTAGCCCTCGTAGCGCTCCCGGCTGCTGTCCGACTCGGCCTCCCGGTGGCGGCGGCCGATGAAGCCGATGACCCCCTCGAACGAGGTGTAGTACGAGCGCTTGCGGCCGTAGCGGTTGGTGTAGCCGACGTGGATCTCGGTCTCTCCGCTGCCGTGCAGCACCGCCGTGCGGGCCCGCTCCGGCAGCCCCTCCCAGGGGGTGTCCATCCGGAAGCTGAGGTCCTCGGCGAGGGCGCTGAGCAGCCGCTCGAAGTACTCCTTGTTGTGCCCGCCGGCCCACGGCGCCACGGCTCCCTGGGCCAGGGAGAGCGTCGGGTCGGGCACGACGAGCTCCGGGTCGACCTCCTTGCGGGTGCCGATGCCGCTGCAGTCGGGGCAGGCGCCGTAGGGCGAGTTGAACGAGAACGAACGCGGTTCGAGCTCCTCGAAGGACAGGTCGTCATAGAGGCAGGCGAGGTGCTCGGAGTACATCCGCTCGCGCTCGGGGTCGTCGGCGGGCCGGTCGACGAAGTCGACGAGGACCAGACCGCTGCCCAGGCGCAGCGCGGTCTCCACCGAGTCGGTCAGGCGCCGCTTGGCCGACTCCTTGGCCGCCAGCCGGTCGACCACGACCTCGATCGTGTGCTTGCGCTGCTTCTCCAGCTTCGGCACGTCGGTGAGCGCCACGACGGTGCCGTCGACGCGGGCCCGGGCGAACCCGGAGCTCTGCAGCTCGGCGAACAGGTCGAGGTACTCGCCCTTGCGCCCGCGGACCACGGGGGCGAGCACCTGGAAGCGGGTGCCCTCGGGCAGCTCCAGCAGCCGGTCGACGATCTGCTGCGGGGTCTGCCGGGAGATCGGCCGCCCGCACTTCGGACAGTGCGGCCGGCCGGCGCGCGCGAACAGCAGGCGCAGGTAGTCGTAGACCTCGGTGATCGTGCCGACGGTGGAGCGGGGGTTGCGCGAGGTCGACTTCTGGTCGATGGAGACCGCCGGCGACAGCCCCTCGATGAAGTCCACATCGGGCTTGTCCATCTGGCCGAGGAACTGGCGGGCGTAGGCCGACAGCGACTCCACGTAGCGCCGCTGCCCCTCGGCGAAGATGGTGTCGAAGGCGAGGCTGGACTTGCCGGACCCCGACATGCCGGTGAAGACGATCAGCGCGTCGCGGGGCAGATCGAGATCGACGTCGCGGAGGTTGTGCTCACGCGCGCCACGCACGACAAGTCGGTCGGCCATCGTCGATCCCTCATGATCTTCCGGAAAATCGGACCTGGGCGAGTGTGGCCATGCTACGGATGGGGTCCGACAGTTTTTCCACGGCCGGTCGCCGGCACCGTCCGGCGGGCATCCGCCCGCGGGTCGGCGGCACGGCCGACACCTGACGAAAAATAACGACCTGCCTGGAGCTGGTGTTCCGCACCCGGCGTGGCCTCACGCCGGTCCGCGGCGTCGGTGACCCACGGGGCGCCGACAATCACCTCAGTCGGACGCGACACCTGACCAGACCCAGCTGTCTGCCCGGAGAGGGAGCCACCCATGAGCAACGCCCACGGCGACGAGGCCGATGCGACCACCACCGCCGACGGCTACACCGGGAAGGTCACCGTCGGCGGCCCGGCGGACACCCGGGCCCTGTCCGGCCTGACGGTGACCAAGGTCGCGGTCGGCCCGGCGGACAACAACGCCTACCTGCTGCGCTGCCCCGTCACCGGGGAGCAGCTCCTCATCGACGCCGCGAACGAGGCCGACACACTGCTGCGGCTGGTCGGCGACGCGGGCCTGGCCACGGTGGTCACCAGCCACCGGCACGGCGACCACGTGCAGGCGCTCGCCGAGGTGGTGGCCGCCACCGGCGCGACCACCGTCGCCCACGCCGACGACGCCCCGCAGATCCCCGTGCCCACCTCCCGGGTCGTGCACGACGGCGACGAGATCACCGTCGGCCGGGCGACCCTGCGCGCGATCCACCTGGTCGGCCACACCCCCGGCTCCATTGCGCTGCTCTACGACGCCGACCCCGCCGCCCCGCACCTGTTCACCGGCGACTGCCTGTTCCCCGGCGGCCCGGGCAACACCTTCGGCAACGCCGACGCCTTCGTCACGCTGATGGATGACCTGGAGCGCAAGGTCTTCGGCCCCCTGCCGGACACGACGTGGATCTACCCGGGCCACGGCTTCGACTCGACCATCGGCACGGAGCGGCCGCACCTGGCGGAGTGGCGCGCCCGCGGCTGGTGACGAGTCCGGCGGCGCAGAGCCGCTCCCATACCGCCCTGCCAGGAGGAGCCACGCTGCGGCTCGGATCAGGAGCTACCGATTCCCGGAGACAGTCGCCGATAGCGTCGGCCCTCAACCGGCTCGCTGGTGTGTTCCAGACAGTGGCCCTCAGCCTGGATGCACCGTCGGGTTTGTCCGGTGATCGGTGTTTCGGAGATCGATCTTCGGTATGACGACCTGAACCTGGTCGCCGAGCACGTCCGTCTGCCTGCCTGCCGATGCCGGGTCGGTAGGGACGAACGTGGAGGCGAAGGTCGGCCAAACGACTACCAGACGTTAACCATCGCTACAGATCAACTGAAATGGCGTGGAATCCGATCGGTGCATTCAAGCTGCGGTCGCTCCACCTTGACTGCTTGTCGCCACGAATGCTGACCCCACCCGATCCGGCTCGATGTCGTCGCGCAATTCCTCGGGAATTGGCTTCGCACAGCAACATCCTTCCAGCACAGCCATCGGCCAAGCGATCTCAGATGTCACAGACTCCCGCAGCAGTCCTTGGGACTGGATCTACCTGCATGAAACTGCACCCCAGAATCGGGGCCGTGGCACCGATGCCAACCGGATCCGGGGTCGACGGGATCGGGAATCCGGCCAGTAGCGGGTGGGGAGGCCGCCAACCTGTCGTCAGGCAGCCCGTGCCGCCGGTCGGTCATGCTGGCCCGTGGCCCGTGGTCACGCACCGAATCCACCGTCGATGTTCAGGCTGGAGCCGGTGATGTAGGCGGCGTCGGGCCCGGCGAGGTAGGACACGAACGCGCCGACCTCGGCCGCGGTCCCGAACCGGTCCGTCGCCATGACTCCGAGCATGGACGACGCGGCGGGCCCGTCGGCCGGGTTGGCCTCGGTGTCGACCGGGCCGGGCTGGATGTTGTTGATGGTGATTCCGCGCGGGGCCAGCTCTCGTGCGAGCCCGCGGGTCAGGCTGGCCAGCGCACCCTTGGTCATGGCATAGATCGACCCGCCGGGAAACGGCATGCGGTCGGCGTTGATGCTGCCGATGTTGATGATCCGCCCGCCGTCACCCAGGTGCGCCAGCGACTCGCGGATAGCGACGATCGCAGACCGCACGTTGATCGTCAGCATCGAGTCGATCTCCTCCATCGTCAGGTCGGTGATCGCGGTGAAGCTGCCGACGCCGGCGTTGTTGACCAGGATGTCCAGGCCGCCGAACCGCTCGACGGCCTGCGCGACAGCAGACACGACGTCCTGCTCGTGCATGCTGTCGGCGTGGATCGCGTGCGCGACGCCCCCCGTCGCGACGGCCGCGGATGCCACGGCCTCCGCGCGATCCTCGGAACTCGCGTAGGTGAACGCCACCTTCGCGCCGTCGGCCGCCAGCCGAGCGACGATACCGGCGCCGACGCCCCTGGATCCCCCTGTCACCAGCGCGGTCTTGCCTTCGAGCGGTCCTGCCGTCATGTGCGGTGTCCCTGCGATCGAGTTATGGAGCGTCCCCTCAATAATTCGCACCGACGGCGCCGATTGTCAAACTTGAGGGTTCACTCAATAATCGGTAGAGTCAGGGCATGCCCAGGCCGAGGAAGTTCGACGAGCAGGCCGTGCTCACCGCCGCGAGAGCCAGGTTCTGGCGCGACGGCTACGCGGCCACCTCGGTCCAGGACCTCACCGACGCGACAGGACTGGGGACGCAGAGTCTTTACGGAGCGTTTGGCAACAAGCACGATCTGTTCATCCGGATCCTGGACGACTACTGCACTGATCAGTACGCCGGGCTCGAGGCCGCCATCACCGCCGACCCCAGCCCGTGGCACGGGCTCACGTCAGCTGTCACGTTCGAGGACGACGGCCGCCTTGACCTGCCGCCGCAAGGCTGCCTGCTGGCCAACAGCGCCGCGGCCCTGAGCACCCAGGACGAGCAGGTTCGGACCCGCTCGTACCAGATCTACTCCGAGACCCTCGCACTGTTCGCCCGGCAGATCGCCCAGGCCCAGCAGAGCGGCGAGATCGACACCGACATCGATCCGGAGCAGACCGCCCGGGCGCTGATCGCCGTCATGCAGGGAATCGAGTTCCTGCACAAGTCAGGCATCGGCGAGGACGAGCTGCACCTCGCCAAAGCCGCCGCCCTGCAGCTGATCGAGCGCTCCGTCGCGCGCTGACGGAGCGCGCCACCGTCTTCCGTTACCGCCCCAAACCGACCACGACTGGGTGAACGGCGGACCGTCGAGTCGATACTCGACACCGCGCTGGCCGCCGACAGAACCGGCTCACTACAGCTTGAAGTGCACGGCAAGGGCGGCCGCCGCGCTACAGCAGGCGATGATTGTCCTGGTTGGCCTGGCTCAGATGGTGTTGCCCACGGGGCGCCACGGCTCGGCGCCGGGAGTCTCGACACCGCCCGTGCTCCGGGTGAAGACGAGATGCACGGTGCCGCTCTCCGCGGTCTCCGCTGCCACCGAGTAGTTGTGTTCGAGGCCGCGCAACTCGTCCCAGAGGCGAACGCCGCCGCCGAGGAGGATCGGGGCGATGGCGACGTGGAGTTCGTCGATGAGGCCGGCCCTGAGGAAGTCGCGGACCACCGTCGGTCCGCCGCCGATCCGGACGTCGAGCCCGCCGGCGGCGTCCGCCGCCAACCGGAGCGCCTCCTCGGGCGTGGCCACCAGGAAGCGGAAGGTGGTGCCGCCCGCCATCACGAGGTCCGGGCGCTCCTCGTGGGTGAGCACGAGGACCGGCGCGTGGAAGGGCGGGTTCTCCCCCCACCAGCCCTGCCACTCGGGATCGTTCGAGTGCACATGCAGACCGAACATGCCGGCTCCCATGATCTCGGCGCCGATCTCGACGAAGTAGTTCGCGGCGTAGGTGTCGTCGACGCCCGTCGTGCCCGCGCCGCTCGTGTCGCCGAGCACTCGTTCGCGGAAGGTGCGCGTGGCGGTGTAGGCGTCGACGAGCCGGAACCAGTCCTTGCCGAGTGGATCGTCGGGGGTTCCGTCGGCCGTCGACCCGAAGCCGTCGAGCGAGATGTTCAGATCGGCGCGCACCTTCATCGGCAGTCCAATCCTGGTGATTGCGTAAGACCCTCCCGATCCTTTCGCCGTGTCAGGACGCCAACGCGAACTCCAGGGTCGCCTGCGCGAGGTCGCGCAGGAACCGGTCACGGTCGAAGCCGTCGCCGTCGTCGGCCATGCCCGGCGGGGGCGAGTTCATGAAGCTGAAGTGACCCGCTTTCGGCACGATGCGCAGGTCGACGTGGGCCGATGCGCTTTTCAGGTGGATGGCCTGCTCGACGGACGTGACGGTGTCCAGCTCACCGGCGTAGACAAGGACGGGAACCGTCACCGCGTCCAGGGCGCCGGGAGCGGCGAACCAGCCGGTGGCCGGCGCGTACAGGGCGAGCCGGCTGACACGTGGTTCCCGCGGCACCTTCAGCGGCTCGCCGTCCCGCTCCCAGGGGGTCGCACCGGCCAGGCAGAGGGCGGCCCATCCGCCGATCGAGTGGCCCACCGCCACGGTCGCCGCGTCCGCAGAGGCATGGCGGTGGAGCGCCTCGACCAGCCCGGCTGGTCGCGCGAGCAACTCAGTCGTGGTCGCCTCCCGCGCAGTCAGGCGCTCGAAGCGGGGCGCGATGACCTGGCATCCGTGGGCGGCGAGGTGGTCCAGCAGCGGCCGGTAGCGCTCCGGGTCGCCACCTGCTCCGGCCGCGAAGAGCACGACTCGCTCAGGCGCTGTCGGGCCAAGCATCAGGACATCCATGTCACTCCTCATCAGACTACGTTCGCCCTGTCCGTGCGAGGCGACGGCCCGGGAGCCCCGCCGGCCGGTTCGGGACGGACCGTCGGTTGCGACGCTCACTGGTCGTCCGGTGACTCCGGCTGGCCCCATGACACCGGGCGGACCAGCCAGGTCGGCAACCGGGTCGACCTGTCCCCCCGGGCGGTGTCCACCTGTTCCTGGGACAGCGCACCCACGTGGGTGAGGTCGGCTCGGCTGAGCCGGGTGTTGGTGAGGTTCGCATCGTCGAGCCAGGCACGAGTCAGGTCCGCCCCGCTCAGCCGGGCGCTGGTCAGGTTCGCCCCGTCGAGCCAGGCACCGCTCAGATTCGCCTCGCGCAGCCGGGCGTCGGTGAGGTCCGCCCCGCTCAGGACGGCGCCGGTGAGGTCCGCCCTGCTGAGCATGGTGCCGGCGAGATTCGCCCCAGCCAGGTCAAGCTGGGCCAGGCTGGCGGGTCCGGTGAGGTCGGCGCCGTTGAGATCGGAGCGCGGGATGCCGTCTCGGCTGGGGAGACGGCCCAGGACCTGAACGGCGGCGCGGATGTCGGCCGCTGGGGGCACGGGTCGCTGTGGTTCGTCGTCGGGCCCGCCGCGAGAGGCGGACCGCTGAGCGAGAGCGGTGCTGCGGACTCGGACGAAGGCGGAGAGGACCGCGACGACGGTCCGCTGGTCGGCGGGCGAGTCGACGGCGATACGTTCCAGGGCGTAGATGCCGCCAAGCCGGATCGTGACGTTGTCCGACCCGAGCTGGTCGACGGCACGGGTGTAGAGCTCGCGGACGTGGGTGTTCTCGTTCGCGCGACGGATTTCGGCGTTGGCCTGGCGGGTCTCGTCCAGGGCGATCAGAGCGCCGACGACGACGACCAGGGCGGCGGCTGCGGTCAGCAGCCCGCTCTGCAGTGCAGCCCTGGCCTGTTGATCGTCGTACTCCCGGCCGGGTAGGACGAAGACCCCCGCTATCGCGGTAGCCGCCAACACGCCGGCAATCCCGATGGAGATCAACAGCCCACGTCGCCCAGCCCGCCGGACCGCTCCCCCGTTGTCCGTCATGGGCAGCGTTCTACTCCATGCGGGACGCGCGTTATGGAAGACGAGCGTTCCCGTGGGGTTCCGCCGCGGCCTACCCGGTGGCGAGGGGGTCGACGACCGAAGGCTCGGGTCCCGACTTCAGCCCACCGGGCCGGGGTGACGGCGCCGGAATAGCGTGCGCTGCGGGGCGGGCTGCGGCTGCGGCTGCGGCTGCGGCTGCGGCTGCGGCTGCGATGGACGATGCCGCGGGCCGCGCCTCGGCCACGCCGATCTGGGCGGTTTCGGTCCTGGTGGCAGCGGGCCGAGCGGCGCCGGGTGGCGG
>NZ_JAMPTM010000570.1 GCF_025403375.1 Frankia gtarii
GATCCGGACCAGGGCGGCAACTACCCTCGATACCCCGGGCCCACCCCGCCGCCACACGATCACGTCGGGGACGGCGGCAGCGGTGCGCACTTCGGCGGCGACCACGGCGAGGGGCCCGACGCCGCTCACGGCATCGTCAGGCAGCGCGACGCCGGTACGCACAACGCCGGCCAGAACAACGCCGGCCAGAGCATCGCTGGCCAGAGCATCGCTGGCCGGAACAGCGCCGGCCAGAACAACGTCGGTGGGGGTGGGCCTGGTCAGAGTGGTGGCGTCCCAGGGTCAGGGCGGGCTGGGGATCATCGCGGCGGTCAGGATGGTGGCGGACCGGCCGGCACCGGTGGGCACGGTTCGGCGGGGGGCGACGGCACGGCCGTCGCCCGGCCGGTCAACGACGAGCCGTCCCTCGACGACGACGATGCCCCAGGGCATGCGGGCGGGGCACGCGGCGGTGCTGAGGCGGCGATGTCACTGCTGCGGACCGGGCTCGGCGCCACGATCATCGAACAGATCCCGACAAGCTGAAGGCAACGTAGCCTCCTGAAGGCAACGTAGGCTCATCGACATGTCGAACCCGCAGACCCCCGCCGCCGATGGGACCCCGGCCGGCGGTGCACTGCCCACCGGAGGTGGGGCCCACTTGGGGCAGATCCTCCAGCAGGCGCAGAAGATGCAGGCCGCGCTCCTGTCGGCCCAGGAGGAGCTCGCCTCCTCCCGGGTGGACGGCACGGCCGGGGGCGGCCTGGTCCGGGCCACCGTCAACGGCGGCGGCGAGCTCGTCGACCTCACGATCAGCCCCGAGGCGGTCGATCCCGAGGACACCGAGACACTCGCCGATCTGATCCTCGCGGCGGTCCGCGACGCGACCACCAACGCGCACCGGCTCGCCGCGGAACGGATGGCTTCGCTCACGGGCGGCTTGGGCGCGGGCGGCATCGGCACGGGCGGGCTGGGCGCCAGCGGGCTCGGCG
>NZ_JAMPTM010000571.1 GCF_025403375.1 Frankia gtarii
GGCGGGGGCCCCTGGGTAGGGTTTGCCCGCCGGAATTCCTCCTGGTTGGCGGCTGGCGCGTCGGCGTCGGTGAGCAGGTCGAGTAGCTGGGCGGTGTCGGTCTCGGGCAGGGTGAACAGTCGGCTGCCTGTCAGGGCGGCGGCGATGTCGGGGCTCGCGGCGCCGACCACCCCGTCTGGCCGCACCCGGGCGGTCGCTCCAGGCCGCCACTGCCCGTACAGGATGCCGACGACACCGAGCGGGGAGCCGTTGTCGAGCACGGCCTGAAGGCGGCGATCCGACGTCTGGTCAGGGGCCGCGACGACGACCAGGGTGGCACGGCGGGGGTCCTCCCCGGCCGCGGCCCGCCGGGCCCGGGTGACGACGTCGGCCTCCAGCCGGTCCAGCAGCGTGGCCAGGTCGGCGACGACGTGCAGCCGCTGCGGCGGCGCGGCGGTGGTGTCCTCGCCCAGCATCCGCCGCACATCCGCAGCCGGAACGAGGATCTCGACGGGGGCGGCGTCGGGCTGGTGACGATCGGCGAGCAGCGCGACGAGCAGGGCGCGGATCGCGGCGTCCGCACCGGGTCCGATCAGCCCGAGGCCGCGGGTGGCGGCCAGGTCGAGCGCCAGCGGCTGGCCGTCGCCGGTCGTGCCGACGACCCGGGTGCCGGAGGGGGCAGTGTGGGCGGTGGCGGTGGCTGCCGCGTGGCGGCGGCCGGTGACGTGCGGGTCGCCCGGCGGGCGCACGACGACCAGCTCGCCGTCGGCGTCACGTTCGGCGGTGGCCGTGTTGTAGGCGACAGCGAGCTGGCGGATGACCGGCGCCTCGTCGAGGTCGTCGCGGACACCGCTGCCGGGGACGTAGTGCCGGCGGCGCCACAGCCGCACGGAGAACAGCGCGACCACCAGCAGAGCGACCGCTCCCATCCCGAGGTAGCCGCCGGAGGGGAACTGGACGCCCGGCGATCGTGACGGGGCCGGGGTGGAC
>NZ_JAMPTM010000572.1 GCF_025403375.1 Frankia gtarii
CTCCCCACCAGCTGCGCCCTCCCCACCAGCCGTCCCGCCGGGCTCCCTGACCGCACCGGGGTCCGCCCTGCCGGGGCCCCGGGGAACCACCTCGGTGGTGTCCGTCCCCGGGTACGTGTAGAAGCCGCGGCCGGTCTTGCGGCCCAGCAGGCCGGCCGCGACGAGCTGGCCCAGCAGCGGCGCCGGGGCATGCAGGTGATCGCGGGTCTGGTCGTACATCGACGCGAGGATGGCGTGCGCGGCGTCGAGGCCGATGAGGTCCAGCAGGGCCAGCGGCCCCATCGGGTGACCGCAGCCGAGCCGCATCGCGGCGTCGATGTCCTCCCGGGTGGCGAAGCGCGCCTCGACCATCCGCACCGCGTTGTTGAGGTAGCCGAACAGCAGCGCGTTGACGATGAACCCGGCCCGGTCCGCGGCGACGACGGCCGTCTTGCCGACCGCGCCCACCAGCGAGACCACCGCGGCCAGGGCATCGGGGTCGGTCACCACCGTGCGGACGACCTCGACCAGGCCCATCACCGGAGCCGGGTTGAACCAGTGCATGCCGAGCACCCGCGCCGAGCGACCGGTGCCCGCGGCGAGCTCCGTCACGGACAGGGAGCTCGTGTTCGTCGCGAGGACGGTCGCCGGCGGGCAGACCTCGTCGAGCCGGGCGAACAGCGCGGTCTTGACGTCGAGCCGTTCGTCGACGGCCTCGATCACCAGGTCGCAGCCGGCCACCGCGGCGAGTTCGGTGCCAAGGCTCAGCCGGCCGAGCAGGTCACCGCGGTCGGCGTCGGCCAGGCGGCCGTGCCGGGCCGCCCGGTTCAGGGAACGCTCGATCCGCGCGTTCCCCTGGGCCAGCGCTTCGGCGTCCCGTTCGACGCCGACGACGTCGAGCCCGGCCCGGGCCAGCACCTCGGCGATCCCGGCCCCCATGGTGCCGAGCCCGACCACCCCGATC
>NZ_JAMPTM010000573.1 GCF_025403375.1 Frankia gtarii
GCCGCAGGAGGCGCGGCTGCACGGGCGACGCCACAGTCGCCACCGCGACGCCGCGGCGATCTCCCATCACTACGACGTGTCCAACGCGTTCTACCGGCTGCTCCTCGGCCCGACGATGACCTACTCCTGCGGGGTGTGGGAGTCACCGACGGCCGGGCTCGATGCCGCCCAGACCGCCAAGCACGAGCTGGTCTGCCGCAAACTCGGGCTGCGTCCCGGCGAGCGGCTGCTCGACGTCGGCTGCGGATGGGGCAGCATGCTCATCCACGCCGCCCGCCATCATGGCGTCCGCGGCGTGGGGGTGACGATCTCGGTGGAGCAGGCGGCGCAGGCTCGCCGCCGGATCGCCGAGGCCGGCCTCACCGACGCCGTCGAGATCCGCCTGCAGGACTACCGGGAGATCCCCGACGGCCCCTTCGACGCGATCAGCTCCGTCGGCATGGTCGAGCACGTCGGACGGGCGATGCTACCGACCTACTTCGCCAACCTGTACTCGCTGCTGCGCCCCGGCGGGCGGCTGCTCAACCACGGCATCTCCTCCCCCGGCGACCCGGCCGGGGCCTACCGCTACCAGCCCCACCTCGGTCCGATCCCCCTGCCCAAGGGCCGCGACTTCCTGCGCCGCTATGTCTTCCCGGACGGCGAACTGCACGAGATCGGCCTGATGACCACGCTGACGCAGGCCGCCGGGTTCGAGGTCCGCCACGTCGAGAACCTGCGCGAGCACTACGCCCTGACCCTGCGGGCCTGGGTGCGCCGGCTGGAGGAGAACTGGGACGCCGCCGTCGCGCAGGTCGGCGCCGGACGGGCCCGGGTGTGGCGGCTGTACATGGCCGGCTCCGCGCTCAGCTTCGAGGGCGGCCAGTCCCAGATCCACCAGACCCTGGCGGTGCGCCCCGACGCCGGTCGCTCCGGTCAGCCC
>NZ_JAMPTM010000574.1 GCF_025403375.1 Frankia gtarii
CGCCAGGCCGCACCAGTGACGAGCAAGGCGCCCACCACCGCCCCCAGACCTGCCAACGAGCTACCCAGTCGGCTGGCACTGGCATCGCCGCCGACCTGTGCGCACCAGACGCCGACGGCGGCCAGGAAGACCAGGCCGATCCCGGCGGTGGCGACGGCCGGCAGGTCCACCGGCTGGCGGAAGCCCGCGACGTGCAGGACCGCGAGTGCCAGCACGAGGACCGCGAGCGGATGCGCCACCGCCACCAGATGCCGCACCGCCCCGACGGCACTCTCGCCCCCGGTGGTGTCTGCGGTTTCAGCCTCATCGAGGCCGGCCAGGAGCCCCGCCCAGGTGAGCAGGAACAGCGAGCCGCCGAGGATGATCTCGTCGAGGGCGGTGGCCGGTCGCCCGGCGAGCCCCCCGGACGACCGCGACCCACCGCCTGGGCCGCCACTACCAGCACCGCCAACGGGCATGCCGGCGAACCGCAGGCCGTGAGTGAGGCGATTCAGTCGCGAGCCCCCGCCGGCCGGCCAGCCCATCCCGCCCAGCTTCCCGGCCGAGGTCGTGGTGGCGAGCAGCGTGGAACGGAGCCGAGAACGCCGCGCCCGGCTTGCCGGTACCGCCGCGAGGGCGGCGAGCGCCAGGACGGACATGGCGAGCTGCCCGGCATCCGCGAGGTACCCGACGTCCGCGACCATCGGGCGGACGGTGGCAAGCCGATCCCAGCGGTGCAGCGTCCAGGCCGTCTGCCCCACGGTCCAGGCGGTCAGCGCGGACGACAGCCAGATCAGCCAGCGGCCGCGGGCCCGGCCGAGCCGACGCGCGGCCCACGCGCAGCTCAGCGTCGCGGTCAGGCCGGCAGCGATTGCGGCGGCGTAAAGAAGCATCCCCCGTCCCGCCC
>NZ_JAMPTM010000575.1 GCF_025403375.1 Frankia gtarii
CCCCCGGACACACCGAGCCCACAACCCGGCATCACCACCCAGCCGGAGCAGACGCCCGTCGAACTTCCCGGCGGGAACACAACGACGCAGCCGCACTCCCCGCGCCGGCCCGCCTGACGACCGGGCCTGGGAGTCAGCCCGCCTGACGACAGGGATGGGCCGCCCCGCCGGCTGCCGGAAGACGGGCCGGCATGGGCGACAGCCTCACCGCCGGGAAGTGCCGTCCAGCCGGGTCGCGCCAGCCGACGGCCGCCGGAAGCTGCAGTCCACACAGGCGGGGTCACGCGCCACCGACAGTGTGCGGACGTCCAGATCCCACAGATCGGCGACGAGCAGCCGGCCGGCGGCCGGCTCGCCGAATCCGGAGACGAGCTTGATGACTTCCATCGCCGCGAGGCACCCAACCGTCCCCGCGACCGCTCCGAAGACGGGAAACCCCAGGGGGTCCCATTCTGGGTCGCCCTCGGCGAAGACGCACCGCAGACACGGACCGTCCCCGGCGACGGTGAGCAGCTGGATCTCGGTGGCGTTCATCGCCGCGACGACCAGAGGCACCTCCGCACCCAGGCACATCCGGTTGATCTGGAAGCGTTCGGGGAAGTTGTGGCGGGCGTCGATCACGACGTCGGCAGCGGCCACCAGCTCGGGGAGCATCGGGTCGAACAGGTCCCGGTCCCAGGTCTCCACCACGACGTCCGGGTAGTGCAGACTCAGGGTTTCCGCGGCGATCACGACTCGGGACTCGCCGATGCGGTCGGGGCGCATCAGGGTCTGGCGGTTCAGATCGGGCTTCTCCAACGGGCCGGGATGGACCAGCACCAGGCGCCCGACGCCGGCGGCGGCGAGATAGGTGGTGGCGGCTCCGCCCACCCCTCC
>NZ_JAMPTM010000576.1 GCF_025403375.1 Frankia gtarii
GGGGTTCACGGCGCAGCAGCGGGCGCAGCGGCGGTTGGGGTGGCTGCTGTGCGCGCCGGCGGTGGTGGTGATCGTCGCGGTGGCGGGTTATCCGATCGGCTATGCGGTGTACCTGTCGCTGCGTCGCTATGACCTGCGGTTCCCGGCGCAGTCGTCGTTCGTGGGGGTGGGGAACTACGCCACGGTGCTGGGGTCGTCGTTGTGGTGGAGGGCGCTGGCGGTCACGGCGGTGATCACGGTGGTGTCGGTGGCGGTCGAGTTTGTGCTGGGGTTGGTGTTGGCGCTGGTGATGCACCGGGCGGTGGTGGGTCGTGGGCTGGTGCGCACGGTGATCCTGATTCCGTACGGGATCGTGACGGTGGTCGCGGCGTTCGGCTGGCAGTACGCCTGGACGCCGGGGACGGGGTATCTGTCCGGGTTGTTCGGGGATGCGGCGCCGTTGACGTCGCAGTCGTGGGGTATCGCGGTGATCATCGGTGCGGAGGTGTGGAAGACGACGCCGTTCATGGCGTTGCTGCTGCTGGCGGGGTTGGCGCTGGTGGACGAGGAGCTGCTGCGGGCGGCGCGGGTGGACGGGGCGGGGCCGTGGGCGCGGTTGTGGTGGGTGACGCTGCCGCTGATGAGACCGGCGATCCTTGTGGCGTTGCTGTTCCGGGTCCTCGACGCTTTCCGGATCTTCGACAACATCTATGTGTTGACGGGCGGGTCGTATGACACCCGGTCGGTGTCGATTCTCGGATACGACAATCTGTTCACGGCGCTGAATCTGGGGGTCGGGTCGTCGTTGAGCGTGCTGATTTTCCTGGTGGTGGCGCTGGTGGCGTTCGTGTTCGTCAAGGGGTTCGGGACCGCCGCGCCCGGCGGGGAG
>NZ_JAMPTM010000577.1 GCF_025403375.1 Frankia gtarii
GCTCACCCGCCTGCGCGCCGCCCTCCCCGCCGCCGCCGGCGCCGACGCCGGCGCGCCCACCGGCGAGTCCGCGCCCCGGTGGCTGGACGCCGACCAGGCCGCGCGCCTCATCCGGGTGCCCGGCGCGCTCGGCGGGATCCTCGACCCGCAGTGCGCCGCGCTGCACCCGCTCAAGCTGGTCCGCGGCCTCGCGGCGGCGGTGCAGCACCACGGCGCCGAGCTGTTCGAACACTCCCCCGCCCGGCGCATCGAGCCCGGTCGAGTGGTACTGGCCGACGGCGAGATCCAGGCCGACGCCATCGTGCGCGCCACCGAGGGCTACACCGCCGCCCTGCCCGGCGTGCGTCGTGACCTCGTTCCCATCTACTCTCTGATCATCGCCACGGAGCCGCTACCGGAATCGGTCTGGGCGGAGATCGGCTGGAATCGCCGGGTCACCCTGTCCGACGGACGCCGGCTGATCGTCTACGCCCGGCGAAGCGCCGACGGCCGGATCGTCCTCGGCGGCCGCGGCGCGCCGTATCACTTCGGCTCGCGCACCAGCCCCGCGTTCGACTCCTCCCCCGCCGTCTTCGAGCACCTCCGCCGCACCCTGGCCACTCTGTTCCCGGCCGCCGCGAACGCCCGGATCACCCACTGCTGGGGCGGCCCCCTCGGCGTCCCCCGCGACTGGACCCCCGGCGTCTCCTTCGACCCCGACACGGGCCTGGGCTGGGCCGGCGGTTACATCGGCGACGGCGTGACCGCCGCCGCCCTGGCCGGACGAACCCTCGCCGACCTGATCCGCGGCCACCGCTCGCCCCGCACGGAGCTCCCCTGGGTCGTCAACCACCGCCGCCCCTGGGAACCCGAACC
>NZ_JAMPTM010000578.1 GCF_025403375.1 Frankia gtarii
GGCCTCCACCCCGCCGCCCGCCGGTGACGGCGACGTCGTCGACCGCTGGGTCGTGCAGGTCAGCGCCGAGCTCCGCCTGGCGATGGCAGGCGTCGACGTGGCCGCGCTGCTCGATCTCACCCGGGAGGTCGCCCACGGGGTCGCGCGCCCGGCGGCGCCGCTCACCGCGTTCCTGGTCGGCTTCGCGGCAGGTCGCGAAGCCGCCGCCGGCGGCACCGACGAGGCGGCGGCGGTGCGCGCGGCGACGGAGGCCGTGCTCGGTCTGCTCGCCCGGCGGGCGGGCGGGACCGCTCAGCCCATCCGACCGGGGCCCGCCTCGTCGAGGTAGCCGCGCATGTCGATCGCCATGGTGCGCACCGCGTCCTGGTCGGGCTCCTCGTACTGCTCGCCGTTGCTTGTCGCCCGGGCGTAGCCGAAGGTCAGCCGCGGGAGCACCTGCGTCGGCGTGTCGAGGTCATCGGCCCACTCGGGCTCGTCGCCACTGAAGGCCGCCGGGCCGGAGGGCAGGTCGCCTGCACCGGGTGCGGCCGTCACGATGGCCCGGTCGATCACGCCGAGCACGATGATCGCTGCCAACGCGGGTACGGCCGCGATCGGGTTCCACGCCGTCAGCCCCACCAGGGCGAACACTGCGACCACCGTCAACCCGCCGACGAGGTGGCGTCGAGTGGGACGAAGCGCGGGAACCTTCCGGCCACGCCGATAGTGCGCCATACCGACAGTGTGCCCCACGGTCGACGTGTCCCCATGTGGTCGGTCGATACCCGCAGGGTGTGGGGTCGGCGGCGGCGGGGAGGGACGCCGGCACGCTCGTGCGGTGCGGCGGTGCGGCGGTGCGGCGGTGCGGCGG
>NZ_JAMPTM010000579.1 GCF_025403375.1 Frankia gtarii
GTCCGGGGGGTCCGGCGGGGGGGATCCGCAGCAGCCTGCTCGACAACCCCGAGCGGCCCTCCGACGAGCCGTTCTCGCTGCAGAACGGCAAGATGCTGCGGGCGACGCTCGGCGCGCGGGGGATGCGCGAGTTCTACGCCCGCAAGGGCGCGATGGTCGCCTATCAGGGGGCCGCGAACTTCGACGCGCACTGGGAGGGCTGGGGCGGGCACTTCCGCAGCTTCTTCAGCGGTGGCGAGGGCCTGAACCTCATGCAGGTCTCCGGCTCCGGCTCGGTCTTCCTCGCCAACCAGGCGCAGGACATCCACATCCTCGACCTGGCCGGCGACGGGCTGACCGTCGACGGCAAGAACGTCCTCGCCTTCAACTCCGACCTGAACTGGGACCTGGTGCGGGTCGACAGCCAGGTCGGCATCGCGGGCGTCGGCTCCTACCAGGTGGAGCTGCGCGGCAACGGCAAGGTCGCGGTCTGCACGTCGGGTGCTCCGCTGGTCATGCACGTCACGCACCAGAACTACTACTTCGCGGACGCGGACGCGGTCGTCGGCTGGTCGACGGGCCTGCAGGTGTCGATGCAGGCGGCGGTGACGTCCTCGGCGGTGTGGCGGCCGCGCGGCAACACCGGCGAGAGCTGGCAGATGCAGTTCACCGGCCAGGGCTTCGTCATCGTGCAGCCCTGCGAGCTACTGCCTCCGTATAACGCGCTGGCCGGCTCGGGCGCGGCCGGGCACTTCGGCCTTGGTCAGGGCGGCTTCCAGGGCAACCAGCTCGGCGGCCACCACGGTCAGGGCGGCCCCGGCGGGCCGGGCGGCGGCTTCGGCGGCTTCGGGGG